>JAGXRX010000001.1 GCA_018335655.1 Erysipelothrix sp.
AGAAACTAGGTCGTTGGATGCTTTGACTTTTTGATCAAAGTCAACAGTGACTTCCATCGTTACCTTGTTGTTTTTAAACTCCTTGTTCAATTTGTCAATCTGTTGTTTGGCATAGGCCATCGGGTCATCCGTGATCTTAAGCAGTTCTGAATGTTTTCCAATGATGGCGACATTTTTGGTAGTAGTTTTCTTTCCATTACGAAAACCTTGTTGTGCGTAGTAGATAGGATCTTTCGCTCGTTTATCATAGTATAGTTTCATACTGAAAGTATACCATAACATACTACAACATACAACACATACAACACAATTATTTTAGTGCTTGACACAAAAAAAGCAGCATTCACGCTACTTATTAGATTTTATCTTGTTTTCAACTGTCAAAGTCCCGCAGTTATCGCTTTTTTATTCCGATACTATTTTACACAATAAAACTGTCCGATTTCTTGACATAGTACCAATCTGTGAATTATAATATTAATGTTATCTTCTTCTTAATCATACTAAAACTCATGTTATCATTATTCTAGATTTTTATTATTGAAGTTTCCTTCAAATAGTATATTCAAGACATGTATTATCAATCCACTTATAATGGTTCGCAAGTCTTAACTGCGCTCAATGGTGTCTTTAATTTAGGCTTAGACAAGAAATACTACCAACCCAAAGAACTCAACAAAAAGATTAAAAAGATTTCATCTTAGTATTTACATACAACATTCTAAAAACACAACGAAGAGGAGAATACCCACTAATCATGCAGGGTTTCGCCTCTTCGTTTCATCATTAACTGTTAAAGTCGGGATTATATCATGAAAATAGTGAAATTAAACTGTGTTAAAGCACCTTTTAGACAGTATTTATTTGGAATAGTAACATCCAGCTAATTGGATTTTTAAGATCAACATGTGATTAGACATGATTGTGATAGGCTAATATATATTTTCAGACATTGAAAATCTAAGATCTCTCAGAAGTTTAAAACTGAATAGTGTTATAAAATAGGATTTAAGTTATTTTGAAGCTGATTTAAGTGGCTTTGTTATCATAATAAAGACATCTGTAAGTGGTAGTCTTCTGAAAGTATCTGAAGTCATTTTAATGAAAAAAAACCACATGAAGTGATTCTCGTTAATAATCGTTAATCTTAGTTAAAGATGACTCAATGATTGTTAATAGTATGTCAATATCGATTAATAAGTGGTTAATCATCGTTAATAACAATGCATGGTGCCCGAGGACGGACTCGAACCGTCACGATATCTCTATCGGTGGATTTTGAGTCCACTGCGTCTACCATTTCACCACTCGGGCATTTGCTTGTATATCATACACAATTATATTTTAAAAATCAATGTTCATTATATAGAATGTTAAGGATTTACCATACTATATTAATGTTTACTGATATACTTTAAACCACTTTCTAAACCCATGTACATCTTTAGTCTCTAAATCACATACAGACATAAAAGCTTAAAAAAAAGATGACATTGTTTGTATTTTTGGTATAATAGTAAGGCATTGGAGAATTGGCCGAGCGGTTTAAGGCACCATCTTGGAAAGGTGGCGTAGTGCAAGCTACCGAGAGTTCGAATCTCTCATTCTCCGCCAGTAAACAATAAACAAGCATGTGAAACTCACATGCTTGTCTTTTTTATGTTGATAGTCCTTGTTTGAGGATAGGGGACATAGATCTTAAATATTCACTTGGTGTCATACCTGTATGTTTCTTAAACACTTGAGTGAAGTGATTTTGATAGGTAAATCCACATAAATGAGCAACAGCCGCAACATTATTGCTGGGATGCTTTAAGTATTCTTTAGCTTGTTCAATACGTTCTGAATTAAGTAAATCATTGAAAGAGAGCTTTGTTTCATTTGAAAGAATACGAGATAGATGTGAACTACTTATATTAAGCTCAAGTGCTAAACCAGCTAAAGTCAGGTTTTGACTATAGTCATTCTTAATCTTCTTAATAACATATTTTGTATATTTAGAATAATCCCCATGTTTGAAATCTTGAATTAAAGTCGTGTAGCGAATTGCTGATTCCTTAAGCAGTAGAATACATGACTTCACATTGTCATAAGATTCAACTCTATAAATAAACTCATCAGCTTCTTTCATCATACCTAAGTAATCTAAACCTTCATTAATTGCGATAAAACTATAACGCGAGATCGATGCAATAACGTTATTCTTTGTGGCTCTTAAAGAATCTTTACTAATGATCTTGTCTAAGTTCACTGTGTCAAAGTATTTCAAAAAACCTTGCATATCATCAATATTACCTGTAGCCATTAATGAATTCATTTTCTGAATAATCTCTTCATCTAAATACACACTTAATGAACTTGAAGGGTTTGTTGAAGTATCTTCGGATGATTTAATCGTGTATAAAGGTAATTGCTGAAATTGCATATTCTTATCTGTCCAATATGACATTACAAGAGAACCAATGGCTTTTACTTGAGACATACTAACATGTCTTAGATCATTGAATAAATTGATATCATTAAGACTCAACAAGACTTGAGTTTCTTCAACAGACTTAATAAGCATAGGTCCAATGCAAAGACGTTCATCGTTATTATCAAACACGATAAAGACTAAGCATTCCTTAACTACTAAAGTGATGAATTGATTTTCTTTTAAATCATAAGTAGATAAGTCATCATAATGATCTTGAAGATAAGAAGAGAACCAAAAAGAAGTCTGCAGTAGTTCTTCAAGTGAACATACACTGAGACCTAAACCTTCTTTGGTTGTTTGCTTCTTGAATTCAAAGTTATCGAACATGTGAATTAATCTTTTCCTCATTGCTGGTTAGATAATTATTACATCTAAAGTGGTTATTTTTAATTATATTCCATATAAATATTAAATAAAAGGATAAATTTGCATTTATGTATCATAATTAGGCATATTAGTTGAGTTAGCTTGAAATTATCATTAAAATCACACTAGGAGGATATACTATGACAGTAAAACTTATAACCATAATACTTAGTTTGGTACTTGTTGGTTGTGTTCCATCATCCAATAACAATACTCCAAACAACCCACCATATCCTACCAATCCAACAAATCCTAATCCACCTGCAGAAGAACTAGAGGTGTTTACACTTGCTGAGTTAGCTACTTTTGATGGTAAAGAAGGAAGAAAAGCTTATGTCGCGGTGGATGGTATGGTTTATGATGTCAGTGATGTGCCAGAGTGGAACGGTGGACATCAAGGATTAACACCAGGACAAGATCATAGTGCGGCGATTGAACAATCACCACATGGTAAAAACGTACTAAGAAACTTACGCGTAGTCGGAAAACTAGAATAAATATTAAAAGCGGGAAACCGCTTTTTATTAACCCTCTTGACATACCCTATGGGGGTATGATAGAATCACCTCATAGATACCCCTGTAGGGTATTGGAGGAAGATATGAAACATGCAAGTCTTGATGCATCATTAAAGAATAAACCACTTCTTGATCGTTTATCAAAAGTCGAAGGTCAACTTCGAGGAATACGTAAGATGATTGAGGAAGAAGTATATTGTGATGACGTTATAAATCAGTTAGAAGCAAGCCGTAGTGCTCTAAAAGCAATTGGGCTATTACTACTTGAGAATCATATTAATTATTGTGTCGTCGGCGAAATTCAAGCCGGTGATATGAGTGGTGTAGAATCAACCATTCAAACACTTAGAAAGATGGTGAAATAATGAAACAAACTTATGATTTAAAAGGAATGACATGTGCATCATGTGCCATGAATATTGAAAAGGGAGTAAAGAAACTTCCAGATCTTGATCATGTCATGGTGAACTATGCTACCGAACAACTGTTTGTGGAAGGGAATATTGATGAAAGTTCAATTCTAAAAACCATTGAAAAACTCGGTTATGAAGCAAGTAAAGTAGAACCACAACTCAAAACCATTACAATCCCAATTGAAGGCATGACATGCAGCGCATGTTCAAGTGCTGTTGAAAAAGGTTTGAAGAAAATTGAAGGAACAAGTGAGGTTTACGTTAACCTTACAAGTGAAAAAGCTACGATTACGTATGACCCAAGTCTTGTGAAGACTTCAATGCTCAAACAAAGCATTATTAAATCAGGATATACTCCTAAAGACATTGAAAATGATCAACCACAACATCGTATTGATGAAAAAGTAAAAGCTTACCTACAAATGAGAGATCGCTTTATCTTAGCCCTTATCTTTACATTACCACTCATGGTAGTATCGATGACCCATATGTTCTTAATGGATTCAATGATTGATTTACCTTGGTTTCTAGATCCTCATAAAGAAGCAACATGGTTCGTAACATTACAACTTGTATTAACACTTCCGGTGATGTGGGCTGGACGTAAGTTCTTCTTCCAAGGGTTTAAAACACTATGGCATCGCTCTCCAAATATGGATAGTCTAATTGCAATAGGTGTGAGTGCAGCCTTTGGTTATGGACTCTTTGCTTTCTTCTATACATGGATTACTCAAAGCCATGCTATGGTTGAGCAACTTTATTTTGAAGTTGCTGCAGTGATTCTTATGATGATGCTTCTTGGTAAAACACTTGAAGCCAAGGCAAAAGGAAAAACTAGTGAAGCTATTGCGAAGCTGATTGCACTTCAACCCGAAATTGCGTCAGTCATTGTCAATGGTGAAGTCATTACCTTACCAATATCAGAAGTGAGTGTTGGAGACTTTATTCTTTCTAAAGCGGGTGAAAAAGTAGCGGTTGATGGTGTCATTACCTCAGGTGCTGCGGCTATGGATGAAAGTCTAATTAGTGGTGAATCTTTACCACAAGAAAAAGATGAAGGTGATCAAATTATAGCTGGATCACTTAATACTAATGGAACACTAACGTATCAAGCAACACGCGTTGGGGAAGACACAACCTTAGCACGTATTGTGCAACTCGTTGAGGATGCTCAAGGAAGACGTGCACCTATTGCTGCACTCGCCGATGTGATATCAGGAATCTTTGTTCCTGCAGTGTTACTCTTTGCACTCATTGCTACAGTAACCTGGTTACTTTTTGGAGCTACACTCCCATTCGCCTTAACAATTATGATTTCGATTCTAGTCATTGCATGTCCTTGTGCTCTTGGTTTAGCAACCCCAACCGCTATTATGGTTGCGAGTGGTGTTGGAGCATCCATGGGTGTTCTTATTAAAGGTGGCGATGCTTTAGAAAAAGCTCACCATATTGATATGGTTGTGTTTGATAAAACAGGTACAATTACTACAGGTCATCCTACATTTACTTCAGGACATACTTTAGGATCATTAAGTCTTGAAGAAGCATTAAAGATTAGTGCAAGTCTTGAGAAAGACTCCCTGCATCCTATTGCGAAAGCAATTGTAGAACATGCAGCATCACTTAATCTTTCAACAGATGTTGTAACCCAAAGCAAAGTCTTAACCGGTGAAGGTCTAATGGGAAGTGTGGATGGTACTATATATTATATAGGTAATGAAAGACTTATGAAGCGACTTGGTTTAGCTCACAGCTCAGATGAACTTATGCTTGAAAAGACATCAATTGGCCATACACCACTCATGTTAATGAGTGAAAATGAAGTACTTGCTATCTTCTTTGTGGCAGATACATTAAAACCAGATTCTAAGCAAGCGATTCAAATGCTACATAAACAAGGCATTAAGACAATGATGTTATCAGGAGACAACGTGCAAACAGCGCAAGCTATCGCAAATCTTGTCGGTATTGATGATGTGGTTGCTGAAGTGCTTCCAGATATGAAAGCGGATGTTATTCATGAATTAACAGCTAAAGGCTATAAAGTAGCGATGGTTGGAGATGGCATTAATGATGCAGTTGCGCTAAGTAGTGCTTATGTAGGGATAGCAATTGGATCTGGTAGTGATGTGGCTATTGAATCTGCAGATATTGTCTTAATGAAGTCATCGTTAGTGGATGTACCAAAAGCGATTGCTTTATCAAAACAAACCATCCGTATTATTAAACAAAACTTATTCTGGGCCTTTGCCTATAACTTAGCAGGTCTTCCTATTGCAGCTGGAATATGGTATGTTTTTGGAGGACAACTCTTAGATCCTATGTTTGCAGCTTCTGCTATGGCATTTTCTTCAGTATCCGTTGTGACTAACGCTTTAAGACTAAAACAATTTAAATGGAGAACAATATGAAAATTGAATTACTAATCAACAATATGACGTGCAATCACTGTGTACGTCGCGTCCAAAATGCTTTAGAAGAAGCATATCCAAATACAGCAGTAAACGTCGATCTATCCAAGAAGATTGCTACCTTAGATGGAACTGGTCCTTTTGAAGAAAGTCAACTAAAAACCATCATTGATGATGCAGGTTATGATTTAGTAAAGATGTTTGTAAGATAAAAAAAGATTGAGGATAAAACCTCAATCTTTTTTGTGAAACTATTTTAATTCTTGAGTAGTATTAAAATGTGGACAGTCTTCAAATGGTGTTTGATTATTATTATATCCTTGTGGGTTACGACGGTATCCACGATTCATCATTCTACCCATTCCTCTACCCATGCCTACACCATTTCTTTGACCATATCCTGACCCATCACGTGGTTGAAGACGTGTTCCATCACCATGCATTGGGCATGTATCTGTTTCTACTTGTGTTACTACGAAATCATCAACAAGATCCTCCACAGCTATGGCACGATATCCTGAGAATGATACTACCGCAAACATCAAGATTAAAATAATTGTAATTTTTTTCATATAAATTCCTTTCTGTCTTTGGACAACTCCATCATAATCCTTTTGAAATTTCATACAATATCATTACGGACATTGATGCATGATTGGTTGTAGTTTGCGTGAGGTTTCTTACATCTTAAAGAGGATGTACTTCACATGATTTAAAAAATAGATATGTAAGCGCTTATATGATAAAATATTGTGCGGGAGGTCTTATGATCAAAAAACTTTTAAGATTAACTTTAGCCCTCATGATGATGGCATTACCACTGTTCAGTTTTATGGAAACACTCAACGTGTTTGCACAGGATGTGGTGAGTGTAGAGATACATTATTCAAGACCAGATGGTGTTTATACAAACTGGAATCTTTGGATATGGGAAGTTGGAAAAGACGGTAAAGCTTACCAATTTGATGAAGTAGGAGCCAATGGTGCAGTAGCACGAATTGAGCTAAATTCAAAAGCTTCTCAAATCGGATTTATTGTACGACTTGGTGATGATTGGGCAATGAAGGATGTGGATGCTGATCGTTTCATTGAAGTCAAAGATGGTAAAGCCATTGCATATCTTAAATCAGGAGATAGTACTGTTTATGATAATAAAGATTACAAAGCTCCAGAGATAGTGGTTGTTGAAGGGGATGTCCTAATAAATATTCACTATCGCCGCTTTGATGGTAACTATACTGGTTGGAATGCATGGGTATGGCCAAAAGGCAGTGATGGAGCTGCATATCCTATTACAGGATCTGATGATTTTGGTTCAATCATTTCTTTAACATTTGATGCTTCAAAAGCAAGTGAAGCTGGGTTTATCATTCGACTTAATGAATGGGCTCAAAAGGATGTTGATCAAGACAGATTTATTGATATCACAAAATCTAAAAATAATGTTTTAAATGTTTATCTTGTTCAAGGAGATGTTACGGTTTATTACAATTTAAATGATGTTGATTTATCCCCTAAGTTCTTAAGTGCAAAACTTGAAGGGGTAGATCGCATTAATATCGCATTATCCGTTCCATTAACACTTAAAGAAAATATTGATCAAGGATTCGTTATTTCTGATGGAACAAATTCATTCCCTATTCGACGTATCATGTTTGCTGAGTTCTTGAGTAAGACATCATCGCGTATGGATATCTTTATGCAAGAACCTTTAGATTTAGGGAAATCATACACAATATCTCATCCTAATTATGGAACTTCTGATATTGTCTTCAATAAGGTATTCTCTTCAGAAGCATTTGAAGCAACTTATCACTTTGAGGGTGAACTAGGAGCTCTTTACACCCCTACAAAAACAGAATTTAGACTTTGGGCACCAACAGCCCAAGCTGTTTCACTCAACCTCTTTGACTCAGGTCATGAAGGCGTTGCTAAGCAAACGATTGAAATGACGAAGACATTAGGAGCTGGTGTATGGAGTGTGAGTGTTGATGGTGATTTAGATAAGACTTACTTCACTTACACCGTGAATGTTAATGGTATTGAAAATGAAGCTGTTGATCCTTATGCACGTGCGGTCGGTGTCAATGGACTTCGTGGTATGGTCGTTGATCTATCAAAGACTAACCCAGAAGGATGGGACTCATACACAAGACCAAATGATATTCCTTATACAGATGCAATTATCTATGAACTTCATGTTCGTGATTTAAGTATCTCACCAGATTCTGGACTCACTAATAAAGGTAAATACTTAGCGTTTACTGAGCGTGGAACAAAAGGTCCAGGCGATGTTGCTACAGGAGTAGATCACCTTGTTGAAATGGGCATTACGCATTTACATTTACTTCCAGTCTTTGATTTCAGATCTATTGATGAAACAAAACTCGAAAACAATCGTTTTAACTGGGGATATGACCCTCAACACTTTAATGTGCCAGAAGGTTCATACTCAACTGATCCATATAATGGAGAAGTACGTATTAATGAATTCAAACAAATGGTGAAGTCACTGCATGAAGCTAATATTCGTGTGGTCATGGACGTTGTTTATAATCATACCGGTGCATCTGCAGACAGTGATTTCTCTAAGATTGCTCCTTTCTACTATTACCGCTTTAATGAAAATGGTTCTTTCTCAAATGGTTCTGGTACAGGTAATGAAACGGCATCAGAGCGTTCAATGGTAAGAAAACATTTCATTGATTCAGTTGTCTATTGGGCTACTGAATATAAGATTGATGGATTTAGATTTGACCTTATGGCACTTCATGATATTGAAACGATGAATATGATTCGTGCAGCACTGGATGAAGTTAATCCTAATATCTTAATATATGGTGAAGGTTGGACAGGTGGAGGAACTCCACTTCCTGAAAGTCAACAAGCTTTAAAAATCAATGCCTCAAGACTTGATCGTATCGCAGTATTCTCTGATGATATGCGTGATGGAATTAAGGGAAGCGTGTTTATTGATACAGATAAAGGTTTTGTGAATGGTAAGCTAAGCTTAGAAAACACAATTCGCTTTGGTATCGTTGCAAGTATTCAACATCCTGGTGTTCGATCTTCAGATATTCTATATTCATCTAAGTTCTGGGCAAAAGAACCACATCATACAATTAACTATAATGAAGCCCATGATAACTTAACACTTTATGATAAGTTAATGGCAACAAATCCTGAGGCTACTCAAGAAGAAATTGCTCAAATGCATCGTTTTGCGAATGCAATTGTCTTAACATCTCAAGGTATTCCATTTATTCATGCAGGAAGTGAGTGGATGAGAACGAAGTTTGGTGATCATAACTCCTATCAATCCCCAGATTCAGTTAATCAACTTGTTTGGGCAGATAAGAACACCAACATGAGTCATGTCGATTACTTCAAAGGACTCATTAGTTTAAGAAAAAATCATGCAGCCTTTAGATTACCGACTGCTGATCTAATTCGAGAACATCTAAGCTTTATTGATTCACCTGCAAACACAGTCGCTTATAGTATTACGAATGCCCCAGAAGAAACATGGGAAAACATTACTGTACTTATTAATGGAAATGAAGAAGCAACAACCTTTGAACTTCCTTCAAAAGGATGGGTTGTGGTTGTGAATGGTGAACAAGCAGGAGAAACATCCTTAGCACGCGTTAGTGGTAATTCAATTACAGTGGATGCTAAAACACTTGTGGTACTCGTTGATTCACAAAGTTATGGATCTAATCAATTGTTAGTATGGCTTGGTCTTACTTTAGTCGCCTTAGCTGGAGTTCTAGGTTATATCTTTAAAGATAAGATCTTTACTAAAAAAGCATAGAATAATCACACCGTTAGCAATAACGGTGTTTTTTTATGTGATAAAAAATGATACGATACTCACATGAATCAAAATCTAAAATGGACCATGATTAAAGCGTTTGCTTGGGTACCAGATCCAATCTATATCTTCTTTCAACACCGTTTTCATCTAGGCTTTTTTCCAAATCTAAAGAATCCGAAAAGCTATAGTGAAGCATTCATGAAACTAAAACTTGAGCCACAGGTTCGCTCTTATATTAAATATACGCATAAACATGACATGAAATCATGGATTGCATCTCAAGTTGGAGAAGAGTGGGTTATCCCAACACAATGTGTTCTTGATCATTTAGATAAGAAGATATTAAAAGAACTTCCAATGCCTTATATTATTAAACCAACACTTGGCTCGCAAGAAAATGCAGTCATTAAGTCAGTGGAAGATGTAGACTTACTCAATCTAAAATTAAGACCCCATCATCTTTTATATCGAGAACGAAATTATCAAGGTAAACGGGATTGGATCATTGAACCTCTATTAGATAAACTTGAAAATATATATGATATTAAAGCACATTGTTTTTATGGGAAAGTAGTCATGTTTCAGGTTTCCTTAAACAATAAATCGAAATCAAGGTGTATGATCGATCGACAAGGGAATATAATTCCATATCCATTTGCAAGTGGAGCTGAAGATCATTTTGATATTAAGTATCACTCATTATTACCCCAACTCATCGATGTTGCAGAAAAACTCTCACAACCATTTACTTTTTTAAGAGTAGACTTCATGGTTTCACCCCATGGTTGTGTCATTGGTGAACTCACATTCTTTCCACAAGGAGGTTATTCACTTCGAAAAGATAAAGCTATGAATAAAGCATGGATATCATATTTCAACAAGGAGGCAAGCAATGATTGAATTAGTACGATGTTCGTATATGTATGGAAGTCAAGTAGGACTTAAGGATGTGTCATTAACACTCACTCAAGGACGTGTTTTAGGACTACTAGGACCTAATGGCGCAGGAAAGACAACTTTATGTCGATGTATAAGTGGGTTCATTAAACCTTCTGCAGGGTCTGTCACAGTATTAGGGGTTGATCCTTTTGAAGACACACTACATCATTTACAAATGGGATATGTTGCAGGGGAGTTGTCTTTTCTAGAAAATGTTAGTGCAATGGAGCATATAAAGTTAATGGCATCACTAAAAGGATGTTCTCTTGATTTAGCACGTTATTACATGAAGCTTTTTGATTTTAATCCTAATAAGAAAATTAAAACCTATTCAAAAGGAAACAAGCAAAAACTAGGACTTATTTTAGCGCTCATGCATGATCCTTCTTGTTTAATTCTTGATGAACCATCCAGTGGTTTAGATCCACTCTTGCAAATGACTTTAGTCGAAGTTCTTTTAGAATTAAAGAAACAAGGAAAGACAATGTTACTATCTTCACACTACTTTGATGAAATATTAAAGGTATGTGATGATATTGCGGTGCTTAAGGAAGGTGAACTTGTAAGTATTCTAAGTGTTGATGAACTGTATGCAAGACAGCTAAAACAATACCAAATTCAAACTCAAGAACTACTCACCTTAAGTGATTTTGAAGGCATGAAACCTCGCTTAATCACTCCTAATAAAGTTCAAGTAGAACTTGTAGGGCATTTAACACCATTATTTGAAGTGTTAAAAGCATATACTGTCATTGATTTTCAACATAATGAAAAATCACTGGAAGATCAGTTTTATGCGATTTATGAAAGAGGTAATAATGTATGAACTTAAAATATATAAAATATCTTGTACTTTCAAATAAAGTTGTATGGATTGCAATCACGTTTGTATTAATATTCTACATGTCATCAATAATGATGATGTATGATCCAACAACCGTTGATGCCATGATGGGATATATTGAAGCCCTTCCAGAAGCAATGATTAAGGCATTGAATTTTCAAATGGTTGACTTTACATTCTTAGGGTTTATTGCAGGGTACTATTATGGTTTTCTTGCGATGACGTTTCCTTTAATCTTCTCAATGATGTTTACATATAAGGTGGTTGCAAAAACGATTGATAATAATTCGATTACTCACTTACTTACAAGTGGTCGCTCTCGTCTAACACTCATCCTTCATGCTTGGTTGACCTATGCTGTTGTCTTAGCTTGTATGATTAGTTTATTAATGGTGGCTTCCTACTCTATGGCTGGGTCAATGTTTGAAGGTGTAACACTTGATTCACGCTTTATCTATCTTAATATTTATCTTTATGGTTTTCATTTGATGATGGGTTCACTCATGATGATGTTTTCTGCAATCTTGCCTAGCGCATCATTAGCACTAGGGGCAATCATTGGAGTCCCACTTACTTCTATGGTACTCGATATGGTCGCTCGCTTAGGTGAAGATTTATCATGGGTAAGGTTCGCTTCACTTCATACATTATTTGATGCGGATAAAGTTGTTTTACAAGAATCAGTTGTGACTCAAAGTGGAATTATGGTTGGACTCACACTACTGTTCTTAGTTATTACACTCATTGGCTTTAAAAAGAGAGACATTATAGTATGAGCCAACGTGCTTGGATTCAATCAAACCAAGACGCTTGGAATGCTCTTGCAGAAAACCAATACAAACGCTTCAAACAACGCTTTGAAGAGAATGATATTCAACTTAATCCTTTACTACTTCCTCACATAAAAGATATTAAAGGGAAAAGAGTCCTTCATTTACAATGTAATACAGGAGCAGACTCAATCATGTTAGCTCGCTTAGGAGCTCATGTGACTGGTGTTGACTTTGCGCCAGATAATGTTAAATATGCAAAAATGCTATCAATTGATACCAATACACCAGTGACGTTTATTCAAGGTGATGTCACACGTCTTTGGGAAGTCATTGATACCACCTATGATCTTATTATTACCTTTGATGGAGTCTTAGGATGGCTTATGGATTTAGAGGATTGGGCAAAAGGTCTTAAACATGCATTATCATCTGATGGCAAAGTCATTGTTCTTGATACCCATCCTTTCTATTATGTTTTTGATGAAGAAGCATTACCCAAAGGGGAAACTATTATTAAATATCCATATTTTCAATTTGATGTTGAAGTTAATGAAGATATTGGAGGATATGCTGGAGCACCAGTTATGGCGAAGAATGGATTCAAACCCATTCAAATGAGTCAACTCATTAATGCGTGCGCTAAGCATCAACTCATGATTACTCACATGGAAGAATACGATCGGTGTGATGAAGGAATGGGTGGAGACACCAAAGAATCTCAAGGATTAATGGTTCATAAACATTTTGTAGGGGCAATTCCAATCATGTTGTATTGTGAAATCAGACATTTTACCACTCTGTCAAGACCTTGACAGAGTTTTTTTTAGACAAAAAACAACTAAAATTTGCATTGTTTAGTGCTATTTTAAACTTAATGAAATTCTTTTCAAAAAGTAGTGAAAAGTTGTTGACAGTATAGAGTGCCTTTGATATTATGTACAAGCGCTACTGATAACAGCAACGCAAAAAACATGGATCTTTGAAAACTAAATAGGAAACAACAAGTACAAACTTTATGGTCCATCGCAAGATGAATCAAAATGTCAAACAAAAAAAATGCCTCGAGCAATCGAGGTGGATAACACAATAGCTAGAATACAAAACGAGCTAATCAAATGGAGAGTTTGATCCTGGCTCAGGATGAACGCTGGCGGCGTGCCTAATACATGCAAGTCGAACGAAGAAGCAAGCTTGCTTGCTTCTTAGTGGCGAACGGGTGAGTAATACATAAATAATCTACCATAATGACTGGGATAACCAATGGAAACGCTGGCTAATACCGGATAGGTAAAACGAAGGCATCTTTGTTTTATTAAAGTAGGGCTACTACACAATATGATGAGTTTATGGCGCATTAGCTAGTTGGTGAGGTAACGGCTCACCAAGGCGATGATGCGTAGCCGACCTGAGAGGGTGACCGGCC
>JAGXRX010000002.1 GCA_018335655.1 Erysipelothrix sp.
GTCTTCAATGGATCATCATGGGTTACAAAACCAGTAAAACACTATAAGGATGGACAATGGTATGAAAGCAACTAAAGATAAACTAATCGACATTCAACCTCTTGATGAAGAGATTGAAGAGTTAGATTACTCAAAAGAACAAGCATTCTTGTTAGAAGAAGAAAGTGAGGAGCATCATGAGCAAAACCAATCTCGGACTGGTTGAGTTTGCCAAGAGCAAACTGAATGTGCCTACAATCTATATGCTGGGAGGCTTTGGAAGATATCTTACTCAAGCGATGATTAATCGACGTGTGAGTGAACTTCAATGTGCCCATACTATTCGAAACCTTGCCACCATTCAAGGAGGACTGGGAAAAGCGTGTTATGACTGCGTGGGACTAATTAAAGGATATCTATGGGAAGATAAACATGGAGTTGTTCGCTACAATGTACCCAAGGGAAGTGATCAAAATGTAGGGGATATGTTTCGCTCATGCAAAGAAAAAGGCAATCTCGCAGAGATGCCCGATCTTCCTGGCTTGCTTGTGTTTACGAAAAACCTTGGTCATGTAGGAATCTACATTGGCAAAAACAAAAATGGTGAGCGAGAATACATTGAAGCAACTCCAGCACGAAATCAGTGGGGAGTGACGCTTAGTAATGACAAACTCAGAACCTGGGCTTTCTGGGGTAAGTATTCCTACATTGAATACCTGAGTAAAAATTCACCCATCCACTTCAAACCTGGTGACATTGTCTATATCAATGGAATCGGTCGAGCAAGCAGTTTAGGCACCGGTAAATCCACCGCAACCTATCGCAATAAGAAAATGGTGATCATTAAGCAATTGCCCCAAGCCACACATGCATATGGGTGTTCTTCCATGTTAATGGCACCAATTGGTGAAAGTGGATCACGATTCATTACCGCATACTTTAAGGAAGCATCATTAAGTAAACATCGTTTATGACAAGTGACACTTCATTAAGTATCTCGGTAGTGATTGCGATAGTAGGGTGTTTTGTAGGGCTTGCAGGGTGGATTCGTGGTAGAGATACACGGATCATCAATGATTCGGAGTGGAAAGGCATGGTAAACGCTAAGTTAGACATGGCTATTGGTTTAAGAAAAGATCACGATGAGCTTCAAGATCGTCATAATCAACATTCAGAAAGAATTGGTCGTGTAGAAGAATCAACGAAGGCAGCTCATCGAAGAATCGATGCGATGGAGAATAAGAGACAATAAAAGGGCATTGCCCTTTTATTAATATTACTGATAAAGATTTTTCTGCTCCAAACATTTTTAGTTGTATGATTTGTGTGCTTTGTTTAGATTTATATAGTATTATGTTCAAGAGGTGATTAAGTATGCAAGTTAAATACGTTTCCAAAAAAGAAGCAATTAAAATATCAGGAGTTACAAAAACTCAATTTGAGAATCTTATTCTTGCTGGTGTGATCTCTGAATACTATTTGGATGAAAATAAAATAGGGTATGATAAAGATCAAATAAGAAGAATCAAGCTAATTGTCAAAGAAGTTAGTATTAATGATAATAAAGTAGACAAATCTAAAGTTAATCTAAATGATGATTTTTCTGAGGATAACTCTCAATTAGACTATTTTAATCAAGAAAACCGCAGAAAAGCTGATCCGCGTAACAAATTGAACGATTTAAATGGTACAGAATGGCTGCCTGAAACAAAAAGTTACATGTATCAAAAAGGATTAGGTTCAAAGCATCCACATGCGCAAATAGAAAAAATGCATCCGGCACCATATTCATATCAAGATATAATGAGATTGATAAGGTTTTTCACGAAGATTGGAGATCATGTTCTTGACCCATTTGGTGGTGTTGGTTCAACTGCAAAAGCATGTCAACTCTTGGATAGAAGATGCACCAGTGTTGAATTATCCGAACGGTGGCATGATTTAAGTTTAAGAAGATTAAAAGAAGAAACTAGAGATTTCAATTTAGAAAATCATAATTTTATTCTAGGAGATAGTACAGAGATTTTAAAGGAGTTCCCAGATAAATATTTCGATTTCGTTGTAACAAGCCCACCATATTGGTCCATCTTAAATAAGAAGGCAGATCATAAAGTGATTAAAAATAGACTAGAGAACAATCTAGCTACAAACTATTCACAAAACGGCAATGATCTAGGAAATATTGAGAATTATGAAGAGTTTCTGAAAATTTTAGTGGATAAGATAATATTCGAGTGTGGTAGAGTTTTGAAAAATGATAAATATTTATGTCTTGTAGTATCTGATTTTAGAAACAAATCGGAGTTCATAAGTTTTCATAGTGACCTTATACAGAAAATAACAAAAACAAATTCTATGGATTTCAAATTATCACTACAGGGGACAAAGATTCTATTACAGAATCATAAAAGTCTATTACCCTATGGATATCCATTTGCATATGTTGAGAATATTCACCATCAATATATATTGATTTTTAGAAAAACTAAAAAGATGAGGGATGAGTGATGGATTATAATCTTATTATTAATGCCAATTGTGAAGATGAAATGCAAAAATTTATCGATAATGATGTTAAGTTTGATTTAATACTAACCGATCCACCTTACAATATTGATAAGGATTTTGGTAATAACTCAGACAAACTTAGTTTTTCAGATTTCTTAAATGTGACTAAGAAAAGACTTGGCTTGTGTCATTCATTATTGAAAGATAATGGAAGTATCTTATGGTTCGGAATACACGACTATATTAGTTATGTACATATCTTAATGATTGAAGTAGGATTTTATTACAGACGACAGAACATTTGGCATTATGAAAATGGATTTTCTCGCTCAACTAAAGAACCTCTAACTCATTACGAACCATTCTTATGGTTTAGTAAGTCAGATAAGCAATGGGTTTATAATGTTGATGATGTAAGAAAACCGTATAAGAGTGAAGAGCGATTAAAGAATCCTGTGTATTATAGAAATTCAAAAGGAGAGAGATTGGCTTGGCAGCCTAATCCAAAAGGGGCTATGAGGGGAGATGTATGGTCATTTCCAACATTAGCAGGAAAGAATTTTAAACACGAAAAGACTGAGCATCCTACTCAGAAACCAGAAGCATTAATTATTGAAATGATTAAAGCTTTTTGTCCAAAAGATGAGAATGGATTCTACTGTGGTAGTATATTAGATCCATTTCATGGTTCGGGAACTTTAGGTGTTTGCTGTGAAAAGCTAAATAAGCAGGGACATCGAATAAAATGGATAGGGATTGAGCTTGAAAAGAAATGGTGTGATATTGCACGCGAAAGGATTGATCGTGTAGTATTTGAAGGTAACATAACAAGGGGGCAATAATGGTACGTTTTCCAAATCCAGGATCATCAGTTCAAAACTTATACTTAATTTTCAATTCACTTTACGACGCTTTGTCAAAGAGAGATTTTTTTGGTTTAGATGACATGTCTAAAGTTCTCACAGATCAGAGATTAGCTGCTTCATCGGGATTTACTGGTGAACAAGCTCTCGAAATGTCATATCGAGACGATAGATCGTTAGATCCTGTATATAATCAATCAAAAATGTATTCAGAATTTTTTAGAATGCTCGGATGGATTTCCTCTTTAGAGAATGAAGCTTTGAAGTTTCAATTTACATTGTTAGGATTTTATGCAACTAAATCAAAGCTTAATCCGATAAAATTTGTTGAGCAATCTCTTTTAGGAATTTGTTATCCAAATGATAACATTAGAAATTTGAATGCAGGAAATACACGTCCATTCAAGTCTTTTCTTATAACTGCAAGTAATTTATCGAATATTGTTTGCAGAGATGAACTTATTCTAGGACCAATGTCACATGATGATAATACTTCGGAAGCTACACAACAATCACTGCAAAAATTAAGGAATGTTAGGGGAAATGACAAGTTATTAAAAGAAGAACTTGCACACCTTTCCGGTCTAATTGAAATAACTGAAAACACAATGCAAAACTATACAAGAATTCCAATTGCTGCATTAGAATACACTGATTGGATGGAAAAAAAGAAAATGAAAGGCATATACTCTGTATCTAAAACATTCCTTTCACTTACAGAGTATGGAAAAGAAGCTTCTTTATGGTTAGAAAATTGTATTGATTTTCGGAAGAGTGATTTTGAAAATCTACCTGAGGAATTCAAAAAATCCTTTATTATTGTGTCGTTTTACACAATGCTTGAAAGAGCTGGATTTGATATTTCACCAATGCTTGAGGAAATCAACGAACACATAATTCTTGTCAATGAAAATGTATGCTCCAGAGAAGATATTCTTTTTTCGCCTTATCAGGTTTTGAGTGCAAAAATTGTTAATGATGCATTAGGCTGGAGAAGTTCAAATTCAGAGGTTAGCGAATCTGTGGGAGTTACAATATCCAGTGGTAGTTTTCAAAGAACTGTACTTATGTATGATGTATTTCCTTCAGAGAAAGTAAGTAAATCAGATCATCAATCAGAACCTTTAGTATTTCAAATACTTGACGATTTTAAGAAAGGTATTTCATTTGAAATTATTCTAAAGCAATTAATGGATAGTGTTAAAAATATGAAAAAGGAAGAATTCTATCCATTAATTGCTAAGCTTTTTAGTATTGCTGGTTTAAAATGTGAAGATACAAGGCATGGTATTAACTATGAAAGATGGGATGCAATAATTTATCTAAATGATGGGACAGTAATACCAGTTGAAATCAAGTCACCAACTGAGGAACTCTCAATATCAGTTAAGGGAGTCCGACAAGCACTTGAGAATAAAATTGTCTTGTTATCAAGAGAAGCCTACAAGACAAAAAAAACTAAAACTTCTTTAGTTGTAGGTTATCTTATGCCTAATAATAGATCAGAAGTAAGTACATTAATTAATAATATAAAAAAAACATATGACATAAAAATTGGCGTAATTGATTTTGAGTCATTACTAAAAATTGTACTTCAAAGAATTCTGTTTGAAAGAGCGATCAATTTTGATGATATTGAAAATTTGGAGGGAATGATTAATGTTAAAGATATTGAAACAACAAAGTAAACATGAAAAAATCAAATTAATCAAGCAAGTTGAAAAGATTGAGAGCATTGAATCCGTCCCAAACCATCCATCCAAAATTAAGCTAGAGGCAGACATATATTCAGGGGCTTGTATAAGTTGCACTTTCCCTACATGCATTAAGTATCATTCGAATGAAGTTAAAAATAGCCTCACTGATATGTTTTCTTCAGATTTAAGCGAATATGTTTGTGCGGTAGATGCGATTAAGTGGCCCAGTAATTTAGATACTCCATTGATTGATGAAAACTCATGTATTAATTGTGGTGTGTGTGCATTAAGGTGTCCAATTGGCGCGATTTATCTGACTGAAACACATGCTGTTGTAAATGATAATTCTGAAATTGAATATGAGATTGTCGAAATAAATGAAAATTCATCAATTAAATTTGAAGAGCAATTGCAGAAACTATCAAGGGTTCCCCGTAAAGGGACGTTAATTTTAGAAAGCTCTCACGTATTAGAAACTCAAATTTCAAAAATAGTTGAAATAAGTAGAAACTCGAATTTTGTGAATCTACTTGTAAGAAATATGATGATTTCTTTAGGTGTTGATGTTTCAATTAGTCGACAAGGAGATGTTTACAATAGAATCGATGGGGTTACTAGATTTGATGCTGGTTTTGGAATTGTTGAAATTGAAATAGGTAAAGACGCTCTTTCACTTCCACGAGCAATATTAGATGATATTGCTGGCTTGGTTTCTATGCATCAATTTAATCTTTTAGAGTTACATCCTCTTGTTATAATGTTATCTTTACCAAATGAGAGATCAGAATATTGGAGGGTAATAAAAGATATTAAAAAAGTAATAGGTTTAGAGATAAACACGATTACGCTGCATGTACTTTTTCTTTTAGTATGGAACCTATATGATAATGTTAGTTTTTTGAAGAAATTCTCATTTGACAATCTATTTCAATCTAATAGAGTAATTCTAGAAAATGAAATTGGAAGGAAACTTAACATTCCAATTGGATTGTATGGTGTAATTGAAGCTGAAAAATAATGTGGTCACAATGTGGTCATGGCAAATTAAAACCCGCTATTTAAGCGGGTTATTTGCATGTTGGCAGGGGTAGCAGGAGTTGAACCCGCATCAGCGGTTTTGGAGACCGATATTCTACCATTGAACTATACCCCTAAGCGTGTGCTAAGAAATAATACCATAAGATGAAATTGATTTCAATGAATTATGAAGCACAAACATGATTTTAATGATGTTTAAAAAGGAAGATTTGTTATAATGGAACAAAGAGGATTAACAATATGAAAGAAATTATGGATCATACGGCGATTACACGCTCAATAACGCGTTTATCGCATGAAATCATTGAAAGAAACAAATCACTGGATGATGTTGTATTGGTGGGAGTAAAGACTAGAGGAGTACACTTAGCTCAACGACTTCAAAGCATGATACTTCAATTTACTAATATTGAATTACCTATAGGGTCACTCAATATTAGACCATGGCGTGATGATTTAATTGAAGAGGTTGCCATTGAACCATTAGATGTTGATGTGAAAGATAAACGTGTTATTTTGGTCGATGATGTCTTATATACAGGTAGAACAATCAGAGCAGCCATGGATGGTTTAGTCTATTTTGGAAGACCTAAGCAAATTCAACTTGCTGTTCTTGTTGATCGTGGACATAAGGAATTCCCCATAAAAGGAGACTATGTAGGGAAAAATATCCCTACAGGAAAAGATGAAGAAGTCATTGTTCAACTTAAAGAAATTGACTTAACAGAAGGAGTGTTCATACAATGAAATCCCAAATCAAAGATATACTAGAATTAGCCAAAGAAATACTTGAAATTCCAAGTCCTACAGGATACTCAGAAAAGATTATTCCTTTTCTTATATCAAAAATTGAATCTATGAAACTTGATTATGAAGTAACTCCTAAAGGGAACTTACTCATTCATTTAAAAGGTCATGATTCGTCAAAACATGTTGCATTATCTGCTCATACTGATACTTTAGGATTAATGGTACGCTCAATTCAAACAGATGGAACTCTTAAAGTCACAACCTTAGGTGGAATCATTGTACCTACACTTGATGGTGAATACTGTCATGTTATTACAAGAGATAACTCTATGATTTCTGGGACTATTTTGTACCAATCACCATCTTCACATGTATATAAAGATGCTAATAGTGGTGTGCGAGAAGTCGAAAAAATGATGGTTAGACTTGATGAAACAGTGAAAAACAAAGATGATGTTCACTGTCTAGGAATCCAGAATGGAGATATTATTGCAATTGATCCAAAGACAATCATAACTCCAAGTGGATTTATTAAATCACGTTTTCTTGATGATAAAATCTCGGTTGCTATCCTTCTTTCCATTCTTGATTATGCAAAATGTTCTCAACAAAAACCAAAATATGATACAACATTTATTATTTCAACCTATGAAGAAGTGGGACATGGGACCGCATGGATTCCATCTACAATCACTGAAATGATTGCGGTTGATATGGGATGTATTGGTGATGATCTGGCATGTACTGAGTATGATGTTTCGATCTGTGCTAAAGATTCATCAGGACCATATGATCGAGAAATGATTTCATCATTAAAGGATATGGCTGTTTTAAAATCACTTAATCATGTTATTGATATTTATCCAATGTATGGATCTGATGTGTCTGCAGCACTAAGAGGTGGTGCAAACATTAAAGGAGCATTAATAGGTCCTGGTGTTATGGCATCTCATGGTATGGAGCGTACCCACGCTGATGGTGTTGAAGCTACCTTTGAACTTATCAAGTCATATCTTAATATAGAATGATTTATTTATTGCATATCTTTCACACAATAGTTTTGAAATAAACATATCCTGTATTTCAAAATTTGGTATGATACACCTATGATATTTTTACTCATAATTCTAGTGTTTATTGTCTTGATTACACCTCGTCCTAGACCATCTCATACTCGTTGGTTAAGACAAACACTAGCACATCGTGGACTTTTTGATGAACAACATCCCGAGAATACTTTTGGGGCTTTTCAATTAGCGATAAATCAAGGACTTGGAATCGAGTGTGATATACGCTTAACAAGTGATAATGTCCTTGTAATGATGCATGATCATAATCTATTAAGATTATGTCAAAGTAGTCTTGAAGTAAGCAAATCAACGTTTGAAGAACTTAAGTCATATCCAATCATGAACACATCCTATACGATGATGAGTCTTGAAGAGTTTCTCAAACAAGTTAGTGGTCAAGTACCACTCATGATTGAAATCAAACCAAACACAAGACATAAAGAAACGATTGAGACTTTGTATAATCAACTAAAAAATTATCAAGGATTAGTGAGTATTGTGTCTTTTGATCCTCGAATTGTTGCTGCATGCAAGAAAAGAAAAGATAACAAGTATCCTGTTGGTCAAATTATTGAACAACAGTTTAACAACAAAACATTATCATACTTACAACGATTAGCCTTAACGATTAATGCATATCAAAGGTTTACTAAGGCAGATTTCATTTCTGTATCTACCTCACTATGGCCTTACTATCAATGGATGACATGGTTTAATATTATAGTAGGTGTATGGCCAATTAGAGAAGTTAATCAACTAAAAAAATGTAACCGTAATAATATTGCGATTGTAGAAAAAGGTGTTTTATGATGTCATGGATATTTAAGTTAATCGGATATAAGATCAACATTAAGGATCCAACTCCTACAAGCATGATTAAGAAAACATTTAAGATTGCTTGGCCAAGTGCCACTGAAGCATTCTTAATTAGTATCATTGGAGCTGTTGACATGATGATGGTAGGTCGCTTAGGAGAAACTGCCATTGCCTCGATTGGAATTACTAACCAACCTAAGTTTATTCTTTTATCCATGTTGTTTGCTCTTAATGTAGGAACTACAGTTGTCATATCACGACGTCGTGGAGAAAAGAATACTAAAGCCCTTAAAGATGTCATGCGACATTCTTTATTCATTGCGTTTGTTTTAAGTCTTATTTTTGCATTAATAGGAATAATCTTTGCGAAGGAACTACTCCTTATCTCAGGAGCAACCAGTGACTATTTAGATACTTCAATCTTGTATCTTCGTGTCATCATGATAGGGAACTTCTTTTTAGGAATGTCTATGAACATTAATGCAGCGCAAAGAGGAGTAGGAAATACGCTCATTGCGATGAAGACCAACTTAACTGCCAATATTGTGAATGTAATTCTTAACTATCTACTTATCAATGGAATATGGATCTTTCCAAGACTTGAAGTGTTAGGTGCTGGTATTGCGACAACCATTGGTAACCTCGTGATGTTCATCATTGCATTTAGATCAATTCTTGATAAAGATTCATTATTATATCAATCCTTTAAAGAACCATTTGAATACTCGAAAGAGATTGTACAATCATTTATAAAACTTGGTAAACCAGCGCTCACTGAGCAAATATTTATACGTTTTGGTTTCTTGCTATATGCTCGTGCTGTGGCAGATTTGGGGACAACCGCATTCGCAACACATCAACTCGTAATGAATGTGATGGTTATCTCATTCGCATTAGGAGATGGTTTATCAACTGCAAACTCAGCTTTAATTGGCCAATCTTTAGGTGCAAAACGACCTGACGTTGCGATGGGGTATGGCAAAATAACTCAGCGTATTGGTTTAACGGTTGCCATTCTTTTTAGTTCGCTTATTGCATTAAATCGGCGAAGTATACTATCGCTTTTCACATCCGATCAAAACATTATTGAATTAGGGGGACCTCTTCTAATCATTCTTTCAGTGATAATTCTATTCCAAATAGTTCAAGTCATTGTTGTTGGAGCACTTCGAGGAGCAGGGGATGTTAAGTTTGTAGCTACTTTATCCTTAGTCAGTGTTTCTATAGTAAGACCAGGTCTAACGTATCTTTTTGCTTATGGTTTAGGATTTGGACTTACTGGTGCATGGATGTCAGTGTTGGTTGATCAAATGCTAAGATTTGTTATCTCTCAAATTCGTTTTAATGGAGCTTCTTGGACAAAGATAAAAGTATAGTAAA
This sequence comes from Erysipelothrix sp., assembly GCA_018335655.1. Classification (GTDB taxonomy): domain Bacteria; phylum Bacillota_I; class Bacilli_A; order Erysipelotrichales; family Erysipelotrichaceae; genus UBA6182. Next base: position 10,102 of record JAGXRX010000002.1, read on the forward strand.
TATCAATATATATTTAACTAATCTTTTCACAAACCATCAATTTCGCATGGTCTTTTGACCTTCAAAGGTGTATAATTGTAATGTTAACAAGGTATCGAGGAGGAACAAATGCCTAAAAAATTCATGACTATGGATGGAAATACTGCAACCTCTCATGTGGCGTACGCGTTCACTGAAGTAGCAGGTATTTATCCTATTACTCCGTCATCAACGATGGCTGAGCTTGTAGATGCATGGGCATCTCAAGGGCGTAGAAATATTTTTAATACTGTTGTCAAGGTTGTAGAAATGCAATCTGAGGGTGGAGCAGCAGGGGTTGTCCATGGAGCGCTACAAGGTGGCACTTTAGCATCAACATTCACAGCTTCACAAGGTTTATTATTAATGATTCCTAACATGTATAAATGGGTTGGGGAGTTATTACCGGGAGTAATTCACGTATCTGCGCGTTCATTAGCAACACGTGCATTATCTATCTTTGGTGATCACCAAGATATTTATGCTGTTCGTCAAACTGGTTTCACGATGATTTCATCTCATTCAGTTCAAGAAGCTATGGACCTTGCAGGGGTTGCTCACTTAACTGCGATTGAAGCATCAGCACCAGTATTACATTTCTTTGATGGTTTTAGAACATCACATGAAATTCAAAAAATTGAAGTTCTTGATTATGAGGATCTTGGTAAATTAGTAAATAGAGAATCATTAGAGCGTTTTAGAGCACGTGCTTTAAATCCACACACTAACCCAGTAACACGTGGTGGTGCTGAAAATGATGATATTTATTTCCAAGGCCGTGAAGCACAAAATACACATTATGAAAAAGTGAGTGACGTTGTTATTCACTATATGAATGAAATTTCAAAATTAACAGGTCGTCATTATGCACCATTTACATATTATGGAGCAGAGGATGCAACTCGTGTTATCGTCGCAATGGGATCAGTGACAGAAGCTACAGCTGAAGTTATTGATGAACTCAATGCACGTGGAGAAAAAGTCGGTTTAGTGAAAGTTCACTTATTCCGTCCTTTCCGTGCTGATTTATTAAAATCAGTTCTTCCAGCAACTGTCGAAAAAATCGCAGTTTTAGATCGTACAAAAGAAGTTGGATCACATGGTCCTCTTTATCTTGACCTTCATGAAGCATTACATGGTTATGGTAAGATTGACACTATTATTGGTGGTCGTTATGGATTGTCTTCAAAAGACACTCAACCTGGCGATATCAAAGGTGTTTATGATCATTTACTTGTCGAAAAACCAATTAATGGATTCACAATTTCAATCGTTGATGATGTCACATTCTTATCTATTCCAAGTGATGACACATTCAAAGTTAAGAACGATTACACATCATGCCTATTCTATGGTCTAGGTTCAGATGGTACTGTATCTGCAAATAAAAACTCAATTAAGATTATTGGAGATCACACAGATCTCTATTCTCAAGCTTATTTTGCGTATGACAGCAAAAAAGCTGGTGGAGCAACTCGCTCATTCCTACGTTTTGGTAAATCTCCAATTCGTAGTACTTATTATGTAAAAGATGCTGACTTTATCTCATGTTCATTGGAATCATATTTATTCCGTTATGACATGCTTCGCAACCTAAAACAAGGTGGAACATTCCTTCTTTCAACATCAACTCCAGCAGGTGAAGTTGATCGATTACTTCCTAACCGTGTGAAAAAACAACTAGCGCTTAAGAAAGCAAGAATGTTTGTCATTGATGCAAATACTGTTGCTGAGTCCATTGGTATGGGACGTCACACAAACACAATCCTACAATCTTCATTCTTCGCACTCAATGAGTCAATTATTCCTTATGCAGATGCCTTAACATATATGAAGGATGCTGCTGAGAAAACATATGGTAAAAAAGGTGATGAAGTTGTAGAACTTAACATCAAAGCTATTGATATGGGTAAAGAAGGATTAATCGAAGTTGAAATTGATCCTGAATGGGCAAACATTGTCTTAGGAAATACACGCAAGACTACAGGTGATGAGTACTTTGATGAGCATGTAGCGATGATTAATGGACTTGAAGGTTATGATCTTCCGGTTTCAGCATTCACAACAGATCAACTGATTGATGGATCAATGCGTAATAACATTACATTCAGCGAAAAACGTACGATTGCAACTCAAGTTCCTAAGTGGATTCCTGAAAACTGTATTCAATGTGGATTCTGTTCATTCGTTTGTCCACATGGAACAATCCGTACATTCCTACTTGATGAAAATGAAGTTAAGAATGCTCCTACAGAATTTGTAACATTACAACCTAATGGTAAAGGTGTTGAACATTTACGCTACCGCGTGATGGTTTCACCTGATAACTGTGTAGGGTGTTCATTATGTAGTGTTGAGTGTCCAGGTAAAGGTGGTCAGAAAGCATTAGTTATGACTGATGTGAATGAACAACTTCATGAAGCTCCACTTGCGGAATACATCTACAAACATACAACTTATAAATCAGAATACTTCCCTACAGATTCTATTAAGGGATCACAATTCTTAATGCCTTACTTCGAAGTATCAGGAGCATGTGCTGGTTGTGGTGAGACTCCTTACTACAAACTTGTTACACAACTATTCGGTAGTGATATGATGATTTCTAATGCTACTGGTTGTACTTCAATTTATTGTGGATCAACACCTTCTACACCATTTGTTACTGACAAATCAGGTAAAGGACCAGCTTGGGCTAACTCATTATTTGAAGATAACGCAGAATTCGGCTTCGGTATGAAAGTTGCTCAAGAATTTAAATCTCGTCAACTTGTTGAAATGCTAACCGATGCGAAGTCATCATTTGAGCCTGAACTACAAGAAGTTGTGGGAGAATACCTTGCTGTCAAAGGCAATCGCTCAGTAGAAAAAGAATTTGCACCTCGTTTAGTTGAACTACTCAAAGCATCAAAATCAGAAGCAGCAAAACCTATCCTTGAAATGGAAAGAGATTTCATCTCTAAATCTGTTTGGATTATTGGTGGAGACGGTTGGGCTTATGATATTGGATTTGGTGGACTCGATCACGTTATCGCAAATAGCCTCAACGTCAATATCTTAATTCTTGACACTGAAGTATATTCTAATACTGGTGGACAATCATCAAAAGCATCTCAAGCAGCTTCCATTGCGAAATTCGCAGCGGGTGGTAAGCCTACAGGTAAAAAAGACTTAGGTCTTATGGCGATGATGTATGGTCACGTATATGTTGCATCCGTTGCAATGGGCGCGAACCGTGTTCAAACAATCAAAGCATTAAAAGAAGCTGAAGCATACCAAGGACCTTCTGTGGTGATTGCATATTCACCATGTATCGAACATGGTATTAAAGGTGGATTATCTAATCATCAAATTACACAAAAAGCTGCAGTTGAATGTGGATATTGGACACTTTACCGTTTCAATCCAGATGCAGAAAAACCATTAACTGTTGATTACACTAAACCAGATTTCAGTAAGTTCCGTGATTTCGTTATGACTGAGACACGATTCAATCAATTGCCAAATGCTAACCCATTTGAAGCAGAGACTTTACTTGATAAAGCGGCAAGTGATGCAGAAAAACGTTTCGGAAGATTAATGAAACTTGCGAGAGACTAATAAATAATCAAATCAGGGTGTGATAACACCCTGATTTTTTAAAAGGACATGATCATGAAAGTACTATTGTATTTTGAAGGCGAAAATTTAATTTCTAAATCCGGTATAGGCCGTGCTTTAAAGCACCAAAAAAAGGCACTTGAGTATGCTGGAGTGGAATTTACCACTGATGTAATGGATTCGTATGATATTCTTCATATTAATACCGTGGGAATCACAAGTCCACTTGTTGTAGCACAAGCTCATGCTTTAGGAAAAAAGGTAGTTTATCATGCCCATAGTACTGAAGAGGATTTTAGAAATTCGTTTATTTTATCAAATCAAATAGCACCACTTGTTAAGCAACATCTTATTAACATGTATCAAATGGCAGATATCATTATTACTCCAACACCTTACTCAAAGTCACTTCTTGAAAACTATGGTATTGAAAAACCTATCTATGCTGTTTCTAACGGGATAGATCTTTCTCGCTATTCAAAAGATACGGAAAAAGAGAAAACGTTCAGAAGTTATTTTCATTTAAGACCTGAAGACAAAGTTGTTGTGAGCGCAGGATTGTATCTTAAGAGAAAAGGAATTCTTGATTTTATGGAAGTAGCTAGAATGATGCCTGATGTTACTTTCGTTTGGTTTGGTTCAACACCAAGAATTGCACTTTCTCAAGAAGTTAAACATGCTTTAGATAATCATCCTATGAATGTGAGACTACCTGGTTATCTTAAAGGTCCAGGTTTTGAAGGTGCATTCTCTGGTGCTGATGCGTTCTTCTTTCCTTCACTTGAAGAAACGGAAGGAATAGTAGTCTTAGAAGCATTAGCCTCTAAGCAAAAAGTAGTAGTCCGTGATATTGGAGTTTATCAAGGTTGGATGAAACATGAATACAATTGTCTTATGGGACAAGATAATCATGAGTTTGTGACTCACTTAAATACCATCCTTAATCATCAATATCCAGATGAATTAGTTAACAACGCTTATAAAACTGCAGAAGAGCGAAGTTTAGATAAGATTGGACAACAGTTAAAAACGATTTACGAATCTTTATAAAATGATAATTGACTTATTTGTATGATTTGATATAATACAATCATGAAAATAAATAAGTCTTTTATTTTAAATTTCGCAATCATTATTTCAGTCGTTGGTCTGATGTTTTTCATCATGGGCAATGACTTTTCTTCTATCACTAAACTTTTAAAAACAATTAAACTTAGTTACGTCTTTCTAATTGTTGTTCTAAGTCTTTTGTATCATGTTTTAGTTGGAATAACACTAACTCGCTTAGCGAGAGTTACTAATCCTCAGTATACATACCTTAAAGGTATTCATAATGCATTCATTGCTGCATTCTTTCATGGAATTACTCCAGGATCGAGTGGTGGACAAATGGCTCAAGCAGTTATATTCAAGAAACAAGGAATAAACTCTGGATCAGCAGCGAGTATATTGTGGCTTGAATTTGTTTTACATCAAGCTGCATTAATAATTGTTGGATTCGTCTTCCTATTTACTAAGTTTGGAGTTCTTCAACTCTTAAATTCAACGATGCGAACTCTTGTAATCTTGGGCTTTTTTGCGAATCTGCTTGTACTAGTTTTCCTTTTCTTAATTGTGCAATCACCAAGATTCAATAAATGGTTTTTGTTCAAAGGTTTATACTTACTTCAACAACTTCATATCATTAAGTCGGTTGAAAAGAATCAGCAGAGAGTCTCAGATTTTGTAGAACAATTTGATCAGGCACAAGAAATGTTTATAAATAATCTTGATGAGGTAGCGAAAGTTACATTTGTTTATGTATTAAAAGTATCGCTGTTCTATTTCATTCCTTATTTGGTAATTCGCTCATTTGGGATTACATTCATTACAGTATCATTTATAGATATCATGGCATTGTCAGCTTTTTTAGGAATGCTAAAGGTTTTTGCGCCACTCCCTGGTGGAGTTGGGGGTACTGAAGTATTGTTTATTATCCTGTTTTCGCTAGTCACAAATCAAATCGTAGCAACTTCTACCATGATATTGTGGCGTTTTGTCTCGTTTTATATGATAATGTTAATAGGATTCATATTCTATATGACATACAAAGTGAAGCTGAGGTAATTATGAGAATCGGAATTTTTACAGACACATATTCCCCTGATATTAATGGCGTGGTAAGTTCTATTGTTACATTACAAGAAGGATTAATTGAATTAGGGCATGAAGTATTTGTTATAACCACGCATGCAAAACTCATTTCAACCAAATTTGAAAACAATGTTTTAAGATTACCTGGAATTGAGATCAAAAAAATGTATGGGTATGTGTTAACGACACCTGCCCATTTTCTAGCGTTCAATCATGTTAAATCTATGAACCTAGATGTGATTCATGTCCATACAGAATTTGGAGTGGGAATCTTTGGTCATATTATAGGGAGCATGCTAAAGCTTCCGATAGTGTCAACCTACCATACAACATATGAAGATTACACTCACTATGTTAATATTTTCAATTCTAAAACGATTGAACGTTTAGCAAAGAAAACAGTAATGAAATTATCAAGAATGTATGGTTCTCATTGTATGGCTATTGTTTCACCATCAGAAAAAACTAAAGAGATGCTGTTACGCTATCAAATAGAAACTCCAATTCATGTTATCCCTACAGGATTAAATCTTGATAAGTTTAAAGCACGCTATAGTGAGGATGATAAAAAAGCTTTTCGTGCAAAAATCGGGATAAGTGAAAGTGACTATATAATTACTTATGTAGGACGCATTGCGAAAGAAAAAAGTATCGATGTTGTTATAAATGGAATGAAAGAACTTGTCGAAATCAATACCAATGTTAGGTTTCTTGTGGTTGGTGCGGGGCCTGCTCTTGAAGAGTTACAAGAACAAACAGATAAGTTGAAGCTTAATGATCATGTTATCTTCTATGGTAAGGTGCCAAACCAACAGGTTCCAGAGATTTATGGTTTATCTGATATGTTTGTTTCTGCTTCACTCACTGAAACACAAGGGTTAACGTTTATTGAAGCACTTGCTTCGGGATTACCTGTGTTTGCACGAAAAGATGATGTTCTTGATGAACTAGTTTTTGATCAAGAGACTGGATTCTATTTTGCAGATGCTAGAGAATTTGCAAAAAATGTAGATGCCTATACTAAGTTAAGTGTTCAAGAGAAAGCAAATATTGAGAACAATACACAACGTGTAGTTGAAAAGTTTGATCGATTGACTTTTGCTAAGAAGGTAAGCGAAACATATGAACTTGCAATGAAGCGATATTTTTCAACGTATTATGTCGAAGATATAATTATGAGAAATGATATTTCTGAAGTAGAACTAATCTCAAAATTTGAGAAAAGCAAAATTAAGATATTCCCTGAAGTTGTGAAGCAATTTAAATTGAAGAAAGGATCTATTGTGAATAAAGACACTTATCAACGATTTGAAGGCGAACAAAAAGTAGCAAACGCATTTGAAAAATGTGTTAGAAAGATTTCATTTAGGGATCGTACTCGCAAAGAAATCTTTGATTTCCTTCATGGGTTAGGCGAATTAGATGCAACTCAAATGAATGCAATTATTTCGAAACTCGAATCATATGGATATATTGATGATGTAAGATATACAACATCAATGATTATGAATTTTCAGTCATTACTTGTCGGTCAAAAGAAGATAGTAAAATCATTGCTTGATAAAGGAATTCCCTATGAAATGATTCTTAAAGTCATGAAAGACGAAGGAAAACAAAGTGAGTTTGATATTGCTTTAATGTTTGCTGAAAAGATTAAATCTTCACTAAGTGATATGCCATTAATGGCTAAGAAAAGCAAAATCCGTTCTCGTCTTATTTCTAGAGGATTTGAACACTCACTCGCTACTGAGGTTGTGAATCAACTTGATTATGATATGGATGAAATGGAAGAATTGATTATTTGTCAAAATGAAGCGTCAAGAATAAAGAGTAAATTAGATAAAAAAGACATGGATCCTTACAAAGCGCATCAAACATTACTACGACAGCTTGTGAGCAAAGGATTTAGATTTGAAACAATCCAACAAGTAATTGATGGTCAGAAGGAGGAAGATTTTGATTAAAATAAAAGAATTCAAAGATAAAGAAAAATTAGAGCAACCTTTACTAGTAAGCAACATCATTCAAGGTGTAACAACAAAAGGTTCACCATACTTATCCATTACTTTTCAAGATAAGTCTGGACAAATTGAAGGAAAACTATGGGATGTAAAGCCTGAACAGCTTCAATTGATAAAACAAGGTCTAGTCCTTCTTGTATCGTTTGAGGTGTTGAACTATCGTGAACAACTCCAAATAAAGATTTTTGATATCAAAGGAATGGATCAATCTACTGTTGCGATTGATGATTTCTTACCAGAATCTACGGTTTCATCTGAGCAGCTACAGGTTTCAATTAATGAGTTTATTAATGAAATAAAGAACCCAGTTTATCACACACTTGTTAAATCAATTGTTGATGAAGTCGGATATGATTTCTACGTTTATCCAGCCGCAAGCAAGAATCATCATGAGTATAAAGGTGGACTAGGAAGTCATGTAGTAAGCATGATTTTACTCGCAAAAGAAGTAATTCGTTTGTATCCGCTTTTAGATCATGACTTATTGATTAGTGGGGTTATTCTTCATGATATAGGAAAGACAATAGAACTTTCAGGACCAATCCTCACTGAATATACAACAGTCGGGAAATTATTAGGTCATATTTCAATAGTCAACACATTAATCTATCATCATGCATGCACTCATAAACTAGAACAGAAAGAAGAAACGATGCTCTTACAACATTGTGTTCTTTCTCATCATGGCCAATATGATTTTGGATCACCAGTTCTGCCTCTCATACCAGAAGCTGAAGTATTGCACTTAATTGACAATATAGATGCACGTATGAATATGTTTGGTAAAGTATTGGAGAATATTGAAGAAGGATCATTCACTCCAAGAGTGTTTAGCTTAGAAAATCGCACGATATACAAGAAAAAGGGATAAAGAAAACTACATTGCCAAGATTTGGTAATGTAGTTTTTTTACTGTTTAAGCTATTTTAATGGTTTCAAATGTCATTTTGATATTTTCTTCTGAAGAGTGTTCCTTCAAAGAATCGAAGAGTGATTCATTTTTTGTAAATCGAGGAACAATATGAAAATGGGTATGGAATACAGTTTGCCCTGAAGATGGATGTACATTGCTTATGATGTTATAACCGCTTGATCTTAGAACATTATCATAGTGGTGAGTGATCTTCTTAATAGTATTGAAACAGTGAGTAATCGTGGCTGAATCAGCCTCGAGTACATGCTCACTATGTTTTTTAGGGACTACTAAGGTATGGCCTTGACTTAACGGTGATATATCAAGAAATGCATAGGTGTATTCATCTTCATAGATTTTATAAGAAGGTATTTCTTGATTAATGATTTTACAAAAGATACACATAGATTTCTCCTTTAATAAAAAACCGCTGTTTAGCGGCTTGGTAAAAATTTAGATAGATTACCATTTTTGATGGCATTATAGGCATTAATGTCATAAATCGCAAATCCAGCAGTCTTGAACTCAGCAACCCACATTGTGTCAATGAGCGTGCTAACAGCAGATAAGGATTTAATCATTTCTTCCTGGAATCGAGATGGTACAGCTTCGATAACTTCAACAATATAGAATTTTCCATTTGTATCCTTAATGACTTCTTGAGTCAATAATGGAGCAGTTGCATCCTTAAGGATAGTTTTTAATGTCGTTGGGATTGTACTATCGCGATGATAAGTTGCTAATTGTCCAAAGAAATCAAGAGAAGTAGTATTCGCTTTTCCTAATTCTTCAGTACTTCCACCAGCTTTAATTGCATCAAGTACTTCTTTTGCATCAGCTTCAATAGCAAACTCAATAATGCGAGCACGGCGAGGGAAATAAGCAGCAGTGACAAACTCAAGATTATCTTCTATGTATTTTTTCATCATTACATTTTGTTGTGCTAAAGGTATAAGAGCACGTTCAACGTAATCATCTTCTGATGCGAAACCTAATTGCTTTAATCCACGATTGAAATCTTCTTTAAGAATATCTTTCATTAGTTGTAAATCAACTGCTGCAAGTTCTCTAACTTCATCAGTGATTTCAACTTGATCATTTCTGATAACATTTTTTGCCATGTTAATAATGACAATAGAAGTATCTCCAGCCAATAAGTATTGATAAACTTGTTCTTGTGTAATAACTGTGTCACCAATCTCAAGAACCATGGTATTTGGCGCAGATAGTTTTGCGCTAGCATCACTACATCCTGCAAGGAATAAACCAAGTGATAGAAGAATTAATACTTTTTTCATGTTACTCGTCTCCTTCTTCTTCACTATTTAGGTCATTGAAATAGTTCATAAAACGTTCTTCAAACTCTGCATTTCCAAACTTAATTCCTAAAGCAGAAGCTTTTTCCCAAATGAGTGTTTGTTGTGCATTAGGGAATATGGAAATCATCTTACTTAAGAACTGTTCATCCTTAACGATTTCAGATTTTGCTAATGAATCAAGACGGATAATGTGATAACCATAAGTTGTTTTAACCCATGAAGACAATTGTCCTTCTTCAGTTAGAGCTAATGAAGCTACTAAGAATTCTGGAACAAATTGAGTAGTAGAATCAACAAGTCCTAGCTTACCATTTTGTGGTACAGAACCCGTATCATCAGAATATTTCTTCGCTAACTCAGCAAAATCATCTCCATTTTCAACAGCTGCTTTGACAGTGTCTAATTTTGTTTGTTCTGCTTCAGTTGGTGAATTTGGATTAGTCATTCGCACAAGAATATGGCTAATAATTCTTGGTTTTCTTTCTTCAACGAATTTATTGTACTGTGCATCTTCTGAGAAATACTCAGTAAGAATATCTTCTAGCATCAATGCACTTTCAAAAAACAGATGAAGATCACTAATTTTACTGATGCCAACACCTTTTAAAGCTTCAAGTAAAAATGTTTCATATTCTGCACCATAATATTCTTTGAAGCTAGCAATGGTTGACTCAGCTTGTAAACGTGCATCGGTAATAATGTCATCAGTACGATTACCAACTTGAGCAAGTACAGCTCTCTCAAAAAGTTGATAAACCGCTTGAATTCCGAATTGACGCTCTAATTCTAAATAGTATTCATCTGCAGTAATTGATTGTCCATTAATTTCAAAGACGATATCTTTACCATCAACAGTTTTACCTGGTAATAAGTCTTTAGTTTGCTCGAGTGCGAAAAATACCGTAGCACCAACGAACAAAATACCGATTAGAACAATGAACCAATTTTTCTTAATAAAATTGATCATGTAGACCTCCTTGTATGCCTAATTATTATAATTTAATACATGTTAAAAAGCAATTGAACATCAATTATGCAACGGTTTTCACACACATTCACAAAAGCGAAATGTGATTTAAAGCACAGTTTACGAAATTTCCTTAAAGAAAGCACGTTTTCAAGTTCTTTTAATTGAGAAAAAGTGGTTAATTTGTTACAGTTATGGTCAGGAAGGTAGGTAAACTTAATGTCAGTTTTACAAATTAAAAATCTACATGTATCGATAGAAAATAAAGAAATACTAAAAGGAGTCAACTTAACAATTTCAACAGGCGAGATTCATGCTCTCATGGGCCCTAATGGTAATGGTAAATCAACACTATTATCGACAATCATGGGACATCCAAAATATGAAGTGATTGAAGGGGAGATTTTGTTTGATGGAGAAAATGTCCTTGAAATGGAAGTTGATGAGCGTAGTCGTGTCGGACTATTTTTAGGCATGCAATATCCACAAGAAGTTCCTGGAGTCACAAATTCTGATTTTATGAAAGCTGCAATGAATGCACGTCGTGAAACGCCAATTAATCTTTTTTCCTTTATTAAAGAGATGGAAAAAGCAGTTAAGGCATTAGAAATGAAACCTGATTTAGCACATCGTTATGTTAATGAAGGATTCTCAGGTGGTGAAAAGAAACGTAATGAAATCATGCAAATGCTTTTATTAAAACCAAAAATCGCAATGTTAGATGAAATTGATTCAGGTCTAGACATTGATGCATTAAGAATTGTCGCAAACGTTATTAATGATATGGTTCAAAACAAAGCAATGGGAATGTTAGTTGTATCTCACTATGAACGTTTCTTCCAATTATTAATTCCTACACATACGCATATCATGATTGATGGTCGTATTGTAATGGATTCAGATGCTTCGCTTGTATCTAGAATTGATGCAGAAGGATATGAATGGATTGAAAGCGAACTTGGCATTAGCATCCCTGATGATTCTGTTGAACCAGTGAAAAAACAAGTATTAAGCGTTGGATCATGTGCAATTAATGAATCAACTAAAGGAGCTAAAAATGTCTAATCTTGAAAGTGTGATTGTAAAAAGCTCTACCCTCGATTTAGTATCAGGTGGACTTCATACCATCAATATTCAAGTGAATGATGACATGGAAGTAACCCTCATTGCCCCAAAACGTACCAAAGGAAATGCTTTAATCAATTTTCTTGGTCAAGGTAAATTGAAACTAAATGTAGTTATAGAAGATTCTGCTGATTGGGCAATTCTTGAAATGAACCAAAGTGATTTATCAATTCATTTTGATGAACGTTGGTCTTTAAAGAGCAATTCAAATGTATTGCTTGCAGTGGGTGAGTTAACAGCAGGGAATCATGTTAAAGTTGTCAATTATGACTTAGTTGAAGAAGGTGCAGTACTTAATGTTAGAGGAGCAACCTTAGTTCAATCAAAACTTGAAGCAATTCTTACTGCTAATCACCTAAAAGGCAATACTTATTGTGAAATCAATACATATGGTATCGTTTTAAAAGAATGTATGTTGAAACTTGATGTTGTTGGCTATATAAAGAGCAAAGCTAAGAATTCAAAGACACATCAAACAAGCCGTATTATGAATTTTGATACTAAGCCAAACACATCTGTTAATCCACAACTTATTATTGATGAGAATGATGTCGAAGCATCCCATGCAGCCTCAGTAGGACAACCTGATGTACTTCAAGTGTATTACCTGCAATCACGCGGTATGTCTCGTAGTGAGTCCTTAAAGCTTATTACATTAGGTTATTTGATGCCTATTGTAGATGTTATTGAAAATGAAGTTGTTAAAGAAGCTTTAAGAGAGGCGGTCATTCAAAAGGTCGCAGAATCATGTTTGATTTAGATAACATTCGAGAAAATTTCCCTATTTTAAAAACTCAGATGAGTGGACAGCCACTAATCTATTTTGATAATGCAGCGACAACACTGAAACCATTAGGTGTAATACGTGAAGTTGAAAGAATACTATCAACACAATCCGTGAATATTCATCGTGGAGATTATCAATTATCCTATGAGATTTCTAATCAATATGAAGAAGTAAGAAACACTGTTGCTAAATTTATTAATGCAAAATCTGATGAAATAGTATTTACCTCAGGAGCAACTGAAGGATTGAACTTTATTGCCTATGGTTTGGAGTATCTGATTGAAGAGGGTGATGTAATATTAACTACACACACTGATCATGCTTCTAATCTATTGCCTTGGTTTGAAGTGGCAAAACGCAAGAAAGCAAAGATTGAATATTTTAAATTGACTTCTGAAGGTCGTATCGATTTAACACATCTTGATAAGCAAATTCATAGTAAGGTTAAAGTAGTTACACTAGTCCATGTATCCAATGTTTTAGGGTATATAAACCCTGTTAAAGAGATTATTGAACTAGCACATCAAAAAGATATATGTGTTGTACTAGATGGTGCACAATCTGTGGCTCACCTAAGTATTGATGTCAAGGAACTTGATGTTGATTTTCTTGCGTGGTCAGGTCATAAGATGTGTTCACCGACAGGCATTGGTGTGTTATATGGAAAGAAAGCTTGGTTAGATAAGCTTAGAAGTATTAAATTAGGTGGTGGTGCTAATGCTGTTTTCGATGAAAACGGTAGTTATGAACTCAAATCATCACCTGCAAGATTTGAAGCGGGAACACCTGCAATTGAATCGACAATTGCTCTAAAAGCGGCAATTGATTTTCTAAGTAGCATAGGAATGGATCAAATCCATACCTATGAAATGATGCTCAAAGACTACTTCATAAGTAAGATTCAACACTTTAGTCATCTCAAAGTGTATAATTTAACTACAGATACCGGAATCGTTATATTCAATATTGATGGAATATTTGCTCAAGATGCTGCTGCATACCTTAGTTCTAAAGGAATTGCGGTAAGAGCAGGAAATCATTGTGCGAAGTTAATTCATCATGTTATTGGGGTAACTGAAACACTTAGAGCTAGTTTTTATTTATACAATACAGTCAGTGAAGTGGATGTGTTAGTAGAAACATTGAAAGAAATCACGCTTGAGAAATGCGTTGATTTATACATATAGGAGGTATAACAATGGACTTAAAGGATCCTCAATTAATGAGAAGCATCATCATGGACCATTACCAATACCCAAGGAATCGCAGAGAGTGTCATGATCATAATTGTAAATCAGTTCACATGAATTCAGAATCATGCATTGATGACATTATGGTGTTCGTAAAAGTTGATAAAGGCATTATCAAAGATTTTTGCTTTACTGGGCAAGCATGTACAATATCTACAGCATCAACTTCAATTTTGTCTGAACTTGTAAAAGATAAAACTCTAGCAGAGGCTAAGGTTATTGTTGATGAGTATCGAAAGATGGTAAATCTAGAATCGTTTGATTCAGAAAGTTTACAAGAAGCTGTAGCATTCTCAAATATTGGCAAACAAGCCAATCGAATTAAGTGTGCCCTCATTGGTTGGGATGCACTCTCGCAAATTATTGCAGAAAGTGAGGAATAACATGGCAGAAATTACATTTGAAGAGAATATTAAAAATATTCCGACGGATGAATATAAATATGGATTTGCAGACAAAGATGTTAGTATTTATCGTACCGCAAAAGGAATCAATGAGTCGATAGTTGCGGAGATTTCAGATATCAAGAGCGAACCTGAGTGGATGAAGGAGTTTAGACTCACTTCTTTTAGAGCGTTTGAAGAAAAAGTAATGCCAACTTGGGGAGCAAATTTAAGTCAAATTGAGTTTCAAGATTTTACTTATTATGTCAAACCAAGTGAGAGACAAGAAAAGAACTGGGACGATGTTCCTGAAACCATCAAGAACACATTTGATCGCCTTGGGCTTCCAGAAGCTGAACAGAAATATTTAGCTGGTATTTCGACACAATACGAATCAGAAGTTGTATACCACAATATGCTACAAGAAGTTGTAGATAAAGGAGTTATCTTCTTAGACACAGATAGTGGTTTAAGAGAGCATCCTGAATTGTTTAGAAAATACTTTGGAACAATTATTCCGCCATCTGACAACAAGTTCGCAGCACTGAACAGTGCAGTATGGTCAGGAGGTTCATTTATCTATGTACCAAAAGGTGTAAAACTTGATAAGCCTTTACAATCTTACTTTAGAATAAACTCAGAAAGTATGGGACAGTTTGAACGTACATTGATAATCGTTGATGAAGGAGCAGATGTCCATTATGTTGAAGGATGTACTGCACCATCTTACTCAAAAGATTCACTTCATGCAGCCGTAGTTGAAATATATGTGGCTAAACATGCTAAATGTCGTTACACTACAGTTCAAAACTGGAGTACGAATGTATTGAACCTTGTAACTAAGCGCGCTTATGTAGAGAGTCATGGTGTTATGGAGTGGATTGATGGAAACATTGGGTCATCAATTACAATGAAATATCCAGCTTGTATTTTAGCGGGTGAATATGCACGTGGAATGACTATATCTATTGCAGTGGCAGGACATGGGCAAGTTCTTGATGCTGGGGCAAAAATGATTCATCTTGCACCACATACATCAAGTACAATTATATCTAAATCGATTGCACGTAATGGTGGAGCGGTAAACTACCGTGGTTTAGTTAAGCATACAGCAAAAGCTGTAGGTGCAAAATCAAAAATTGAATGTGACACATTACTACTTGACGATCGTTCGACAAGTGATACTTTACCAAATAATGTTGTGACAACACATCAATCAATTGTTGAGCATGAAGCTTCAGTATCAAAAATCTCTGATGACCAATTATTTTATTTAATGTCACGTGGATTAACTGAAGAACAAGCAGCAGAAACGATTATTCTAGGATTCCTCGAGCCATTTACACGAGAGCTTCCTATGGAATATGCTGTTGAACTTAATCAACTAATGAAATTGGACATGATTGGTTCAATTGGATAATATTTAGACATATAAGCTCATGAGGTATTACCTAACTCATGGGCTTATTTTATTGCATGTTTTAGGCAAATGCACTATGATAAATCAATGAGAAAATTAATCAATAACTTTTTACCATATTCAATCTATTTCTTTGTGTTTGGATCATTTGCGTTCATTTTTACCCAACTGATTCCGTTTTTGACATATTTAGGTTACTCTACATTTGAAAGAGGTCTTCTACTTTCATCAATATCATTACTGACATTAGTCATTCAAATAATGTATGGCTTTTTTAGCGATAAATATAACACTATAAAACCAATCTTCAACTATTCATATTTGGCATTAGGGATTCTATCATTTTTCTTATATCAAACTACTCAGTTCAATTTTTACTTTGTTTTATTATTAGTTTCTCTTGTAGGATCATTATTTAGAACATTGGCAGGCTTTTTGGAAACGTGGACATTGTTATCTAATGAATCCGTGAAACTGAAATTTGGAGCAATTCGAGCGTTTGGATCGATTGGGTGGGCAATAGCTGCACCACTAACATCAATTATTGTTATTGAGTATGGATATCCAATGCTTTCTTTCGTCATTATGGGGATGATTTTAATTAGTCTTTTGATGACTAGTTTTCAAGCAGATGTCACCAGCATTGAAACAGCTAGTATTAAGTTCGCAGATATTTCGGATTTGTTAAGAACACCTGATTATGTAAAACTCATTGTAATATTCACCATTATAAATATTGGTTTTAATACTGATAATTTCACAGTTATTGACAAGATGATCTACTTAAATGCATCAACAAATCAAATTGCACTTAAGTGGTCGATTCAAGCAATTATTGAAATGCCTGCGTTATTCTTAAGTGGTTGGATACTTATGAAGTTGGACATTCTCAAAGCTCTAAGAATCTCAATCATCTTCTTTATAATTAGAATTGGTTTAAATGGTTTGGCAATAAATCCCACACAAATTCTTTACATCTCACTATTTCAAGGGGTTACGTTTCCTCTAGCATTTTTAGCTCAAAAATTTATGATTGAGAAAGTTACACCTGTTCGATTAAGAAGCAGTGCTCAAATGATTGGGTTAGCGATATATGGAGCTTTTCCTGCATTTTTTACACCGCTTGTCTCAGGATTACTTGTGAGTTTATTTGGTTATGATAACACTTTGTTCATATTTTCTATCTCGTTATTTAGTGGTTTATATTTAACATTTAGGCTCACACAATTTCACAAATCGAAAACGTAATTGGGTGTCTCGTATAGATTATTATGAAGATGCAATTAAGTTGCACTGTATGGACCTCTTCTCCTACATAATATTGATAAAATCAACCATACAGAATATATTCTTTCCCCTTAAGAAAAAAGCGAGTACTCGCTTTTTTCTTATTCTTCGATAAAGATCTCGTTATTTAGTCTAAATATTCTATGAATCCTAATGTTTAGACATGTTAGAATTTCATAGGTTATAGTATTCGTAATTTTTGCCATAGTTTCAAAATTGTTAATTAGTCCACTTATGGTTACTGTGTTGTTTTTAGTTTCCTCTGGAATTCTTATCATGAGTTGATCCATGCAAATTTTTCCAATTACGGGACATGATACATTGTCTATGTATACGTTGTAATTATTACTTAGCCCAAGTGGCAAGCCATCAGCGTATCCTACAGGGACAATCCCTATCAACATATCTTCATTAGCAGTGAATGTAGCTCCATAACTTACAGTTTCATTCTTAAACAACATTTTTCTTTGAGTTATTTGAGAAAAGAAATGCATAATTGGGATTAGTTCATTTTGTGAACTAGAATAACCATATAATGCTAAACCAGGACGGATGGCATTAGAAATAGAATCTTCAAAGTTTAGAATTGCGTCTGAATTTGAAGTATGAATCCATTTGAAATCATAGTTTAGAGTTTCAATTAATGACTTAAATATATCAAATTGAATTTGCATACTATTGTCATTTTTGTCAGAACTATGGAAGTGAGTATAAATGCCTTCAAGGGTGATATTTTTCTCATTGGAGATTCTAATAACCTCTGAGATTTCGTCAAAGTCTTTAAATCCTAATCTGTTCATTCCTGTATCAATTTCTATATGGTAATTTATTGAGAGTGAAGAATTATCATAACTCACTAACTCTAAAAACCATTCCATAGAAATAATACTTAATGAAACATTATGTTTTGAAACTGCATTTAACACCTTTTGATTGAGTTGTGTATAACCTAAAACTAAGAGAGGAGAAACTACTCCTTTTTTTCTAAGATATAATGCTTCATCTAGTGACGAAACACATAAGTATGCACAATTGAGTGTGTCGAGATATTTTGAAATCCCGACCATTCCATGTCCATATGCGTTAGCTTTCACGACAGCAAAAACTTCCTTACCTGAAACTGACTTCAAATAATTGTAGTTGTGATTTAGTGCATCAAGATTAATGTCTAGATAAGTAGGTCTATTATACATAGTTAAACAATCCTTGAGTTGTTATAAACGATATTTATAGAGTAAGCTATGATTAATAGATTGATGACTGATGGAATAGATGAAATGTTGAGTTTGTCGATTACAATCATTGGAGTGAAAAGGCCAATAAACTCAAAAGTTGGTAGTCGCAATCCAATAATGGTGAATAGATCTACGAATAATATTGAGATTATAAATATGGCGATTGCAACATAACTAGCTTGAACGGAAACTGAACGACCGTATTTTTTGAATGTGTTGGCGATAATATATGCAAGTAACAAGTAACTTAAAGAAAGTTGAATTGATATAAAGTGTTGCAGAATTCCGACAACAATAGCAGTTGCTAATCCTATAGGCAAAGTATAAAGAGTTCCTCTCAATATACGTTTGCCACCCGTAAATTTTTCGAAGTTATACATTTTCATAAGAACACCTCTGCACTTTAGTATAGCATAAGAAAGGTGCGATTAAAAATGGCTCAAATTGAAAATAATAAATATAATTTATTGACCGATGTGGAGTAGTGTGTTATATTATTTAAGCACTATAGTTTGCGGAGGTTTAGCTCAGTTGGGAGAGCATCTGCCTTACAAGCAGAGGGTCAGCGGTTCGAGCCCGTTAACCTCCACCATTTGCCGATTTAGCTCAATTGGTAGAGCAACTGATTTGTAATCAGTAGGTTGTGGGTTCAAGTCCTATAATCGGCACCATTTTTTTTTGGAGGAGTAGCGAAGTGGTTAAACGCGGCTGACTGTAACTCAGCTCCTTACGGGTTCAGGGGTTCAAATCCCTTCTCCTCCACCATCTTATCTTAGATTTTGGGGTATAGCCAAGCGGTAAGGCATCAGACTTTGACTCTGACATTCCCTGGTTCGATCCCAGGTACCCCAGCCAATTTTTGACCCGTTAGCTCAGGTGGTAGAGCAACTGACTTTTAATCAGTGGGTCGTAGGTTCGAGTCCTACACGGGTCACCATGTTGCGAGTGTAGTTCAATGGTAGAACTTCAGCCTTCCAAGCTGACTACGCGGGTTCGATTCCCGTCACTCGCTCCAT
>JAGXRX010000003.1 GCA_018335655.1 Erysipelothrix sp.
TTCATCTGTAGTTTCTTTATTCAAACGAATCAAATGTTTCTAAGTCGAGTTCATAAAGGTTTTAATAAAGCCGACTATGAACTCAATCAAGCCTTTTCTTAATTCAATACAATTTACTCAGTGAAACCCATTTACGTTTACACAAGATTCTTGACACTCCCCTATAATACGAACTTAAACACATTTACTTATTATAATTAATACTTAATTAGGATGTTGTTAAGAATATTCTTTTGATTGTGAAATCAAGAGAGTTCACAATGAAAAGGATAAACATGGAATTTACAACACTAGGGATTTGTGCTCCAATACTCAAAGCACTAAAGGATTCATCATACTCAGAACCAACACCAATACAATCAGAAACAATTCCTGCCGCTTTAGAGGGTCGAGATATTTTAGGTCTTGCTCAAACAGGAACAGGAAAGACTGCAGCATTTGCAATTCCAACACTACAAAAACTGTCACAAGTTCAACAACATTCAAAGACTCGACCTATTCGAGCATTGATTTTAACACCAACACGTGAGTTAGCAGTTCAAATTCAAGAAAGTTATCAAACCTATGGTAAGTACTTGCCACTGCGCTCCTTAGTTGTTTTTGGAGGTGTTGGTCAAGGTAAGCAAGTCAGTGAGCTAAGAAGAGGTGTGGATGTATTAATTGCTACACCAGGAAGATTAATGGATCTCATTCAACAAGGTTTTATTAATCTATCAAAGATTGAGATATTTATCTTAGATGAAGCTGATCGTATGCTAGACATGGGATTTATTCATGATGTTAAAAGAATCATCAAACAAGTACCTAATCGAAAGCAAACCATGCTTTTTTCGGCAACAATGCCACCAGAGATCAATCAAATTGTAGAAGAATTACTTGTTAATCCAGTAAGAGTTTCAATTACACCTGTTTCTTCAACTGTTGATACCGTTGAGCAATTCGTTGTCTATGTGGATAACAACCATAAGACAGATTGGTTTGTCGAATTCTTAAGAAAAAAGAAGTCAGACTCCGTCTTGATATTTACTCGTACAAAACATGGATCTGATAAAGTCGTAAAAGAGCTATTAAAAAGAAACATAAGTGCTAAAGCAATCCATGGAAATAAGTCTCAAAACGCACGTCAAGCGGCTCTTAAAGAGTTTAAAGACTTAACCACTCAAGTATTGGTTGCGACAGATATCGCATCAAGAGGTATTGATATTCAAGATTTAAGTTATGTTATTAACTTTGACATGCCTGAAGTAGCTGAAACCTATGTTCATCGCATCGGTCGTACTGGTCGTGCTGGCAAGGCAGGTACTGCAATTTCTTTAGTCAATTTCAGTGACATCGCTTTACTTAAAGATGTCGAGAAGTTGATAAAGAAGACATTGGTCGAAATAGCAAACCACAATTTTCCTCTCATTGACAAAACAATTATAGTTAAGCAGCAAAAAGGTAAGGCATTTCGAAGTGCAACTGATAAGCAAACGCGAACATCAGAAAACAAGCAAAGCCGTACAAAAAATACTGGTCAGAAGCCATTAACTCAAGTGAGTAAACCAAATGCCACAAGAAACACATTCAAACAAAAACGTGGTCAAAATCCAAAGAAATCTTCATATTAATAAACTTCACACTTTAGTTTAAATACAAATTAACGCTTAATAAAAAAGACTCCACACCAATAACTTATGGTGTGGAGTCTTTTTGATCTTATATTAATGTTTAAAATTAAGTGTGTAGAGTAGTATGAAGCTAATGCATGATTTATTGTAAACTCGTTTTGTTTTCAACTTCATGTTCAACATGAACACTGAAGGTTGTCTTTGAAATATTACATGCATGATCACCCATACGCTCAATAGTTGTTAAGATATCAACAAAGAGTGATCCACCCACATTCGCTAAGCATCGATCATCTGCCATACGCTCAAAGTGGCGTTGTTTTGCTTTGAACTCTAGTAAATCTAAGTAGTTTTCATCTTCAAGTATCGATTGATGCATTAGTTTGTCTTCATTAATAAAGACTTTTAGCGAACGAGCAATCATATGATGCACTAAATCATACATTTGAATGATGTCTTCAAGTGCTTCTTCAGAGAAAGTTTCATCAGCTTCGTAAATGGTGTCATAGAATTCAACTAAATTCGTAGCTAAGTCGCCAATACGCTCAATATTTTTAAGTACCGCAATATTGCTTTGGTAAGTTTCTAAATCTGACTCACCAAGATTCTCTTTGACAATGATAAGTAAATAATCTGTGATTTTTGAATCCATGTTGTTAATGATTGATTCTAGATTTAGTGCTTGTTCAATATGTGTTTTATTCTTAGTCTTAAGAAGTTGTTTAGACTCTTCAATGGCTTCTAAGGATAATTCACCCATTTTCACAATAATACTTTTACTTACATTCAATGCTGCAGAAGGAAGTGAGCGGGCTAGTTCTAAATCTAATGCATTAAGATCGATTTCTCGGTATTCAATTTCATCACCTTTGATAATGATTCGAATAAACTTAACAAGATAGGAAACGAATGGGAACATGAGTAAGGTAGCTATCACGTTAAACGCAATATGAGCGACTGATATTTGCATTGCTTCATTCAAGTTGAATTGAACTGTTAAGTACTTATCAATGGATAAAAATTGATTAAGGAATATCATTGCAAATATTGTTCCTAAAACATTAAATAATGTATGAATACCTGCGGCACGTTTAGAAGCTAAAGAACCTCCAAGTGCTGCCATAATTGCAGTGACTGTTGTACCAATATTTGAACCAAAGACAAACGGTAGGGCAGCGTCAATGGTCATACCACCAGACTCATAAATCTTTTGTACAATACCAATCATCGCAGAAGATGATTGAACAAGACCAGTAAAGATGACACCACCAGTTAAAGCTAAGAATGGATTCGTTGACATTTGTCTTGTTAAATCAACGAATGCTTCCACATCTTTGAGTGATTTTAAAGCATCACCCATGGTTTTAAGACCAAAAAACATGATCCCAAATCCTAGTATTGCGGAACCAATATAATTCGTTTTCTTTTTCTTAGCAAACAAGACAAGCATTGCTCCGACAAAGATAATTGCCATCGCAAAGTTTTCAATCTTTAATCCAATAAGAAATGATGTTACGGTTGTACCAATGTTGGCACCCATAATAATACCGGTGGCTTGTTCAAGTCTCATTAAACCTGCTCGAACAAATCCAATTGTAATAGCAGTGGTTGCAGAAGAGGATTGAATCGCAACTGTAATGAAGGCACCAATCCCGATTGCCATCCATACCTTTGATGTGTAACGATCAATATAGGTGCGAAGCTTATCTCCGGCTACAGCTTTAAGGCCATCACCCATAAATTTGATTCCAAATAGGAATAGGCCAAATCCACCTAACACTAAATCCCATTTGATAATTTGAAAAGACTGTAAAGAAGCGATTAAATTATCCATATGTTACCTCATACGATATATTACCATTTACTTAGCCTACTGTGAAGTTAAAATAATGGATGTCTATGATAAAAAAAGTGAATATGTTATAATATTCACGGAGGATTTATGCCTTTATCCTATATAAATCAGACAAAAGACAAAGCATGGAGTGGATATCGCTCTATCATAAAAAAGATTATGAAAGAAGCGATTTTGCTTCAGGAAATCACACCACTACAACATGTTAATGTTGTTTTAGTTCGTGATGAATCAATGCATTACTATAATCTTAACTTTAAAGGAAAAGATTATCCGACAGATGTTCTCACTTTTGTAAGTGATGATGAAGAAACACTAGCCGATATTTTTATTAATGTCGATGCATGTGAACGCCAAGCCACAGAATACGGTCATTCAATTAAACGTGAATTTGCATTTCTTTTTGCACATGCATTACTTCACGCATGTGGTTATGATCATGAAAATCAAATGGATGAAGCAAAAATGATTGCACGTCAAAAGGAGCTACTTCGTGAATATCCTAAATATGTTTAAGAATCTTTGGACTAAGTTTAAAGTAGCCTTTGAAGGGCTCTTTTTTGGCTTATTTAATGATTCTAGTATTCAACTACAATTTGCTTTAGGATTTGTAGTACTTATTTTAATCATTTGGTTACCACTTGAAACATACGAAGTTATTGTATTATTACTACTAACAGGACTTATTCTCTCACTCGAATACATTAATACAAGCATTGAATGGATTTGTGATGCCCTAATACCACAAGAAAATGCTGATGTTAAGCGAATTAAAGATTTAGCTTCAGCTGCTGTATTATTTATGTCACTATTTGCAGCGAGTATAGCATTAATTATTCTTATACCACACATTAAGGAGATTCTAGGATGAAGAAACAATTATTAGATAAAGCATTCGTTGCCATGAATAATGCGTATGCCATTTACTCAAATTATCATGTTGGCTCATGTGTATTACTAAAAGATGGAACAACATTTCTTGGAGCAAATATTGAAAATGCTTCCTTTGGTGCAACCAACTGTGCTGAAAGAAGTGCTATTTACTCAGCATATTCCAATGGATATCGCAAAGAAGACATTCAAGCATTAGCAATCGTTAGTGATGGATATCGCATTGCTGCACCGTGTGGGATATGTCGCCAAGTATTAAGTGAACTTATTGGACAAGACACACCAATTTACCTTTCTAATGGTAAAGAAGAACTAGAAACGACCATCGCTGAGTTACTTCCGATGCAGTTTAATGAAGGGGATGTTAAACATGATTAAATCAGGAACAGTCGCACTTATTGGTCGTCCTAATGCAGGGAAGTCAACGCTTCTTAATGCCTTACTACAGACTAAACTTGCGATTACATCAGCTAAAGCGCAAACGACTCGTAATGTAATTCTTGGAGTATATAACGATGATCGTGGACAAATTGAATTTTTAGATACTCCAGGGTTTCATCAACCTAAAGATGCATTAAGTTCAATGATGGTGAAATCTACCGTCGCAACTCTTAAAGAAGTTGATTTAATCTTGTTTATGTTGGATATAAATAAGAAAGAAAGAGCTGTTGATAAGTCACTTTATGATCTTGTTAAGCAAACGAAATCACCAGTTTTTGCGATTGTGAATAAAATTGACACAATGAACAAGAACCATGTTATTCCTTTACTTGAGTACTATCATAAAAACTATGAGTTTGATGAAATAATTCCATTGTCTGCTCTTAATAAAGATAATCTTGATCGCTTAATTGAAGTTACTTTAAATGCACTGCCTGAGCAAGAGCGTTTATATCCTCAAGAGCAATTAAGTCAATTAACACATCATTTTTATATCGCGGAATGTATCCGTGAGAAATTACTAAATCTTACGAATCAAGAAATTCCACACTCAAGTGCTGTTATGATTGATACTTTAAAATTTACGGATACTGCATGTAATGTGGAAGCGACGATTGTCGTTGAAAAAGATTCTCAAAAGGGGATTGTCATTGGTGCTAAAGGGTCTTTAAAGAATGAAATTATTAAACAAGTAAGTATGGAACTACGTCGCCAATACAACATGAAGATCAACTTAACCTTATATGTGAAGGTAGATAAAGATTGGCGTTTAAAGACAAGTAAGATTAATGCCTATCTTAATTCAAATAGTAGTGAGTATGAACAATAAAAATACGTTTATTATTGTTTCTACACAACCTTACAAGGAAAAAGATGCCTTAGTGAGAATGATAAATGAAGATGGAACATCGATATCGATGATTGCGAAAGGGACATCATCACCTACAAGTAAGTATGGTGCTCTCCTTCAACCATTTAATATTTGTGAGATAGATTATCATTTAAAAGATAATCTTTCATTTTTCATTAGTGCTTCTCTTAAGAAAGCAATTGTTTATGATGACTTTAATGCACTTGCGGCAGCATCATTTTTACTTCAATCTATGGAAGCAATCAATCGCTTAGAATCCAATTCATATCCATTATGGACGATTGTTGATTACTTAGTGTTATGTCAAACTTCATCGATTGCTGCAATGACTAAATGGTGTTTAGACACTCTAAAACTTGATGGTCGTGAAATGATGATGGATGAGTGTGTTAAGTGTGGATCACTTCAGATTAGTAGTTTTAGTTTAAGTGCTGGTGGGTTTTGCTGTAAGACGTGTTCTGTAGCCGAGAAAAATGATATTTCGGATATTGAAATACTTCGTACACTACGATGCCTTGCTAAAGCACCCTTAGATTTAGCATATAAGTGTTCATTTCATGCTTTAACAATGCATGTTGTAAAGATTTTGGTGTATGAACTTAAAGATTCGTATCCTTTGGCCATGAAGAGTTGGAAATTCATGGACGAACTTGTATAATAATTGAGAAAAGTGAGAAAATCTATGAAAAAATTAACAATTGAGCAGTTGATTACACATTTAAAAACTACAGGATTTGTCTTTCAAGGATCTGCGATTTATGGCGGTCTTGCGAATACATGGGACTACGGTCCACTAGGTGTAGAACTTAAAGATAATATTAAAGCTGCATGGTGGCAAAAGTTTATCCGAGAAAACCCACACAATGTAGGTATTCAAAGTTCTATTCTTATGAATCCACGCGTATGGGAAGCAAGTGGTCACTTAAAAACATTTAGTGATCCACTTATGGATTGCAAACAATGTAAGACTCGTCATCGTGCTGATAAACTCATTGATGAAGCATTGTCGAATAAGGTAAATGCTGCAACATTGTCATTTGAGCAAATGGAAGAGATTATTAAAACAAACAATATTGCATGTCCATCATGTGGTTCAAAAGATTTCACGTCTATTCGTCAATTCAACCTTATGTTTAAGACATTTCAAGGAGTTGTTGAAGATAGTTCTGCTATCATTTATTTAAGACCTGAGACAGCACAAGGGATGTTTGTAAACTTTCAACATGTTGTCCGTGCAAATCGTAAGAAGATTCCATTTGGTATGGGACAAATTGGTAAGAGCTTTAGAAATGAGATTACTCCAGGTAACTTTATTTTCAGAACTCGTGAATTTGAGCAAATGGAACTAGAGTTTTTCACGCATCCAAGTGAAGGTATGAAGTGGTATGATTTCTGGCAAACGATGTGTCATCAGTGGCTCATTGATTTAGGATTAAGCGAAGAGAATGTTCGAATTCGTGAACATGATGCTGAAGAATTATCTCACTATTCAGTGGCAACCTCTGATATTGAATACAAATATCCATGGGGCTGGGATGAACTTTGGGGAATTGCAAATCGTACTAATTTTGACTTAACCCAACATCAAGAACATTCAAAACAATCGATGGAATATTTTGATCAAGGACTTAATGAAAAATATATTCCTTATGTTGTTGAACCAGCAGTAGGTGTTGAGCGTTTATTCTTAGCTTTCATGGCTGAAGCATGTGTTGAAGAACCAATAGGGGAAGATGACTCTCGTCTTGTCGCAAGACTTCATCCTGCACTTGCTCCATTTAAAGTTGCTATATTACCTTTATCAAAACAATTAAGCGAAAAAGCTCAAAGTGTCTATGCTCTATGTGCAAAACACTTTAATACCGATTATGATGAAGCAGGTAGTATTGGGAAACGTTATCGTCGCTCAGATGCAATTGGGACCCCATTTTGTGTCACTGTTGACTTTGATTCTTTAGAAGATAATCAAGTTACAATACGTGAGCGTGATACGATGCAACAAATACGTCTACCCCTTGATCAGTTAGTTGCTTATGTTCAAGAAAGGATTGACTTTTAATGACACAACATCGAATCGATGATCAAACAATTGAAACGATTCGACAAAATGCTGATATTGTGTCCATCATTGGAACTTACATTCCTTTAAGTAAAAAAGGTAAAAACCATGTGGCATTATGTCCTTTTCATGATGACCACAATCCTTCAATGTCTATCAATGCATCAAAGCAAATCTATAAATGCTTCGTGTGTGGAGCAGGGGGTAATGTATTTAACTTTGTCTCCAACTTTGAGAAGATTAGTTTTCTTAATGCTGTTTCAAAAGTAGCATCTTTGAGTAATCAAACCTTTGACTATGTGGAGAAGAAAAAAGATATTGATCCTTCTAAAGTTGAAGGATTTAAAGTATTAAATGAAACACAAGCTTTCTTTAAATATCAATTATTCTCAGTTGATGGGACTGCAGCTCTTGATTATGCACATCAGCGAGGATTGAGTGATGAATTAATATCAATGTTTGATATTGGATATGCTCCACAACGATCAGCACTCACAACATTCTTGCAAGCTAAGCAATATTCATTGTATAAAGCAAAAGAAGTAAACGTTGTGAATGATTATGAGGAGCGTTGGTTTGATGTCTTTGAACATCGACTTACCTTTGCGATTGCTAATGATGATGGACAAGTCATTGGATTTAGTGCAAGAGCTCTTGATCCAAATGTAAGTAGTAAATATATTAATACCAATACTAATGATTATTATGTCAAATCAGACATTGTGTATAACTTTCATCGGGCAAAAGATTATGCTCGAAAATTAGGCTACATTATCGTTGTGGAAGGGGTCATGGATGTGATCGCTTTTGCACGAGCAAGTATATTTAATGTTGTCGCAACCCTTGGTACAGCATTAACATCAAATCAAATTGAAAAAATAAAGCGTTTAAGTTATAATGTTACCCTTGCCTATGACCAGGATGAGGCAGGGCAAGCAGCAAACTACAAAGCGATAGCTATGTTACTCAAGGCGAAAGCGAATGTAAGTGTGTTACAATATCCTATAAGTGGAGATCCTGATGACGTTATTGCGAAAGAGGGAACACAAGCTATTGTGAATGCGGTAGCTCAACCTTATCATGCTATTGAATTTGCATTTAAATATGGAGCAAGTCTATATAATTTAGGAGTTTATCAACAGCGCAAAACATATATGGGAGCGATGATTGATTTGATTAAACTACTTCCGGATTCTGTAGACCGCAAACATTTTGCAGATATGCTTTCTAAGCTTATTGATATTGATGTTAGTGAGATTTATAAAGCTATCACCAATGCAAAACCTCAACCAAATACGATTGCGCAAGCTAAACGTCAGCCATTTATTATTCCATCTTATGAGATGGAAATATTAACACAAATGATGCTTTCAAAAGAAGCTGCACTTTATTTTAGAGATCAATGTGGATTTCTTAATGAACCTTATGCTAATCACTTAGCACTGCGATTATTATCGTATTATCGTGATCATGAGACATTAGAAGTTGCTGATATCTTAAGTAAAATGTTAGATGAAGAACAACAACGCTTCTTTTTATGGGTTATTGATTGGCCTTTATTTCCTAAATCATACAATGTTATCTCACTCGATGAAGCCATTGTTCAAGTCAAAAGTAAGATGCTTGATGATAAAATCAAGCAACTTAAACAAAAGAGTTTACTCACTCAGGACAAACAAGAGAAAGCTGTCATTGCTAATGAGATGATTTATACAAAAAAAGAGAAAGACCGCTTAAACGGTAAGTAGGTGCATTATGGCAAAAGAACTACCAACACTTGATCAAATCAAACTTTCATTTTTAGAAAAGTCAAAAAAGAAAAAATCATTATATCAAACTGATTTAGATGAGTTGTTTTCACTTTATGATTTTTCAGATGATGATGCCGAAGCTTTCTTACTATGGATGAAAGACTCCAATATTACAATTAGTGAGGAAGAAGAAGATATTCAGGTACCAGATAGTATTAGTGAAGATGATACTTCTGATGATCTTCCTGAATTTATTGGAGATGATGATAGTGAGATTGAAGATGAAGAAATCAATATTGTTGATCTTCAAACGTATGATGCCCAGTTTTCTAGTGGACCTGCTGTAAAAATCAATGATCCAGTGAAAATGTATTTAAAGGAGATTGGTCGTGTATCACTCATCTCACCAGCCGATGAACCTGAAATTGCTCGTCGTATTCAACAAGGTACTGATGCATCTGTTGAAATGAGAACGATGTTGCAAAATTATTTTCCTGAAGATGTCGATCGTTTAAAAGGTCTTGATAACATTGAGAACTTCCTATTTGATCGTATTCATGATGAACAACTTCTTGCTCGTCTTCGCCAACTTGCTGATTTACGCTATGATGGAGATGAGTCTAAGCGTGTTTTAATCTCCGCTAACTTACGTCTTGTCGTTTCAATTGCGAAGAAATATGTGGGTCGTGGTATGTTATTTCTTGATCTTATTCAAGAAGGAAACATGGGACTTGTTAAAGCAGTTGAAAAATTTGATCATACTAAAGGATTTAAATTTTCTACTTATGCAACGTGGTGGATTCGCCAAGCGATAACACGTGCCATTGCTGACCAAGCTAGAACCATTCGTATACCAGTTCATATGGTAGAAACGATTAATAAACTTGTTAGAATTCAACGTCAACTTGTTCAAGATTTAGGTCGTGATCCAACAGCTGATGAAATTGCAGAAAAGATGGAAAACATTACGGCTGAAAAGGTACGTGAAATTCAACGTATCGCACTTGATCCTGTTTCTCTTGAAACGCCTATTGGTGAAGAAGATGATTCACATTTAGGGGATTTCATTGAAGATAAAGATGCTTTATCTCCTGATGAATATGCAAACAATCAAATGCTAAAAGATGAGATAAATTTAGTGTTACAAGGACTTACTGAACGTGAAGAAAAAGTACTTCGTTTGCGTTTTGGATTATATGATGGTCGCACTCGTACACTTGAAGAAGTAGGTAAAGAATTCAATGTTACACGTGAGCGTATTCGCCAAATTGAAGCAAAAGCTTTACGCAAACTAAAACATCCTACACGTTCTAAGAGGTTGAAAGACTTTGTTGACAAAACCTAAACTATCTAAAAGACTTCAAACTATTATAGACTTTGTTCCTCAAGCAAATATCGTTGCGGATATTGGTTGTGATCATGCTTATGTATCCATTAGTCTTGTCTTAAACAATAAAGCAAATCATGTCATTGGAGTTGATAATAAGCTTCGACCTTTAAGAATAGCTGAGCGAAATGTCGCTCTATTTGAAATGAAGGAAAATGTTACACTACTAAGAAATCCAATTGACACAATAACGCAACCTATCGATGGATGTATTATTGCGGGAGTTGGAAAAGAAAGTGCTGTCGCAATGCTTGATGAATTTGAATCAACTTTTCAATCGTCGACATGGATATGCATCCAAGTGAATGCTAAAGTTATTGAACTTCGCAAGCACATGGTTGAGCGAGGATATCGTCTGATTAAGGAAACAGTTGTGTTTGATAAAGCTTTTTATGTCATTCTACTCTATGAAAAGGGGATTGAACACTTTAGTGGAGTTCCATTAATCGTCGGTCCATATATTACTCAAAACATTGAAGAGAATAGAGAATACCTGAATAAAGTTAAAGAAATTGCAGCGAATTTTAGATTGGTTGCTCATGATTCTTCAAAGCAATCAATGTATGCAAGCATTGATGATTATTTACAAGGCATCCTATGATGCCTTGTTGTGTGTTACAATATAGGGTAAGTTAACCCCAAAAGGATGGTTTTATGCAAGATTCACTACTTAAGAAAATGATGGAAATTAATGGCTTTAGAGCATTAAGCAAAGTCCAAGAAAAAATGATTCCGTTGATTGTCAAAAAACAAAGTTTGATTGTCACATCACCTACAGGAACAGGAAAAACGCACGCATATTTGTTTGGGTTGCTTTTACGTGTTGTGTTTAGACCAGAAGAAGTAGGAGCAGTCATCTTAGCACCTACTCGTGAACTTGCATTTCAAATCTATCAATTTATGAAGTTGATGCAACCACTGTTTCCAACTCTAAAAATTAGTTTATTAGTGGGTGGAACAACTCGTAAAGAAACCCCAATGAAGCCTCAGTTAGTTATTGCGACTCCTGGACGTCTCATTGATGTCATTGAATCACAACGTATGAGTATTCACCAAGCTCAAATGATTATTATCGATGAAGCTGACATGATGGTTGATGAAGGATTCTTACCCGATTTAGATCGTTGCCTAAGTTCAACATCACTTGATACACAGATTGTTGTCTTTTCAGCAACTATCCCACAAGCTTTAGAACCATTTCTAAAGAAATATATCAAAACAGCGAAGTTTCATCAAAGTATTGATGATGAGCTTTTTAATCCTAAATTGACACATCATTTAATTGCACTTAAACATCATACTTATGAGACGATGATTCAACTTCTACTTCAACACATTAATCCAAACCAAATCTTAATTTTTGCGAATTCAAAAGATGAGGTTGTAAGAATAGCAACGTATCTAAGAACTCTACAACTTAGAGTTGTGGAACTTCATAAAGGATTAACATCTACTCAGCGTAAAAATGCAATTGTGGCAATCCAATCACTTAAAGCAAGTATCATTGTCGCATCAGATATTGCAGCCCGTGGTTTAGATTTTAAACACGTTACGCATGTTATATCATGTGGCTTTCCTAAGGATTTATCCTACTACAAACATCGTGCAGGCCGAACTGGTCGTGCAGGTTTAAGTGGAGAAGTTTTCGCACTTTATAATGAAAAAGATGATGAAGTGATTAGAAAACTCATCTCACAAAACATTAACTTTATTCACCAATCACTCAATGATAAAGGGTTTAAGACGTTAATGAAATATGGTGAGAAGCGTGTCTTTAAAACAGAGCAAGACAAGAAGATTGTTGCGATGATTAAAGGAAAGAATAAGACAGTTAAACCAAATTATAAGAAGAAAATGAAACAAGAAATTGAAGTTTATGAGCGTAAAAAACGTCGTGCTATGATTGATGCGAGTATTAAGCAAATTCGTAAGCAAAAATATAAAGCGGCATCAAAGGATAAAGTTGTCACAAAGGAGAATGGTAAATGATAATAGGATCACACGTTGGACTAAAAGCTGACGACTACTTTTTAGGATCTGTTAAAGAAGCACTTAGTTATGGCGCAACTGCCTTAATGATTTATACTGGAGCTCCACAAAACACATTTCGCAAAAGTGTTGAACTTCTTAATATAGAAGAAGGTAGAGCTTTACTTCAACAAGTTGGTATTCCTATTGAACATGTGATTGTACATGCTCCATATATTATTAATCTTGGGAATACAAAAAGTGCAGATACTTATGAGTTAGCGACATCATTTTTAAGTAAAGAAATACTTCGTGTTAAAGCATTTGGTGCGAAGGTTATTGTCTTACATCCTGGAGCTCATGTGGGCGAAGGAAGTGATGTTGGTATCACATCCATTATCAATGGACTAAACATGGTTCTCAAAGGTGTTGAGGGTGTTACTATCGCCCTTGAAACGATGGCAGGTAAGGGAAGTGAATGTGGTCGTACTTTTGAAGAAATTAAAACCATTATTGATGGTGTAGAAAATAAAGCATGCATTTCAGTGTGTTTAGATACATGTCATGTCCATGATGCTGGTTATGATGTGAGTGATGTTGATGGACTTCTTCAGCATTTTGATGAAGTGATTGGATTAGAGCATTTGTCTGTGGTACATATTAATGATTCGAAAAATCCAATGGGTGCTGCAAAAGATAGACATGAAAACTTAGGGTATGGTTATATTGGGTTTAAGACACTTCATCAGTACGTTACTCATCCTAAATTAGCACATATTCCTAAGATACTTGAAACACCCTATGTCATGGATCTTCCCCCTTATAAACAAGAAATTGAAATGCTAAAACATGGTCAATTTATTGCGTGGAGAGATGAATAGTCAATGAAATTATCGCGTAAAAGTTATCAACGATATGAAAGTGGTACTCTTGATACGCCTCTAAATCAACAACGTAATATGACAATTCGCTTGTGGATTTTTGCAGGAATCATGGTTTTTAGTATGCTTGCAGTCTTTGCTCGCTTTTATTATGTCCAGATTATTCAAAGTGATTATTATGCACAACGTTTAGAAATATATTCACGTCGTATTTTGCAAATTGCGGCACCACGTGGTGAGATAACGGATCGTAATGGTACCTATATCACATCCAATGTAGAGTTATTAGAGATCACTTACATGCCACCTAATCGACTTGATGAAGCAACAAAGATGAGTTTATCAAAAAAGTTTGCATCTACCTTTGAAATGAATGTTGCGCTTTTAAGAGAGCGTGATTTAAAGGATCTATATTTATACTTAAATCCAACTGCTCTTAATTCACTATTAACCCCATCTGAGCGTGAAGATTTCGCAAATCAAGTTATTAGTTCAACAACACGTTTAGAGCGTGTTCTTAGTAGAATTGATGAACCCATGCTTGAGACATTAACCTATCAAGAACGAGCCATGTGGCTTGTAAAGATACTTATTGAACAACCAACGGGTGGTCGTCCTAAGGTCATTAAATCGAACGTAAGTAAACAAGAGATTGCCTATCTTGTGGAACATAATTCAGATTTCCCTGGATTTGATGTTAGAATTTCATGGGGTCGATTATTCCCTTATGAGACAACGCTTCGTTCAGTATTAGGATTTATTTCTACACCAACACAAGGTGTTCCTCAAGAAAGTTTATTATTCTACTTAGCCAATGATTATTTAAGAAATGATATTGTGGGTCGAGCTGGTATTGAACTTCAATATGAAACAATACTTCGTGGTATTAGTAGTAGATATAACTTAAGTTATCGCCCAGATGGTCAAGCAGTGTTAAACGAACTTAGTGTTGGAAAACAAGGGGATACCTTAAAACTTAGTTTTGATGTTGAGTGGCAACAGTATGCAGAAGAAACCATTACTCGAATCTTTGAAGCCAATATCAATAATAAAGCAAGACGGTTTATGACCAATATTGATTTTGTCATGATGGATGTTAATACTGGGGATGTTCTTGTTATGGCGTCAGTAGCTAAGGGTGCAGAGGGATATACACTTGATCCTATGAGAAATATACTTAATGCTTATGAGGTGGGAAGTGCTATCAAAGGTGCAACTTTATACATAGGATTAGATCAAGAAGTAGTACGCATTAATGAAGTCATCTTTGATGCCCCTATCAAACTTCAAAATACTCCTTTAAAACAATCATATCGAAATTTAGGAAATGTTAATGATTTGAAATCTATTTCTAAATCATCAAATATTTACATGTTTAATATCGCAATGAGACTTGGTGGAGCAAATTATGTTTATGATGGGCCATTATCCATTAATCCTCAAGCATTTACGACGATGAGAAACTATTATTCTCAGTTTGGATTAGGAACACTTACACAAATAGATTTACCGAATGAGCAAACAGGATTTAGTGGTACTTCAACAGTTCCAGGTTTACTTCTTGACTTCTCAATTGGTCAGTATGATACATATACACCTATTCAGCTTGTTCAATATGCCTCAACAATAGCTAATGGAGGTAAGCGTTTAGCTCCTCGTGTATTGATTGAAAGCTATGATTCACAAACTGGTCAGATTAATTACGTTAATCCTGTGAGAGTATTGAACATTCTTGATAATAGTGTTGCACTAAAACGTGTTCAAGATGGCTTTAGAGACTGTGTCGTGAATGAATTATGTCGAGGCAGCTTTAATTCTATTGCAACTCCATTTGCCGCTAAAACCGGGACAGCAGAAACAAACACATTTGATGAGAATGGTGCATGGATTCGCTCACATAACTCAACAATTGTTTCATTTGGTCCATTTAATCGTCCAGAAGTTGCAACTGCATGTGTTGCACGTCATGCTTGGGTTGAACAGGCACAAAGTAACATTTGTCAGCTTATTACTGCAGAAATACTTAAGTTTAGATATCCATAATATGATAGAATTTTACTTAGAAATGAATCTAGATCAAAATATATATTTTTGAGACTAAGATTCAATTTGATAGGCATAAAATTGTAGTATTTGTTTTTTAGTTATGATATACTTTACACGCGTTAGATCGGAGGTCGGTTCGTGAGAGATCAAATCATATTCAAATGTAGCGAGTGTTCGATGGAGAACTACATCTCAACTCGTAACAAGAAGAAAAAACCTGAGAAGATGGTAGTACAAAAATTTTGCCCTAAGTGCAATAAGAAAACTGCTCATAAAGAAAAAAAATAATCATGCATTGCATGGTTTTTTTTTAGGTTTTTTTTAAAGTTGCAACATATCTTAAGTATGAATGAACATGATGAAAGACTAACTCATTTAGTTGAATGGGGACTAAAACATAAATCTTCTGACATTCTAATTGAAGAGGGGCTAAATCGATCTATTCAAGGATTAAGATACAAGAATCGCTTCTATTATGATTTTGATTACAACATTACAACTTTCATTGATTTTATAGTTCATAAGGCACAGCTATCGATGAGTCATGATGTTGCGCAAAGCCAATGGATGGAAGTGTGGACAGAAAATGGGTTTATTAATATTCGAGTTTCATACTTAAAAACAATCAATCAGCGCTTTCTTACACTTCGTCTCATTCAAGATCATGTTATTGAATTAAATAAGATCTTACACCCACTTCATTTAAATGATGAAAAAAGAATAAAGAATCTTAGTCATGGTTTAGTGTGTTTTATTGGGCTTGCTGGTAGTGGCAAAAGCACCACATTAAGAGCGTTTTTACATTTAATTCGTGATAAACGAATCATCAGTATAGAACATCCGATTGAATACCATATGTCATTCATGATGCAAATAGAACAACATCATCATGATATCGAAACGATGGTCTATCATGCACTAAGACATCATCCTCATGTATTAGTCATTGAAGAAGTCAGGAATGCTCATGAGCTTAAAGTTGCTTATGAAGCTTCTTTAAGTGGTCATCTTGTATGCATTACATTTCATGCTACAAATGTAGAAAGTGCTAAACAACGTATGAAATCAATGATTCATGATTTTCAGTTCAATGTCATTCAGGCATGGTTTGTTCAAAAACGAAAGGAGATTCATGATGATGTTCGCTATGAAGTGGCCTTTTTTGAGAATGAAGAAATATCGATTATCAGTTCAACAACTTGATTTAATCTTAAAATCATCGGAGTCACATACTTCGTATACATTAGTGAAAAATGTGCTCAACTTACCCTTTGAAACAAGTGCTCACTTCTTAAAACAGTTTAACATCCATGATTCTTTTCATTTCTTTGAACATGTTCAAATATTGCACACTCTAAAGAAAATCTCTTTAACAGTGAAAGAAAGTACATTAAGCCTTATCTATCCTTTAGTAATGATGTTAAGTAGCTTTCTACTTTTAAGTATTTTTAAGACACAGTTTGAAAAAATACTTATTTCAATGAGTATTGTAATCCCACCAAATGTAAAGCTCATAGTATTCACCAATCAACTTCTCATTGCACTTTTAGTAATCTTTAGTTTAATTACCATGTATAT
>JAGXRX010000004.1 GCA_018335655.1 Erysipelothrix sp.
GGGATCGGTCTTGAAAACCGACAGGAGGTAAAATCTCGCGTGGGTTCGAATCCCACTTCCTCCGCCAGTTTCTTATCACATTCTTATAATCTACTCATCGCGGGGTAGAGCAGTCTGGTAGCTCGTCGGGCTCATAACCCGGAGGTCGCAGGTTCAAATCCTGTCCCCGCAACCATTGGTTCTGTAGCTCAGTCGGTAGAGCAATGGACTGAAAATCCATGTGTCGTCGGTTCAATTCCGACCGGAACCACCATTATAAAAATTACCACTCATAGAGTGGCTTTTTTATGTTTAAAATGTCTTTTTAAAGATTCGATGTGTTTGAGTCGATGAATCAATATCTAGATTCCATCCACTAAATGACTCAATACTTAATAAACCTTCTAATGTCGTTATTGAATCTTGAACACATTTTCTAAGAAATAAACCTCTTGCTTGCTTAGAATGAACTGAAACTATCTTTTCATTATCATTTTGGATTGAAATAAATGAGACATCTATGACTTTCTTGTGTACCTGCAGTCTTTTCAAATCAATCATATCTTTGTATTCTTGAGAACATATTGAAACCACCACTTCACTTTCGTCGATTACTAGTTTATTAGTCACATCTTTTTTGATGATGGTGCGTGCCTTTTTAATACCTAATTTTTCAAGTGGTGTTAAGAAATCTAGTCTATAGTACTGTATGCCATCTAAGGGGCGTAGAAGTCCATATAATGCTGAATAGATATATACATGTTCTTGCATAAACTGTATGTCTTCGTCGCTCATTTCGCTTATTTGAAGTGATTTAAAGGCTTCACCGTGATAATAGAAGATAGCTGGGTGAATTTGATCTAGTTGGATTGAATCGTAGGTTTGTTGAGCTAATTTTGATGAAATAGAGAATAATTCATCGTATTGATTGAGTTTAAATTTTTTAAGTTTCTTGAGTAGTTTTTCTGAGAGTGAATGGGATTGAGGTGTTGTGGGAGTGAATGAGGTTGGTTGTAATTTCAATGTTTTTGCGGGTGATAATATGAATTTCATAATGTTTTAGTAACCTGAAAACTCAACACCACTATGATATCCGACATCCATAATGATTAAAGATTCGTTTTCATAGAGTTCAAATGTAATTGTTCCTTCTAGTCCTTCTTTGATCATATCACTCATTGATCCTTGTTTTGGAGAAACTAAACCAATACTGGATGGGGAGTGTATTTTAAAGACAGCTTTATGTTTGCCTTGCGTTAATGTGATAATTCGTGTGTGGTCATCGATGGTTTCAATGTTGAATTTTGCGAAGGTGTAGGTTGCGAAGCGATATTCTTTGTTATTGAATGAAATGTTGGAGATAAGACCTTCAAACTCAAAACCTATCATTGGAATCACAGCAATCGATAGGAAAACACTTAAACTTTCATTTGTAAAATGATTGGACTGACACCACACGTATTTCCTTGGAAATGAGGTACCCCAATCTTTTTCAATATAGCCTTTTTGGTTATCAATAGGATAGTCTACATTGTTTAGTTGTAGTTTTCCATTAACTCGATGATTCATTGAGACAATACCGTGATTACATTCCATTCGGGGAATGTAATGAAATGGACCCATGATTGTAGGGGAGAATAAGCTTGTTTTAATTGGAGTTATATTTGATATTGTACACTCTAGATTTATTTTGAAATCATCTTCTTCTATATCTACTTTAATAGTTTCAAGAGAAAAGTGATTGTTTGAAATGGTTACTTTAAATGGATCTTCTTGGACACTAAATGCATTATGATCAAATCGGATATATTTGAAGATCATTTGTGGAGAAACAAACACTTGGATGAATGAGTGTGGATCTTGGGTACTATTAGATACTCCCGGTATGAGAGCGAGTGTTATGTTAGATTCTTCTAAAACAATCTTGTAGTACCAGCCTTCAAAGAAGTTTTTTCGTTGATGACCATGAAATCCTATGTCTTTTATTTTTGTCATTTGTGAATCCTCATCATTATTATACATGAATTGATTATGATATAATGTTCACATTAAGGAGAATGTTTATGTCCAATAAAGTTTTAAAGCGTTCAGACATCCCTGTTGAATCGACATGGGATCTAACTTCCATCTTTGAAAGTGATGCTGCATGGGAGGCAACATTTGAAAAGGTATCCGAGTCATTAAAAGGAGTTGCATCATTAAGAGGTACATTATCTTTGAGTGCAGAATCTTTATTAAAGGCTATTAAGACACAAGAAGAGATTGGCTATGACTTAGGTTTCTTGTATGTATATGCGCATCTTCAATTTGATACAGATACAACTAATAGTAAGTATCAAGCGTACTTCTCAAAAATCCAAAGTCTATATGCTAATTTCATGGCTGCGTTTTCTTTCTACAAGACTGAACTTTTAGCTGCTGATGAAGCAACAATTCGCTCATTCTTAGTGAATGAGGATCTTAAAATCTACACACATGATTTTAATCAATTGTTTGCAAATCGTAAGTTCACACTCTCTGATAAAGAAGAAACGTTACTTGCGCAAGCTTCTGAAGTTTTTGGTGCACCAAGTTCAATCTTTGGAATGTTGAATAATGCTGATATTAAATTCCGTGATGTGACTACAGAAACTGGAGAGAAAGCTCCTTTATCTCATGGTCGTTATGTATTGTTCCTTGAAAGTCCAGTGCGTGATGTTCGCAAAGATGCGTTCATGGCAATGTATGAAACGTTTAAAGGATTAAAGAATACGTTTGCGACAACATTATCATCCGCAATCAAAGTTCATAACTTCAATGCGAAGGTTCGTGGGTATGATTCTGCTCGTCATGCTGCTTTGAGTTCAAACCACATTCCTGAGAGCGTGTATGATGCGCTTGTCGAGGCTGTTAACGACAAACTTGATTATTTACATACTTATGTGGGTTTACGCAAAAAGGCTCTCAAACAAGACGAGGTTGCCATGTATGACATGTATACACCACTTGTAGAGAGTGTTGATACTAAATTCACGTATGATTTCGCAAAAGACATCATTTTAAAGGCATTAAGCATCTTGGGTGAAGAATATCTTACTGTACTTAATCAAGCCTTTGATGAGCGTTGGATTGACGTGTATGAGAATGAAGGGAAACGCTCAGGTGCATATTCTTCTGGAACCTATGGAACGAATCCTTATATTCTTATGAACTGGCAAGATAATATTGATAATGTCTTTACTTTAGCCCATGAATTAGGTCATTCAGTTCATTCATATTTTACTCGTAAGTATCAACCGTTTGTATATGGTGACTATTCTATCTTCTTAGCAGAAGTAGCATCCACTACCAATGAAATATTACTTACAGATTACATGTTGAAGAACTTTGATGATCCAAAACTAAAATCTTATTTAATCAATCACTATCTTGATGGATTTAAGGGTACAGTGTTTAGACAAACTCAGTTTGCTGAGTTTGAGCATGCCATTCATCAGGCTGACCAACATCAAACGCCATTAACTCAAGAATTCTTAACCACGACTTACTTTGAATTAAATAAGAAGTATTATGGTGAAGTGATGACTTATGATGAAGAGATTGGTTATGAGTGGGCACGTATTCCTCATTTCTACTATAAC
Source organism: Erysipelothrix sp. (assembly GCA_018335655.1). GTDB lineage: Bacteria > Bacillota_I > Bacilli_A > Erysipelotrichales > Erysipelotrichaceae > UBA6182. Next base: position 3,600 of record JAGXRX010000004.1, read on the forward strand.
TATTATGTATTCCAATATGCGACTGGTTTCTCGGCAGCTTCTGCTTTATCTGCACGTATATTGTCAAATCCTCAAGAGAATGTTACTCCATACCTAAACTATCTTAAAGCGGGTTCTAGTGACTTCCCAATTGAAGTGCTTAAGAAAGCTGGTGTTGATATGACATCCAATCAAGCGACTAAAGAAGCGCTTGAGGTATTCAAACAACGCCTTGATGAATTATCTGAATTAGTATAAGAAAAAGACCACTTCATTAATGATGAAGTGGTCTTTTACTATTTTAGAATTGCAAGTATTCGATCCTTGATTGGAGGATGAGAATAAGTAAGATTAACGACTAATGGATGAGGATTAAGGTGTACAAAGTTGACACGTCCTAATGTTTTAAAAGCATCAATCGCTGCTTGTTTGTATCCTAAGGATACCATCATAGCATCGGCTTTATATTCCATAGAGCGTGAGAATTTTGATGTAAGAATAGAAATTAGCAACTGTAAAGGTTCAATTAGCACAAAGAACACCATGAGTTTAAAGATGAGTGTTTGCTCACTGACATTGAAATCAGTTGCAAAATCAACCGCAACGAGTAGCCATTGAAATAAAGCTACAATCATAAAGATGTTTAGTGCACTCACAAGTAAAAGTTTAAGAACATCTTTATGTTTTGCATGTCCAATTTCATGAGCGAGAACACTCACGATTTGATCATCACTGAGTTGTTTTATTAAAGTATCATAAAGAATAATGTGTTTGAAACGTCCAAAGCCTGTAAAGAAAGCATTAACACGATTTGAGCGTTTTGATGCATTCATAATCGAGATTTTATTGACTTCATAATTTGCTTTCTTCGCGACACTATGAATTTGATCTTTTAGGGGTCCTTCAGGAAGGGGTGTCAACTTATTAAAGATTGGGATTAACACAGGAACATACAATAGTTGAGTGATGAGGATAAAAGCTAATGCTCCTAACCATAAGGTGAGCATAAAGGATGAAGGATTAGTATTAATTAAGTGAATGATTGTGCCAACAATCGGTAGTCCTATAACTAAAAACAAAGCAGCACCTTTTACTTTGTCTTGAATCCAAAGTTTTAATGTTGTGGTTGAAAAGCCAAATGGTTTTTCAATCATAATAACATTTAACCAACTAATGGGTAATGTGATAAAGGATTGTAATGTTAACACAATCACTAGGAATATTAGGTTATATTCTAGAAATGAAAGATTATAGTTACCAAGGAAAGATGATAATAGGGGAGCAACTAAAAGAAAGAATATTACATTGACAACTAAAGTTATGAGTTTAGAACCAATGTTGAATCGTGATCGCACTAATGTGTACATTACAAAGCGATCATATCCATTTTTGTCATAGATATCTTTGACAACTGGATCGAGAGGAAGATTAAGTGTGGTGACATTGAGATGGATTAAATAAATCTCTAATGCACTCATAAATACTAAGATGAATAAAACAAGTATCATGGTCATGTTCATAGAAAAACTCCTTACGAGTCATAGTCTATCATGATTCTGAAATTATCGCCATATGTACTAATAAACGTATTAATATCTTTGTATGGTCCTCAAATAGTTGAAAGCAATACTTGTAATATTTGGTTAAAAAAAGAAGGCGAATGACTTTGCCTTCTTATTAGTCTATAAATATTTTAACACAATCGCCATCTGCTGATTCCACATTGACGATTTCTCCGGTTGCGCCTTCTTCAATTGCAGCCATAATCATATCCACATCAACACCTTTCATATCAATAGGGTTACCATCGACTTTTAATTGGTTTGATAAGTTTAGACCTGCTTTAACTAAAGATGTAGGGACATTAATTCTTACGACATCTCCCTTAGCGCTATCTACCACAACTCGTAGCATCTTTCTTCCACCTGCTGGATTGACGTTAATCACAGGAGCAACTGGAGGAGTTGGTGCATTTTGCATTCCAAGTGCTTCGAGTAGTTTGATTCCATCTTCTACAGTAATTGTGCCATCTTTAACCATTTGTAAGATTTGTTCTTTTGAGTTCATGTTTTTTTCTCTCTTTCTGTTCTATTTGATTGATTTGTAATCACTATCTGTTAGTGAATATTCATAGCTAATATAACCATCATTGAAAATCTTTCCGTCTTCAATCACAATCAGATGAGGCATCATGACCATGATAAATGGTGACTTTTTCTTTTTTAGCATTTTGTTGTCCTCCTTTTATTGACTCAATCGATCAACAACTTCACTTAGTGTTGCTTGATAATTGGAGTATCGGTCATTGATTATTGTTCCATCTTCATAGAGATTTAGATGTAATGTAATCATGTGGATGATGTTTGAAAAGGTATGCTTTTTCACTTTCATCACCTCCATTCTTTCTTTATTTCTTAATGAAAGCTAAAGCTTCTTCAACGCTCATTTCGCCAGATTTAATCTTGGCTAAGACTTCATCTTCGTTAATCTTTGGTCTACTTACTGCATATCCCATTTTTGCATTAATGGAGTCAAGGTTTTTCTTGACGGTAGGATAGGAGATTTCAAGTTCTCTTTCCATTTCTTTAATGTTGCCTTGGACTCGGACAAAGGTTTCCACAAAGTACAATTCTTCTTTACTAAGATAACTGAATCGAGATAATGCGAATTCTCCAGTAATCTCGGTATTGCATGTATGACAGGATAGTTTCGTACATAATAGTGATCCACCACATACAGGACATGTTCCAAATACTTCTTTTTTCATATTTTTTTCCTCCTATCGTATTTCAATCAATACATTGGTTTTATCAGATCTTATCTCAACGAGTGTAAATGGATCCATCTTCTTTAACTCTGAGAATATTTCCTTAACCATTTTGATGATTACTTCTTTGTTTTCTTTAAGGTACTTTTGAGTATCTTCATCCATATCCTTGACGAATTTTGAAGTCCATAGACCGAATCGCACAAAGGTAAGTGCTAACCCAAATCCAATGGAAGGAATGTTGATATTCTTATCTTCTGTTTTGATTATGATCTTAATTTTGCTTGACATATCATCACCTCACCTATAGTTTAACTCGATTTTACAATATGTCAATACTAAAATTAATAATTTTAATAAAATAATTGATTATTTTAATAAAATAATGAATTATAGTGGGTTTTTGATGGAAATGATAAGGTTTTTTGTCATTTTAAGCAGATTTAATTACTTATTTAATGGTGTAATTCATGTTTAAAGGAAGAAAATGTTAAGTTATTTAAAAAGATGTGCATGATATTTCGTGTGAAATAGGTATGTGTAAGGAATGAGCGTAATAAAAAACCATGATTAATCTGAAGAAGTATAGTATAAGTAGACACTCAAGAAAAACCAATTCTTGAATCATGTCTACTTTTTTCTTAGGATAAAGGAAAGGAGAAAATCTATGGGGAGACCAAAAGGAAGTATAGGAAGACTTTGCAGGAAGTGGACAGCCAATGAGAAATTGGAAATTGTGACACTACACTTAGAAAAGCATCGAAGCTATCGATCACTTGAAGCAGAGTATCGACTAAATCGAGGTGTAATAAGTCACTGGGTAAAACGATACATTGAGTTTGGATTAGATGGGTTTAAT
>JAGXRX010000005.1 GCA_018335655.1 Erysipelothrix sp.
CGACTCCCTGCCACGTTAAGTGGTGGACAACAACAACGTGTGGCGATTGCGAGAGCTTTGATTCATAAACCCAAGATTGTTTTTGCGGATGAACCCTCTGGCAATCTTGATGAAACAAGTTCAAGAGAAGTCATTGAATTGCTTCAATCTCTTCAGAAGGAATACAATCTAACGCTAGTTATGGTGACGCACGATAAGGATATTGCATCTTATGCAGATCGAATCATTCATATGAGGGATGGTAGAATCGTATCTCAATAATACATATATAGAAGGCTGTACAGACACATACTCTGTTACAGTCTTTTTGTTATCTTAAGTTACTGTACGTTTTAATACTTCACAAGATGCCTAATTTCGAAAAGAAATTCTTATTCCTGAACACATTACTGTAATATGAGTGTTACATCATAAAAGTTAAGTCAGTTAAATCGGTTTATTTACTTTTTTTTACAGTATTATCATGTTAGTTCTTACATAATGACTAAGTTACACTCTAAAGTTTACGCTAATATTGATTGCCTGAAAATTGCCTCGAATTTAACAAAAACTATGAAACTTATTGGTAATTTATGGTAATATTTGGTTAGACATCAATCAAAAACCAAGCATTTAAGGCACTTTTTGGAAATCTATGGTATTTTTTGGTAATAGTGATTGCCCTCCGTCCTCGGGCACCATGCATTGTTATTAACGATGATTAACCACTTATTAATCAATATTGATATACTGTTAACAATCATTGAGTCATCATTAACTAAGATTAACGATTATTAACGAGAATCACTTCATGTGATTCTTTGTTTTTCTCATTAAAAAGACTTCAGATACGTTCTGAAGTCGAGTACAAAAACTACTAACTAAGCAATTTATTAAAAATATTGCCATACCACTATTGCTACTTATTTCAGTAGATAGAAGTATTCATGTTAAGACTCATTGTGATACTAAGAGTATTTAATTAAATTAAGATAAGATAACCATTTTTCGCCAAACCTTGCTAACTCATCTTGAGCGAATTTGTTCGTTGGATCATTTTCATAAAGATGTCTGAACTCTTGCAATCTAGCATAAAATGCAAAGATGCAGTTTATTTCAAAATAACCAGTCGATGGATCACTTTGTCTTTCATCAAGTGCAAATGATTCTACGTAAAATGGAGTGTCGCCAAAAATGATGATTCGTTTTAATGTAGGAGTGTTTAAGAATGTATTGTCTCCCACTTTTTTTATTGTGAAAGGAAAAGTGATTTCTTCAATTGTTAGATTCGCAAACGCATTATCTCCAATCTCAGTCACTCTCTTACCATCAATATGATCTGGAATCACTACAAAAGTACTTTCTCCAATGTATTTTGTGATTTGAATTGTGTCATTATTTAACAATACAGTTTCAAAATCACTTTTTGGCTCATCTATTGGTGGCTCTTTTTTCGAGCATCCTGTGAAAGCAATTAGTAAAATAAGTAAAGAAATTTTAAATCTCATAAGTGCCTCCTTTTATGACTTTTAAATGATATACATTTAATAAATGATGATATTCTTCTTACTTATATATATGGTTTTCAAAATTTAACTAGTTATCGATATTTGATATGAGTTATAATAAAGAATTAACTCTCGAAAAGTGACCAATAGATGACATTGTGCCTAAAGCAATTAAAGAAAACATAAAAATTGTGCTAGAAGATAATACGTTAGTTTCTATAAAAATCATAAGTACTGTGAATAATCTACTTTAATTAATGTTTGCACATAGCCTTCTCTAATATTTAGCACAGTCTCAAAGTCAAAGTTCTCTTACACATATAAAATTTTGTAAAAATCTGAGTAAAATAGACAATTCACATAAAAGAAAAATGTTTAACATGCATCAAATTCATTTTGAACTGCGTCTTAACAAGCTAATTCAAATAATGAAAAAGCGATACCATTTCTCATATTTAAAATTAAGTATGAAACAATAGGTAGCTTTCATAACTGCTTTAATTTAAGCATCTTTAATATTGAGCATATTATTTCACTCAAATATTTCCGAAAAGTGATAATAAATTGGTTATCTCTTTTATCAGATTAACATAAGTATCTAATAAATATACCATTATAATCGCAAGTTAAATCTGTACAGATTATTTAGACTACAATAATATTTGTGGTTTGAACAGGAATGATTCAAAATTATTCGGTTTCTAATCCAGATCCCATTGGCTCAGTACCAATAGGAAGATAGGTGTAGTAGCATGAACCTTCTTTACTAGTTCTTGGTGTATATAAATATCCATTGTATTTAATAGTTGGTAATGCAAAAATCCCATAAATTGACAGTTTTTCTTTTATAGCATTGGATACAACCCAAGTGTAACTTGTGACACCAGTGTCAAAATTATAAGCCCAAGTAGCCGTAACTTGCACATTCGGTGCGCCACTTGGTAAGTTAAACTCTGATTTTTGCCAAGATGCATTGCAAATACGCCAATAATGTGTTGATTGGACTGTTTCAAGTGCATTCACAGAACTTGTCGATACTAGAAAAATAAACAGTAGACTAAATGATATTATGATTCTTTTAAGTATTTTCATACTTTACCCCCTTTTGGCTTAATTAAATAATAATTGATTTGATTTCAAAAGACAAGACACAACAGTTAGAAGTGGTTGATACCAATTATGAAAAACACTTCTCTGGATGTACAGATTTTACTTGTTCACATTGAAAATTTATTTATTCTATGCTAATGTTTTAAAAAGGGTGGAACCATGTTTGAAACTAAATTAGGAATTCAAGCGATATTTAATAATAAAAAAAGAACATTCACAACACTTGGACTTATCTCTCTATTGATTACTGTCATAGTCTTTGCTAATGCGCTAATTTATACAAACAGAGCTTCTAAAGACCTGCAACTCGAACTCATCTATGGCTCGTGGACTCATGCCTTTTTTGAAGAAAGCAGATCTTCAACTTTTGATGCTGTTGGAACCTATTATCGAGTATCTGACTCATTTGGAAGTTTTGACAAAACGATGTTTGAGTTGTCAAACTTTGAATATTATAAAGGTCGCGAACCAAAGAATGAGAATGAAGTCATTGTGACATTAAATGTCATCAATAATCTTGGATTATCCTATGACTTGAATCAAGTTATTACGATAGATAATAAAGAGTTTACACTTGTAGGAATCATTTACCCATACAATGAAGATTGGATTAGAATCAATTATGTTAATTATCCTACGATCATCACTACAGGATTAG
>JAGXRX010000006.1 GCA_018335655.1 Erysipelothrix sp.
CATTCACATCTACTTGAAGACGATGTGCACTTTGATACCATTCTAAAGCTTGTTGATTATGAGAAGTATTGACGACAAGTTTTGCTTTCCCAATAACAATATTAGGACGCTCACCCGCATGAAATGATTGAATAATGGTAGGAGTATGAGAGCGAAGCACAATGTTCGCAATACCCTTTTCTCCATAGATCAAAGGAAAGTATGCATCAGGCACAAATCCAAAGTCAGGGATAGTACGATGTTTTGTAAAGTAATCCATACAACGCATTCCAGTTTCTTCATCCACGCCTACAATGAGTTGCAATTGATGCTTTAAAGGAATATTTAAGTCTTTTAAGATTCGCATTGCATATAAAGCGGCGATTGTTGGTCCTTTATCATCACCAGTACCACGTCCAAATATAACGCCATTTTCAATGACTGCTTTAAAAGGATCTTTAGTCCATCCCTCACCTACAGGGACAACATCAAGATGACCTAAAAGACCAATCGAAGAAGACTGAGTACCATATGACGCAACACCTGCATAACCATCCACATTATCCACTTCAAATCCTTGCGATTCACATCGATTTAAGAACCAATCTAAAGTCTCTTTTAACGGTTGTCCAAAAGGAGCTTCCTTTGTTATGGTTGTTTCATCGGTTAATGAAGGGAAAGCAATTAAATCAGTGAGATCTTGCACCATCTCAGATTCATATTGTTGTGCAAGCAATTTAAAATCTATCATGTTAGTTCCTTTCATAGAAGAAAAAACGGTTACCCGTTTCTTCTTGGTGGTCTCTTATCTTTGTTGAATGGTTTACGCTCAGGTTCGACATAACCTTCAGGTTTAGGAAGTAAATCCTTCGCTGAAACGTTAACTCGACCTTTCTCATCCACTTCAATGACGATGACTTTAATAATATCCCCAAGTTTTAAGACATCTTCAACGTTTTCAACACGCTCATAGGAAATCTTAGAGACATGAAGTAATCCATCTGTTCCTGGGAATAAGGAGACAAATGCACCAAATTTTTCAATGCGTACAACCTTAGCATCAAACACTTCACCAACTTTAGTTGTTTTAATGAGTGATTCAATACGTGCAGCTGCTTTTCTAATTGCTTCAATATTAGTGTGATAAATCGCAACACGACCATCATCTTCAATATCAATTTTCACATTGTCACAATCAGCGATAATTTGATTAATCATCTTACCACCTGGACCAATAATTTCGCGAATCTTGTCGACAGGCACTGTGAGCTTAACAAGCTTAGGCGCATATTGTCCAACTTCATCACGTGCAACATTAATCGTTTGATTCATATTTTCTAAGATATGTAAGCGACCAATTTGAGCTTGAGTTAGTGCTTCTTTTAAAATTTGTGGTGTTAATCCTTCGATTTTAATATCCATTTGAAGTGCAGTGACGCCAGCAGCAGTTCCTGCTACTTTAAAGTCCATATCTCCAAAATGATCTTCCATACCTTGAATATCAGAAAGCACTGAATAGCTATCACCATAAGTCACAAGACCCATAGCAATACCAGCTACTGGAGCTTTAATAGGAACCCCTGCAGCCATAAGCGCCATAGAACCAGCACAAATGGATGCTTGCGATGTTGAACCATTGGATTCAACAACTTCAGCAACTAAGCGAATTGCATATGGAAATTCTTCTTCACTTGGTAAGACTTGTGCTAAAGCACGCTCTCCTAAAGCACCATGCCCTATTTCACGACGTCCAGGAGAACCCATACGTCCTGTTTCCCCAACTGAGAATGGAGGGAAGTTATAGTGGTGCATAAAGCGTTTAGATTCAACCATACTGATATCATCAATAATCTGATTATCCCCCATCGCTCCTAATGTTGCGATAGAAATTACTTGGGTTTGACCACGTGTAAACATAGCACTACCGTGAACTCGTGGAAGAGTATCGATTTGAGAATCAAGCGCTCTAATTTCATCAGGTTTACGACCATCAGGTCTAATTTTATCAACAGAAATTAAGCGACGAACTTCATCAGAAACAATGTCATGACAAACTTCTTTGACTTGTTTGATTGTCTTATCTTTTGCCTTCTCATTATCGAAGGTAAATGAATTAAAATGCTCAACTGCTTCAGCTTCGATTTCATCAATAGCATCATATCGTTCAAGTTTTTCTTTGATTGATACAGCAGTACGTAAACGACTTTCAAAGTTTAATTTAACAGTTGATGAAATTTCCTCTGGGATTGAATAAAGAGAAACTTCACGTTTTTCTTTTCCAACAGTGCGTGCAATTTCTTCTTGAAATTCACATAGTTTAACAATAAACTCATGTCCAAAGAGCATTGCATCAAGCATATCTTCTTCAGAAACTTCTTTAGCACCTGCTTCAACCATGTTAATGGCTTTCTTAGTCCCTGCAACAGTTAAATCTATATCTGAATTTTCTAATTCTTCAAGTGTTGGATTAATAATGAGTTCGCCATTTACACGACCGACCACAACCCCAGCAATTGGACCATTAAATGGTAAATCTGATATACATAATGCTAATGAGGATCCAAACATTGCTGCCATAGCTGGTGAGCAGTTATTATCTGCAGACAACACCATGTTGACAACTTGAACTTCATTTCGATATCCATCCGCAAATAGTGGACGAATAGGACGGTCAATGAGACGTGATGTTAATGTAGCCATCTCACTTGGACGACCTTCACGACGTAAAAATCCACCTGGAATCTTACCTACTGAATATAGCTTCTCTTCATAAATGACTGTGAGTGGAAAGAAATCTAAATCTTTCGCATTTTTACTCCCAGTCGCTGTTGACAGGATAACAGTATCTTCATAACGAACGATGACTGCTCCTCCTGCTTGTTTTGCAATTTCGCCCGTCTCTACCACTAGAGAACGGCCTGCAAAATCTAACGCAAAGCGCTGTTTTGACATAATTCACCTCTTACTTTTAACTGCTATATTTTACCACAATCAAGTCTAAAAAACACGAGAGTAAGTAAATAAATAAAATCCAACTATTGTTTGATTCTATCTCATATTGGTTATTTTTCTTACAATCTTCCATAAAAAAACCGACAGACTCTAAAGTTTGTCGGTTCAAAAGGTTATCTTAACTTTCCAACACTAGCAAATCTATGAATCATTCAAACTGATGTTTTCTTATTCCAACGAAAGAATGTAAATGCTAAACCACATAGTAATAACCAAACTCCTGCAGAACTATGATCTGAAGTATCTGGTAAATCTTGAGCATCATACCCAAATGCATATGTCGAGAATTTGTCAGTTCCAAATGTTATTTCAAACGTTTCATCATCATAGACATATTCTAAAGCTTCTACGACTCCATTATGAACTCTAAAGAATTTGAAATCAACATCTCTAAGAGACTCATCTACAATAAAGGAAATTGTAATGTATTCAAGTGAACTTGTTAGTTTAAATTCATTTTGACCCACAAGTTTGAATAATGAGATGTCAAGATAGAATACTTCGTGATCATCTCCAATTTTCTCTTTTAAATAAGCTTCGATGAGTGTCTTTTCAGTTAAATCAACATCCGCTAATTCTAAGACTTCAATCACTAACTTGACAGAAGCCCCCTCCTCTAACTCATCATCATCAAATATCACTGCTTTATTTAAGTTTGTTGCATCAACATTAAATGTTGTTTTATCATCAACAATTTCTTGTACAAACTCATGTGGTTCTTTTACGGTAATAAGACATTGTGATGTAAATTCACCATCAACAGTCGTCACGGTAATTGTCGTAGTTCCAGCTTGAAGTGGAGCGACACTTCCATCAACTACAGTAGCAACTGCAGGATGTGATGATAACCAAGTCACCGCAGGATTACTAGCATCATTTGGTGCAATTGTAGGAGTTAATAAATAAGGTCTTGAATCAACAGCCAATGCCTTTTCTGGACAAGTCAGAGAAACACCTGTCACAGCAATTGATGGAACAGATCTTAAAAGTGTCATCATTGCCCAAGCAGTATAGTAAATTCGATAGGTCTCTGATGTGCTATCTGGATATCCACCACTTTGCCAATAACCATCTACATGCTGATTTCCAACAATAACATCTTCAAATTCATCTTGCCAATCTGTTTCTACTTCATCAACTTCAATTGTATCTATTCCATATGCCAGTAATCCTTTCATAATGGTTAATGCACCATTATAGGAAGGATTCGTTACCCCAGGTTTACCACGCCAACCCACATCAATATAACCATTTGCATAGCTAGGCCATTCGGAAGATGTTCCCCATGTTCCGCTATTTGGAGCATTAAAATGACGCTCAATAAATCCAAGAGCTGCTTGAACTCGAGGAGAATCAATTGGATCACCAACAAGTTCTAACATCGAAAGCATATGACCAACTTTATGGATGTTAATCCAAGAGCGATAAGAATTTGCAATTGTAGAACTGGATGTGTAACCTGCACCACCATACAACTCATGTTCTGGATTGTCATCCCATATAACAATGTCAAGACCTTGGTCTAAATAGTTAAGCATTGTCAGAGGTAACTCAAGTCCAAATTTTTCTTTAGCATAACTAAGTCCTAGAGTTACCCATCCAGAAATTGACATGTCTCCAGTTGACGTAGGATGAGAATAGTACCATAAACCAATACCTGGACCTGATTTTACTTGAGATTCTGCAATATAATTCACTACTTCTTCAACGACTTCAAAATGTGTCATACCATCAACTGCACTACCCTCTAAATCGATAACTGTTTCAGGGGTTTCAACTGATGTGATTGCCATTAATGCTGGTCCTAGTACATAAATCTGGTTTGATCCCCAATGAACAAAACTATTCACTGTATCACGTTGCGATCTAGAAAAAATGTAATCTAGTGCATCTTGAATGTTTTCACTATATTCATATTCAGGATCAAGAGGACTTAGTCCTAAATGCTTAGCATGTGCTGTAAGTGCACTAAGTGCTAATGAAGTAGTTCCTGGATCACGACTTTCTGTCCATCCGCCACTTACTAATTGACGAGCTACAATCCAAGCAGCCCCTCTCTCTAAAGCATCATCTTTTGGATCAATGGTGACTGCTTTGATCGCCATTGGACTTGAAATACTTAAAGCGACTAAAACCAATGCTAGTAAAACGCTAAATCACTTAAATGAGCCTAATCTTTTAAAAGTCATTCGACTTTCCTCCTTTCAAGATTAGATTTTAAACACAAAAAAACCATAATGATCATTATGCACGTGGACGAGGTTGAAGGACGATGAAATCATAGTCACCTCCATTATTTAAGATTATTCACTTATTTACTTAATTATATCAAATGAACAACAAAAATCTATAAATTTGTGAAAAAAAGTGCGAACTATTCAAGTTACATGAGTAAAAGATAACAAATAGTTCATTAACTTGTCTCTAAATCTATTTATTATGGTTTTAATTATGATAAACACTATTTTGACGCTTAAACACAAAAAAACTGTTGACGTATATCAACAGTTTTTAGTTTAGACTTAGATTATTTACGTAATCCTAAACGACTGACAAGTTCACGATAACGGTTGATGTCGGAATTGCGTAAGTAGTTTAAGAAACTACGACGACGACCAACCATTTTGAGTAAGCCACGGAGTGAATGGAAGTCTTTTTTATGAACTTTTAAGTGTTCAGTTAAGACGTTGATCTGTTCAGTTAATACAGCTACCTGTACTTCTACTGAACCAGTATCCCCTTCAAAGCGAGCGTAATCTTTCATGATTTCTTGTTTTCTTTCTTTTGAAATCATAGGTCCTCTCTCTTTCTGTCCTTTTAATCCAAGTGATGGGTCGAGGAAACCTCACCCCTAGAATAAAAGCATTTGTATGATATCATATAACTAGCAGTAATACAACACTAAGAATGGAGAACACAATGAGAATTGCCTGGATCGGTTTAGGATTAATGGGATCGCGCATGGTACAACACTTAACACGCTTTCATGAAGTACATGTTTATAATCGAACAATGTCAAAGAGTGAGGCACTTAAGGACTTAGTCCATGTGCACACAAGTATACCATCGTGTGTAAAAAATGCAGAGATTGTGATTATGATGCTTTCAACGCCTGATGTTGTTAAGCAAATCTTTAGTAAGGAAGTGCTTCCTCATATCAATAAAGGAACTGTTATCATTGATATGTCGACCAATCTTCCTAGTTTAACTCAAGAATTATATGAATTAGCCAAAAGTTCAAACTGTCACTGGATTGATGCCCCTGTAAGTGGTGGCCTCAATGGTGCACAAAATGCGACATTATCGATTATGGTTGGTGGTGATGCAAGCATTGTTAAACAAAGAATGGCTCTTCTAGAACTAATGGGATCAAAAGTGATTTATTGTGGTCCAAGTGGTCATGGTCAACACACAAAAATGGCAAATCAAATTAGTGTGGCCACTAACTTAGCTGGTTTACTTGAATCAATGGAATATGCGAAACATGCAAACTTAAAACTTAATGATGTCTTAACCTTACTTAATCAAGGAGCAGCAAGTTCATGGCAGTCCATACATAATGGACCTTTATATCTTCAAGAAGATCTAAATCCAGGATTTATTTTTACTCACTTCTTAAAAGATCTACGCTGCGTCATGCATGAAGCAAATCTTAGACAACTTCATTTACCTGTCGTAGAAAAGATTACTTCAATGGTTGAATCAATCATTAATGATGACAATCAAAATCTATCAACGCTTGCGTTGGTGGAGTACTACCATAAACATCAACCTAAGTAGAGACTATTACTTTTCATCAAAGGCTTGCATAATCGTGACAATAATATCATGAAGAAATAGTCGACCTGATGAAGTAGATTGTATGCCCTCATCATTCATAATAACCCAACCTTGTTGTTGGGTTTTTTCTAGTACTTTTTCAATGATGCTTCTTGCATCGTCTCTGTGATTTACATGAGACCACAACACGATTTGATTAAGCCTTAACCCCATCATGAGTTTTTCAATAATTTGATCTGTGTCACTAAGTTGGATATCTTCTTGGATTAGTTTTTCATTAAGTGTGTAATGATGAATATTTTTTGTGTTAGTCCAACGACGATTATTGACCTTAGATGCAGCTCCAGGTCCAATGCCGATAAAATTAGCATACTTCCAGTACGATAAGTTATGCTTTGAATAGTGCTGGTTTTTTGTGAATGAGCTGACTTCATAATGCTCATAACCCGCTTGTGTAAGCGTACTAATTGCACACTCATACATTTGTCCTTCAAGTTCATTATCAACTGGTTGCACTTTTTGACGACCAAATGCTGTATTCGGTTCAATTGTTAAGGCATAAAGAGACAGATGTGTTGGGTTAAGGGTTAAAACCTCATGCATGGAAGCTTCAAATTCTTCAATCGTTTGGGTTGGTAAGCCATACATTAAGTCATATGAGATATTGGTTATGCCACATTCATGTGCCCATCCTGTAACTCTTTTAACATCTTCAAAGTTGTGATGTCGTGTGATGATCTCTAGTAAGCGTTGTTGGGTTGCTTGAACACCCATACTTAAGCGATTTACACCATGTTTAGCGAGTAGTGACATCTTTTCAAAGGTCATATCTTCAGGATTAATCTCAACACTCCATTCTAAAATGCTTGGCCAACGCTTTGAAATCGTTTGACATAACAAGTCAAGTTGATCAAACGATAGTGCACTTGGCGTTCCACCCCCAATATAAAGCGTTTTAATGCTCTTTGAATCAATATGAGCGATGTCATCAATAAGACGTTCAATAACCTTATCTGCAAGTTGATGATGATAGCGAGACTTTACAAAATCACAATACGCACAAATATGCGTGCAAAAAGGAATATGAATATAGATGTGTTCAACGTGATTCATATTTTTCTACCACACGATCTAGTTTTTCTTTAAGGGCAGTTTTTAAATCAATTTGATTGTCATGAAGCATCGCAAAACACACAAACATGACATCCATGAGTTCATCTGAAATACCTTTTGGATTATTATGTTGTATTTCAATTTTTAGTTCTTCAACTTCATCACTTAAATAAGACATCATGGTCTCATTGGTATCTATAATATCCCACCCTAAGCGATGTCTTACTTCATTAACGAGTTGAATAACATCTTCAATTTTTTCCATAAAGTCCTCCTAAAGAAATAAGCAACCAAAGTTGCTTATTCATCCATGGATAAAACGGCCATAAACGCTTCTTGAGGAATTTCAACATTCCCCACTTGTTTCATCCGTTTCTTACCTTCTTTTTGTTTTTCTAAGAGTTTTTTCTTACGAGTAATATCGCCACCATAACATTTAGCCAAGACATTCTTACGAAGTGCCTTGATATCACTTCTCGCAATGACTTTATTACCAATACTTGCTTGCACTGGAATTTCAAACTGTTGGCGAGGAATTAGTTCTTTTAATTTCTCAACAATAATCTTTCCACGTCCATAAGCAAAGTCGCGATGAACGATAACGGATAAAGCATCCACGACTTCTGTATTTAAAAGAATATCCATTTTCACTAGTTTAGATTCAACATATCCAATAAATTCATAATCAAAGGATGCATACCCTCTTGAGATAGATTTTAAACGATCGAAGAAATCATACACAATTTCAGCTAATGGAATTTGATATATTAGTTGACGACGTAAATCATCAATAACCACCAAGTCAATGTAGATTCCACGCTTTTTATGACATAAATCCATGATTGCTCCGACATATTCAAGTGGAACCATCATCGTTGCCTTCACAAAAGGTTCTTCAATACGTCCAATTCTTTGAACTGGAGGTAAGAAACTAGGGTTATCAACAATAATCATGGATCCATCAGTAAGATACACATGATAGACCACTGAAGGAGCTGTTGCGATGAGAGGGATCTTATATTCTCGCTCAATACGCTCTTGAACGACATCCATGTGTAATAGTCCTAAGAATCCACATCTAAATCCAAATCCTAATGCCACTGATGTTTCTGCTTCAAATTTTAATGCAGCATCATTTAAGTTTAATTTATCAAGCGCGTCACGTAAATCATTGTATTTTGAAGTGTCTGTTGGATATAAACCACAGAAAACCATGGAGTTTAATTCACGGTATCCTTGAAGTGGTTCAAGGGTTGGACGATGAACATGGGTAATTGTATCCCCTACACGAACATCTTTAATCGATTTAACACTTGCGGCAACCCAACCTACTTCTCCAGCAACAAGTTCGTTTTTCTTAATCTCTTTTGGTGTTCTGATGCCACACTCAACGACTTCATATTCAGCAGCCGTAGCAACAAATTTTATCTTGTCACCAATCTTAAGTGATCCATCCACAACACGAATATAGGCAATAATACCTCGATATGGATCAAAAATAGAATCAAAGACTAATGCCTTTAATGGTTTATTAATATCTCCACGTGGTGCAGGTACCTTTTTAATGATTGCTTCTAAAACATCTTCAATGTTTAAACCATTCTTAGCTGAAATTAAAGGTGCATCACTTGCTTGTAAACCAATCGTATTCTCAATATCTTCAATGACGCGTTGAGGATCAGCACTTGGTAAATCAACTTTGTTAATGACAGGAATAATTTCTAAATTATTCTCTAAAGCTAGGTAAACATTGGCAAGTGTTTGTGCTTCAATACCTTGAGCAGCATCCACGACAAGCACTGCTCCTTCACATGCCGCTAAAGAGCGTGAGACTTCGTAGGTGAAGTCAACATGACCTGGAGTATCAATGAGATGTAATGTATAGATTTCGCCATCACGAGCTTTATATTGGAGTTGAACAGCATTAAGTTTTATTGTAATACCACGCTCACGCTCTAAATCAAGCGAATCTAAAATTTGATGAGTCATATCACGCATCGCAACAGTATGCGTTAACTCTAAAATACGATCAGCTAAAGTCGACTTGCCATGGTCAATATGAGCGATAATGGAAAAATTACGGATGCGAGATTGATCCATGAGGTTGACTCTCCTTCTTTATCATAGTTTCGATAAAGTATTGATGAATAACATCAATACCCGTTAATTCAGGATGAAATGCTAATGCTAACATATGGTTTTGTTGTGCAACCACTATATGATCATCCACAACACATAAAACCTCAACATCCTCTCCAACTTCTTCGATGTAAGGTGCACGAATAAATACAAGTTCAAGTGGTGCATCACTTATTTTTTTAATAGGTGCTATCGTTGAAAATGAATCAAGTTGGCGACCATAGGCATTGCGCTTAACACGAATGTCCATAACACCAAGTGTTTGAACCGGTTGATTAGAAATTTCTTTTGACAATAAAATCAATCCTGCACATGTACCCATCACAGGACATCCATCATTGATCTTATGGGTTATGGCTTCAAAAAGACCATTTTCTTTCATTTGCTTTGCCATAGCGGTACTTTCACCACCAGGCAAAATGAGTCCATCAATACCTTCTAAATCTGAGACCTTCTTAATGAGTCTTCCTTCAACATTAAGTCGTTTTAACACGGCCATGTGTTCAAAGAATGCTCCTTGAATGGCTAATACACCAATAATCATTAATATCCTCGATCTGCCATTTTGTCTTCTTCTTTAACAGAATAAACATTAATGCCAACCATTGGTTCACCTAAATCTTCACTGACCTCTGCAAGAATTTTTGGATCATTGAAATGTGTTACGGCTTTAACAATTGCCGCCGCACGTTTTCGTGGATCACCAGATTTAAATATACCAGAACCTACAAACACACCATCACATCCTAGTTGCATCATTAATGCAGCATCAGCTGGGGTAGCTACCCCACCTGCCGCAAAATTGACTACTGGAAGTTTTCCATGTTCATGCACATACTCAAGTAAATGAAGTGGAACTTGTAGCTCTTTAGCTGCATGAAATAGTTCTGATTTCTCTAAACTTTTCACACGACGAATTTCTGTAGTCATTAAACGCATGTGTTTAACGGCTTCAACAACATCTCCAGTTCCAGGTTCACCTTTAGTACGAATCATGGATGCCCCTTCACTAATACGACGAAGTGCTTCTGAAAGATTCTTAGCACCACATACAAATGGGACTTTAAATCGTGTTTTATCAATGTGGTATGTTGGATCTGCAGGGGTTAATACTTCAGACTCATCAATATAGTCTACTTCTAATGCTTCTAGAATTTGTGCTTCGACAAAATGACCAATTCTTACTTTAGCCATAACAGGAATTGTAACTGCTGCTTGAATTTCTTTAATCATCTTAGGGTCTGAAGCACGTGCTACTCCCCCATCTTTGCGGATATCGGCCGGAACACGCTCAAGAGCCATGACTGCACAAGCACCTGCTTCTTGAGCAATAAGTGCCTCAGCTGCACTTGTAACGTCCATAATGACGCCACCTTTTAGCATTTGAGCTAAGTTTTTATTTAATTCATATTGTTTGTTCATAAGGTACCTCGTTTATCGCTCTTATTATATCAAAAAAGCAACCAACATATAGTAAAACACAAAAAAAGTGGAATTTCCACTTTATTCGTCGATTGGATCTTTAATGAGGTAAGACTCACCTCGAATTTTTATGACATAGTATTTAACTTCTACACCTTCTTCTTCAACAATGATATAGCCTTCAAGGGCAGTGTCTTCATCTGTTGGAACAATATTTTCTTTGTACTCACTGTATATTTCCATATCAGCTTGTCGAGCAGGTAGCATTTTAAAATCATTGATATTCGCAATTCCTGGACCATTTAATGGTTGGTTTTGCAGTGCAAATGAAAGGAGTAGTACGAGTCCTAGTGGAGAAGCATAGCGATATAAAAGCTTACGAGATGCTTGTGGATTTTGTTTGACGATATCTTTGTATTTCCATTGATAATAAAGTGAAAATGCAAAGCGAAGTGCAATGATTAGCGCGACGATCCATAAAGCATAGGTGACATAAATCATTAGAACTCCCTCTCTTTCATGTAAGTTTTAAACGTCTTTAAGTATGATCGATTAACATCTGTATACGAACCATTGGTTAAATGAAGCCTTAGTTTTGCATTAAAACTTGATGAAACAGCTTCAATATGTTGTGAATTAACAATCATTGATTTACTGATTCTCACAAATCCATGCTCAGCAAGCATTGTCTCAAGTTCGAATAGTTTTTGATCAAATCTTACTTCTTTTCCTTTATACATCGTAAGTACGATGTTTCCAAAGGATTCAATCATATGAATATCTTCACTGAAGATGCGAACGTTACCAAGTGATGTCTTACCATGTAAGATTAATCCCTTTTCTTCATTTGCTTTTAGTATTCGAGATATATCATTTATTGATAAATCAACCAAAGAAATTTGCCGAAGTGACTCATTCACAACCAAGTGTTGTGAAGGAATAGTTGTCAATACTTTAAATTGAGTCAGCAATCGTTGTTTAAGTGTTGTGTTTTGGCTCATACTTCCTTGGTGATCACACCATACCATACCTTTCTAATTATTGTTTATGTTGATGCTAAGTTACATGATTTAGGCAATAAATTACTTAAATTGTTGGAAAACAAACTGTGATAAATATGAAACATCATCACTTACAGAATACAACTTACGACCTTCTACTTGAATGTGAGTAATAATTATAACTTCACTAAGAGTGCTAACATGCATTCCTGTTGTATCAACTTTTGTGATGGTTCCAGGACTATGTACTGATTTTTGATGACTCAGTTTTGACCCATACAGTTTAAATCGCTTTGAATCTAGAAGTGCATGCCCAACTGGCCACGATACTAATCCACGAATATGATTATGGACAATCGGTGCAGGACGATTAAATGAAACAAATTCGTCTTCTGGTTGAATGTTGTAACCAAAGGATGCCTCTAAGTCATTTTGAGACCTTGGAACAACCTTATTTTCTAAGACATTCATGAGCTGTTCATTACATAATTCTTTAGCACATAGGATAAGTTTATCATGAAGCGTAGATGCTGTGTCTTCAAGTGTAATATTTACTGATTTTTGTGCAAAGATTTCACCTGCATCCATCGCCTTTATCATTCTCATTAGGGTTATACCCGTCTCATTTTCCCCTTTAATTATTGACCAATGAATAGGTGCTCCCCCTCGATACTTAGGAAGTAAAGATGCATGAATATTAAGGGCATCTTCTTTAGCACAATTTAGAATGCTTTGAGGCAGAAATTGACCATATGCACATGTAAGAATATAGTCAATATTTAACTCTTTTAAGGTCTCTTCAATTTCTTTGATTTTAGTAGGTTGATAGACATTTATGTTATGCTCTAAAGCAACTACCTTCACTGGTGGTTGTGTCAGTATTTGCTTGCGACCCACAGGTTTATCCCGCTGTGTAACAACTCCCACCATTTCAATTGGAAATGTGAGTAAGTGCTCTAGAATCGATGCTGCAAAGTGTGGTGTACCCATAAAAATAACGCGTTTTTTGCTCATAAAATACCTCGCTTACATTCTATCAAAAAACAAAGGATAACGCACATCACCTTATCATTGCAATTTAGTGTTGGTGTTGCTATAATAAAAAAGCAATTAAGGAGGATCGTATGCCAAATATCAAATCTCAGAAGAAACGCGCACTCACTAACGTGAAAAAAGCAGCGGCAATCACTTCTGAAAAATCAGCACTTAAAACTGCGATGAAATCAGTGATTAAACTTATCTCCGCACAAGATAAAGAAGGTGCTATTAACGCCCTTAACACATTGAATTCGAAACTTGACAAAGCAGTCACTAGTGGAATCTACCACAAGAACTATGCAGCTCGTCAAAAAGCAAGATTTGCAAAAGCTTTCAATGAATTAGAAAAAAGTGTTTAGTCCTCAAGACTAAACACTTTTCTTATTAACAATTTCCAAAAATAAACGATTTTTAATTGATATCAAATCAAGACCTCATCACAAAGTAATGAGGTCTAGCATAAATAGGCAAATATTTAAATAGTGTTAATCATTCCAATATACCATGTTTAAGTATAGCGGAAAGTCTGTTGCGGCTACTTCAGGAACAACTAGATTAGCATTATGAGCGCGTTGTAACATATTAGTATGGGAAGGGATTAGATACGCGTTTTCATTTGCCATAATTACTGCTTGTCTTAAGAATTCTGTTCTTGCAGCAACATTTGTAGTTTCGGAAACTGCTGAATTAATCAATGCATCCATTGCAGGGTCATTTAAGCGAACTCGATTTATTGTTCCTATGTTAGAACTGTGAAAGTTTAATCGCATGAACCCTAATAAATTCGGTTGAGTAAATCCCATGAATGCAGCTTGATAGTTGCCTGAATTTAAACGTTGTTGTGTCGCAGGAACGTCAAGTCTGACGATAGAAACAGGTATCCCAATTTTTGCCAAATTGTCTTGAATAACTTGGGCTTGAACAGCCCATACGTCAATAGCAGCAATTATTTCAAAGCCCAATGTGGCAGGGTCTATACCTAATTCATCTAACAGTGTCTTTGCTCCATCTGGGTCAAAAGGTGCTGCGCCATTAACTGTACTTCCATCAAAAACAAGAGGAGCATGAGCATTACTTGGAGTGATATTTCCTTCATATGCTGCAAGCATCATTGCTTCTTTATCAATTGCCATACTAATAATTTTGCGCTTTTCAACGGTGTTGAATTGTGGAAGTTCATTATTTAAATATAACATTACGTGTTGAGTACCAGGTTTATTTATTACAGTTATATTTGGATCAGCATACATTCTTCCAATATCTTGTGGTTGTACACTAACATTAAAATCAATCTCACCAGTTTCAAGAGCTAGCGTTCTTGAAAAACCCTCAGGTATAATTCTCAAAGTTACAGATGCAACTTTTGATGCACGATTTTCATCAAAATAATCTTCAAAAGCATCAAACTTGTAGTAGTCCCCAGGTTTTAAATCACTAGCTTTAAAAGGTCCAGAGCCTACAGGATCTGTATTGAAATCGTGTTCAGCTTCAATTAGTGATTTTGGCATAATGAATGTTGGGTGACTTGCTAAGTCAAATAGTAACATTGAGTTTGGAAATCCTGTGTTAATTCTTACAGTATAGTCATCAACAGCTTCATAAGATACTAAACTTCTCATAGAGTTTGCAGAGATTGGAAATGTTTTAACGTAATCAAATGAAGCAATAATATCTGCTGAAGTCATTTCCTCACCATTGTGAAATTTAATCCCTTCATGAATTTTAAACTCGAAAATGGTGCTGGAAATATTAGTCCATTCACTAACTAAATCAGGAACTGGTTGCAATGTTTCAGCATCAATTCTAAACAAGCCATTATGAGTCATTGTCGCAATGTAGAAACCAGTTGTATTATTGAACTGGCCAGGTGCAATTGCTGGAGTATCAGCTGCAATACCTACTACAATACCTTTACCTAATTCATCTGGAATATTTGTTGACGGAGTACAAGCGGTAATCAAGGAAATCGATATTAACAAGCAAATCATTAGTCCTATCTTTTTATTCATAATTGGTTCTCCTTCAATTTACATTTTATGATATTACTTAATTGAGTCAATATAATATGGTGACATAAAATTTATTAAAAATATGTCATCAATTAACATAAGTATTTTGTAGGTTTTTTTACTAGACAAAATTTTAATCAAATCTTAAGTCTTTATTCAATTATTAACCTAACATCTTTTTTAATTTAACATAACTGTTTGGTTAATCATTTATAATCAAACGCGAGAATAGCCTTCACAAACGTTTCAAAAGGCATGTTTACTAAACCTGCTCCAATAATTCCATGTCCTGCCATCTTGTGAGCTATTCCAGTATTGATAATCGGTGTAATACCAGTCTCAATCACTTTTAGTACATCAATACCCGTAGGTGTTCCTATAAAATCTAATGTCGGAATGGTGTAATGATAGCTTTCTCCTACAGTGATTTTTCTCATATCTTTTGTGAACTTGATTGCATCTTCGACTTTGCCACCTACTAACTGCGTCATTGGTAAAGCTGCTGCCATCGCAAAAGCTCCAAGTCCTGCCGTTTCTGTTATTGCTGAGTCCCCCATATCAGGATTCGCATCTTCATCGCTAAAACCAGGAAAATACTTTCCTCGCACTTTTGGGGCTGAAGCGGTAAACCATTGATTTCCCAATCCACTTACTTGTATCCCTACTTCTGTACCATTTCGTGCCATAACAGTCACGACTGTGGAATGTTCAATGTCCCGTGCCGCATCAAGACTAGCTTTGCATGCTGCCATTGAGAAATTCAAAAAATACCAGTTATTGTGATACATCGTTTGTGCGATACCCTCAAAAATATCATGCGGTGTTTTCGCCTTCGCTAGTTCAGGGGCTAATATCTTCCATAATTGACCTGTTGCGGCAATTAATCGATTATGACAGTCATCCCCCATATGTAGTGCCTGCGCAATAATCATTCTAAGATCAATCCCTTCCCCTCGTACTTTGAGTGCTTGATCTAAAGTCGGCATCATCACATCACGCAAGTATCGCAACATAACTTGAGTGTCCTCGCCATACGCTCCAAAGGTAAATGGCTTACCTCTACCTTGTGAATTAAATGGTGAGTAAGCTTTATTACCATGTTCCTTGTTTTCGACAATAATGACTGGCATATTTGCTGAAAATACCCCTGTCATTGGTCCCACGGCATTAAAGTGATGACATGGAACATAGGTCATTGTAGGAGCTAATTTTCGTGCTTCCTCCTCATCGTGTGCAAGTCCTTCATAGATAATAGCTCCAATTACTGATCCTTGCATTGGACCACACATTGTTTCCCATGTGACGGGTGGCCCCGCATGACACAAGGTGGTGGCAGTGAATCCTGGGATCACATCTTTAGCCAACCCTACTCCTGTCCACATAGGATGAGCTGAAAATATCTTTTCTAAAGCTTTTTTATTTGCAGCCTCAATTAAATCCTTTTTCATAAAAATGTTTTTTAGCTTCTCATTAATGTCTAAGCGGCCATTTCCTGGGGGTACCCAATCTAACTGAAGATTCTGCACATTTTGTCGGGTTAAATCATTTGAAAAAATATCTAATCCAATATTAATTACTTTTACATCCTCACTCAATAACTTGTTCATCATTTACTCCTCTCCTTGTAATCGTCGTGCCAAACTCGCGGCTACTTCGGCTGCGTATTGATTTGATGGAAAAACGAGAACACCAGCTTCTTCTAATATTCTAACTTGTTGACTTTTTACTTGTGGATCTTTATCGGTACCAATCACCGAAGCGATCACAATCTTTTCTTGATTAGAATGAGATTTTGCATTATTTATAGCCATTACTAGTTCTGAAGCAGGATCTGGATGACTACCTAATCCCAAAACTACATCACAAAGAATCAAACCAACGTTTTCATCTCGAAAAGCTTGCTCAACAAAGCGATTTCTATTTGATGGGTCAATCATTGGATGCAATGCACCTGATGTATATTCATCATCTCCTAAATCAATGATCTCTGATTCAACTCCTGTCAGAATATATTTCGCTTCACTAGCAAGGGTTCCTCCTGTAAAGAGACCTTTTACTTTCTTTTGTGAACTTTGTAAGTTGAAGGAATTTAAGTAATCAAATGAAGTTCTCTCGTATAATACTTTTGCTTCATCTGGATTTAAGCCTTTAGATAAAGCATGGATTTTTGCTACTGCCTCTTCAATCGTACCAACTACAAAAATATTTTTAGAAACTTTTCTTGATGTTGACCCAAGATATGCTAAAACCGCAGATTTACCACTTTCCTTAACAGCATCAATTACTTTCTCAGCGACACTTGGTGATGGCGGTTTAGATACGATAGCGATGATTTCAGTTTTAACATCGTTTTTGAGCATGCTTAATGCCGATAATGTCGTTCTACCAGCGACTTCTTTTGATAAATCTCGACCTCCGGTTCCTATTGCATGAGATATTCCACACCCAATTGAATCAAGTTGTATAGTTAACTCTTGTGTGCCTGTTCCAGAAGCCCCAATAATCCCAATGTTTCCGTTCATGACATTGTTAGCAAAACATAATGGTGTACCATTAATAATTGCAGTTCCACAATCGGGACCCATTACAATAAGGTTCTTTTCTAAAGCATAATCCTTAATTTTTACCTCATCTTCAATAGAAACATTATCACTAAAAAGCATAACGTTAAGGCCATGATTTAAAGCATTGTAAGCTTGAACTATGGCATAAGTTCCAGGAACAGAGATAACAGCAATATTACCATCAATTATTTCAAGACCTTGTTCTATAGTTTTTGGAAGACTATCAAATGAATTTATATTGTTTTCCTGTTTATTTGACCCCAAAATAATTCTCTTCTCAAATTCGTCCATTGCGTTTATAGCTGTTTCTAAATCATCTGCCTCGACAATCAGAATCAAATCATCTGCTTCAGCTAATCTTACATCTTCATCCATAAGAGAATCTTGAACACGTGTTTTTTTATTAATCTCTGTTGCCATAAAAGAAAAAGCTTGTTTTACATTAGTTAGCTCTCCGATTTCTGAAGAAACTTTCATTAGTTTCAATGAATCTTGATAAAAACCTTTCTTGATCTTACTTAGAATTGCCAAAACATACCTCCATTTCTAGATCTGTGAATCTATTTCAAGTTATTTTTACCTTATCATATTAAAAAAAGACTAACAATGTAATCAAGTAATAATAAGAATAGCTGTTTGTTGTAACATAAAACAGAAATCATTTTAAACGAGAATTAAAAAAGGAAAAATACTTGATGGAATATTATAGATTAGATTAAATCAAAGAAATGCTCAAAAGCATAAATAATTCCGAAGGATTCATCGTATCCAGAACTTCCTCCAATAGCAAGTTTATTCGATAAGTAATATTCCAGTTGATCAGCATCATTTTGAATAATTGACTTGATTATTCCCTCACTATTACTTCCCCATTGACGTTCTAATGCATAATCTATATAGTGTCGACTTATTGTTCCAGTTTGATTCTTAAGGTATGAAACTCTATTTTTAAACCGAGTAAAGATGTCTAGTTTTTGACTAGAAAGTATTTCCAAGAAGTGGAAACCATGAATTATTCCAACAATAAAATCATCTCCCGAAGGAGTTAACCCTTCACCTAATCCTATCAAGTGTTCAACTTCAATTTCATTCAAAGTTTTTGAGTAGAACTCATCTAACCATTTTGATTTATGACTCAATTTAGATTTCATAAAAAGCAAAATATCATTGATATTTTGCTTTTCTGATGAGACTGAAAGTCTCATTATTTCATCATTACTAATTCTGCTCCATATTTTAGCTTTTGCTAAACCTCCGATAAAAGGTGTTCCATTAAGAAATACTACATCAGGTGAAAACAGAACTCTTTGATTTACATATAGTTTTTCTGTTAAGTCTTTTCCATCAACAACTAAAGCACAATTTGCAGTAAAATTATCAATTTCATCTATAGTAATAGTCAAGATTCTTCCACTGCTATTAATTCTAATATTTGCAGCTCGTTGAAATACACTATGTACAATTCCAACTGCCCCACGATTACACTCATTTCCAAAATCTTGACCAATAGTTTTTGCGATTATCATATGATTACCTTTATTTCAGTTGTTTGATGAACCTTGAATCACTAATATTACTCAATCAAACTAAACTGATTTTTGGATTTTTCGAATTTGCATTGCAAGCTGCAAACTCAAACAATCACTACTTGAGTTCATGTCAATTTTTGCGAGTTCCTCAATCTTCTTTACTCTGTATCGGATGGTATTGTAGTGGATAAACATATTTTGAGCAGCTTCTTTCAGATTAAAGTTACACTTTAAAATCATTTCTAATGTTTCCATTAAATTTGATTTACTCTCTTCATCACATTTAATGATATCTCCTAATAATTCACCACTAAATTTTCTGAGTTCAGGGTTATGTTTCTCACTAATTAGAATCCTGAATGAGCCTAAATCATCATAATGAGTTATTGAACTTTTTCCATTAATTTGTCTGCCAATCTCAAGTGCTTTTACTGCATGTTCATATCCCTCACTTAACTCCATAATATCTTCAATTAGTCGTCCGACACCTGCATTGATAACAATCTTCTTATCAAATGAAATTGCTTGTTGAATTCTTTTGAACAATTTTGAAGGTATGTTTGGTCCAATTGTATCGAATCTTTGCTTAACAAGAATAAGAATTTTTGAACCTATATCTACAATAATCGTGTCTAAATTGTAATGATTTGCACTATTGGATACTTCAGTCCAAAGTTTCTTTAATATATTCGCAGGTGAACTAATCGAATAATCAAGTTCATAAAACTTAAAAAAATCTTCAATTTCTATTACGATAGGTAAGAATTTTGAAGTCAAATCCCACCCATATGCTTCACCTTTTGTAACTACGTCAATACGTGATTGGATCTTTTTTTGAATTATTTCTTCAATAAGAAAACTTCGAAATCTTCGTTCAACTTCCATGACAGCAGTATGTTTAACTATTTCCAAAGCTACGATTGTAACAGCTTGCTCCACAATGTTTATATCAAATTGATCATGACTAGTTAACCATAATATTAGCGAACCATATCTTTCACCCGCAATAATCACTGGATGAACCAGTATCTTTATAGCAATATCTCTATACTCAAAATCAATTACTCCTGTTTGATTGCATATAATCTTGCTAAATTGCTTTGCATCAATACATAATTCATTTATTATTTGATTAAAGGATGTTTCCGAATTACTAATACTTAAAGCTAGTTTTCTTAACTTGTTCGTATGAATAGACACTGGATTATCTTGAAGGGTTGATAGCATTTTTGCAATATCATTTAAATCACCACCTCTTAAAACTAGATCAGTGAATTTTTTATGTACTTCCTCATTTTTTTGAAGAATTGTAGCTTGTCTATTAAGTATTTCACTAAGTATTGGATTGAGTATATTATTGAATGAAGCCGTGATTGGTAGTTGAATCAAAGGGAAATTCATTTCATTAGCCTGTTTAATCATATTTGGCGGGACAATGTTGTCATAAAAAACCGGTTTAATTGCTAAGGCTGAAACACCTTTATTAACTAGATTTGGGATAAGGTTATTTTGCGCTTTAATACTATCTTTTATTGGATAAGTTGTTGTAACAAGGAGTTCTCCTTTATTTACAAATCTATCAATTTCTGGAACTTCCATAATGTTTACAGATGTTATTAAATTCTGTAACCCTTTTTCTCCCGCAATTAAAACGGCATCACTTAATGCTGGTAAACAAAGTGCTTCCATGACTGTTAAATTTATCATAAATAGTATATCAATTGTTATTCAATCGACAACTCCTTTCATAAGAATTATTTAATACGTTACATAATTTGATTCTGCTTTTATATCATAATCAATTAATCATCGATTATATTAAAGGTTATTATGTAAATACTAACATAAATCATACTATTTTGAAGTCATCATTTAAGAAAATTTGACATTCTCATTAACAAATGAGTTACTAAACACTACTTTTTAAACACTAGAAATTTTCGATTAGAAATGATTAGTAAAACGTGGAAAAACCTAAGTAAGCATAATAAAACGTTAAATACATCTAATTTTTGCTTTTATCGACATTTACAATTGTTGCTAAACCACCAAGTGATGTTTCCTTAAGTTCAACAACTAGTTTTTGACCTGTATAATTCATCGTTGATACAACCTCATCAAATCCAACCACATTGTCTTTAAAGTCTGAAAGTGTTGCGGACATAAACACTGCATCAAATGCTCTTAAGACAGCAGCAGCATTTCGCTCAATGCAAGGAATCATGACATAACCTGCGATTGGATCACAAGTTAGTCCTAAATGATGCTCCATCGCTATTTCTGCAGCATTTTCAATAACTTTCATTGAATGTCCATCTAAGAATGCTTTTGCGGCAGCAGCCATTGAACATGCACTTCCTACTTCAGCTTGACATCCTCCAATTGCTCCAGAAATGGTGGCATTTGTTTTGATTAGATTTCCAAAAATACCAGCAACAGCTAAAGCATCCACAAGGCGATGCTTTTCAAATCCTAAATCATAATAAGCATAATAAAGCAGTGATGGTAGAATTCCACATGCTCCCATAGTTGGTGCAGTCACTACCACTTGATTTGAGGCGTTTTGCTCACTTACAGCATATGAATAGGCCATGAGTCTTAATCGCTTCCCTTTGTCCTCTGAAGGGCTGTGAGATGCTTTAAAGAACAAGTCTTTAGCAACTCTCTTTAGTTTTAGAGTACCTGGAAGTAAACCTTCAGTTTTTAAACCTTCACGTACGGCTTGAAACATAACAATAAGCATATCTTCTAAATAAGGTTTGATTTCAGGTTCATAATGATATACATACTGTGGTAATGTTAATTTGTTTTCTTTACAAAACTGATATACTTCGCAAAGTGATTTTTGTGGGTAAACTTCCTTTTGAAAGTCATAATCTGTTCCAAGAATCTTAATTGATCCACCACCTAATGAGTAGACAACCCATGATAAAACACATTGATCATTTTTAAAGGCTTTAAGGATTAATCCAGTTGGAAAATCATAATCCCAATCCATTTTAAAGATTACTTGAGTGGGTACTGGAGATAATGTTTTCTCAATAATGTAATCTGTTTGATGTCCTTTACCTGTTAATGATAATGAACCATAAAGTTCTACTTCATATCGTGTTACATCACTTACATGTTCTTTAAAAAGCTCACATGCACGCATTGGGGCTAATGTATGTGAACTAGAAGGTCCAGGACCTGCTTTATAGAGTTCTTTTAATGATTCCATTTATCTCACGCTTTCGAGCAAAAATCGCTCGAATCCTATTTTTTTGTCTTGTTTACCTTGTTTGATATTGACGTCGAGTTGAGACAACATCATTAATAATTGTCTTACACTTTGATGTGATGTGAAACGTGTGTATTCTAAGGCTTTATCAAATGAATATGGGTTTTCATTAAGCACTTGATTCATGGATGAAACTGACATTCCATGGGCTTTTAGTTCGAATATTTGAAGCATGAGGCGAAGTTGCCATGCTAGTATTGGAATAATGGCTACTGGATCAACTTTTAAAAGCATTAAGTCTTGGTAAAGACCAAAGGATTGATTAAGATCCTTTTTCATAATAGCTTTACTAAGTTCAAAAACACTATCACTCATTTGAGGACGAATGAGTGCTTTTAAGGCATTCATCGTTATTTCATTAGGATAAAGTGATAATTTATTAATTTCAGATTCAATTTGATGACGATCATTGGATAAAACTGTATTTAAATATTCTATATGGGTTGGGTTGAGTTTGACTTTGTATTGTTTGAGAAGTGAGAGAATTAAATCACTTTTTACTCGAGGTGTAAGTGCTTCTATATCTATACGTCTTTTTTCTTGACTAATTTCAGAAATAATAGGATCTTGAGTAGAAAAACGCTTTCCTTCAACACCGACAAAGCACAGGATTGCATCATCCATATAATGCAAAGCTTCCGCAACATCTTTGTTTCGCTTATGATTTGCATTGAAGTATATAAGAATGACACGTGGCATATCAAACATACTTAAACTGATGCATTGATGAATAAGGTCATCCACATCCACATCGTTTTCATTTAAATCATAAAAAAACCAATCCACATGGGTAGGATCAATGGTTTTAGTAACTTCTTTTTTAATGACATCATGAATGTCAGATTTTGAGTGTGCGACTACTAAAGTTTTCATACTACCTCATTATAGCAAATCCACCTGCACTTGATAAGACTACTTTAAACCATGGAAGAATATAAATACTGATATCACCATGCTTTTCCAGTTCAGCGATGGTCGATTGATGTTTTTGTAACGTTCTAAGTGTTTCACTATGTGGATGACCATAGATTGATTGTTGTGCTGAAATAATACTTAATGTAGGTTGTACATGAGCAATGAAATCAGGATGAGTGCTTGTTTTTGAACCATGATGCCCTACTAAAAGTACATCAGTACGTAAATCATGATACATATCTATAAGCTTTTTTTCTTGAAGTTGGTAGGCATCGCCGGTAATGAGAAGCGAGAAATTATGGAGTTGTAGAAAATAGATTGCACTATCTTCATTAGAATTTTCATAACTTTCTTGTAGTAAAGATTGAATGATAAAAGATTGTGACTCCCATGAAGCTTTATGTGGCCATATTGAGGAAATGAAACCATCTTCAATAAGATGCAGAACACTTCCTGAGTGATCCTCATCATCATGGGTGATGAGTAAAGCGTCAAGTTTATGGATTCGATGTGCATTAAGTGTGTGCTTTAAATAAGAATAATGACTACTTTTTCCAGTGTCGATGAGTATGGACTTGTTTGCGTGTTTTATAAGTGTTGCATGTCCTTGTCCAATGTTAACAAAGTGAATCTGAGATATCCATTGAGTTGGTTGAATGATTAAAACTAGAATGAGACCTAAAGATAAATTCTTATGCATTTTGTTTGAAGGATTTATAGAAAGAAGAAAGAGAATCGCAAACAAAGTTCCACTTGATAGTCCGCCAACAATTTTAAGTGTTCGATCTATATAGATTAATAATTCATTAAGATACGAAATAATGAAAGAAACATTAAAGAAGCGATTCAATAAATGAAGTGTCCAAATGATTTGCCCCAACAGACCATACATGATAAGAAAAAGCGGTGAGAATGATGCGAAAATCCATTGTTGAAGTGAATAAAGTACAATCCATTTTTTGATGTTATCTAATCGAATAGCTCGAATCATTAAAAATATCCAAGGAAAGAGAAATGCAAGTGATGTGACACTAAAAGGAAACATAATAAGCACCACAATTAATGCAATATAACTTGATACTTGATAAGGAATCTTTAATAAACGCAAGCTTGATTGAACAAGTAGTCGTACTGTTCTTATGTCCCAAATAATGAGGGAAAAGAAAACAATGAGCACATGAATAATGAGATGAACTTGATTTTGCTTAAATTTTAAGTGAAGTAAAGAAGTGAGCATTGAGATAAAAGATGTAAGCCATAGTCCACTATGATGAATCATCCAAAATTGATCGTTCTCTTTATTTGGGAATATCCATTGAGATAAAGATTGCCTTATACCACTAATCCAAGAATGCTTAATAAACTCAGCATTTGATAAACTCACTGTACCTTTAATATTGTTGGAGTGTTGATATCGCTTTAATGGGTCAATAAATGATCTTTCATAATGATGACTTTCTTTAAAGTTCATCATGGCACATACTTTCGCATCATTAAAACCTGGTGCGAAATCAAATGAACTAAAACGCTGATGGTTAATCTCAATTTCCATTCCTTTTGAATAAATCTTTACAATGTTTGCACATGTATATTGATTTGAAGGAATGGGTTGATTTTCAATCAATGTTGTAAAGAAAAACAGAAGAATGAAAGATAAAATGATTAAAATTGACTTCCCTTTTTCAATCCATAACCAATAAAGGATGAGTAATAGAATCGCAATCCATGACACCTGATTCTTAATGGCTACATATAACATCATTGCAAAGATGTACTGTGGTTTTACAAACATAATTGGTGTTTGAATTTATCAAACGTCTTTTCCTTAATTCCTTTGATTTGCATGAGGTCTTCAAGTTTTCTGAAATATCCAAATGTTGTACGATAATCTAAAATACGTTTTGCGGTAACCTCCCCTACACCATTAAGACTTACTAACTCTTCAAGTGTTGCGGTGTTAATCGAAATACATGGATGTTCTTTGATATGTGGAATGACAATTTTATCGTTGTGGCGAAAGATTTGTGATGGATGAATGGCATCATGATCTGCATTTTCGTTAAATTTTATTAAATGCTTGATTTCTTCATACGTTGAAAAATTAGGAACTTCAACCCATTGTTCTTCGCTAACAGCACCACTTATAAAGATCTTCATTGTGGAAGATGGACTCAAAACATAAGGATTTTTTGGATGACATGCTATAAGCATGAACAATAAAAAAACAGGATAGATTTTCATGGTTTCTCCTGTTTTAATATATGATTTTAATTAATGATTTCCTACTCGATTGAGAGGATTTTTACATCATAAGGTTGATCAATGTTGACAGTCGCAACATCGCCTTCTTTACGATCAAGAATAGCTTGTGCTAATGGACTTACATTGGATAATTTTCCATTGATTGGATCAGCTTCCACTGAACCTACAATCGTAAATCGTTCTGTTTCACCATCAACTAGTTTTCCTTTTGAGTTCTTTACAAGTTCACACATGGTGAAAGTCGAACCAATACGAATAACTTTTGAAGATTTTTTATCATCAATAATTTCGATATTGTTAAGCATCGTTTCAACTTCACGAATACGTCCTTCAATACGTGCTTGACGATCTCTTGCAGCATCATAATCAGCATTTTCACTTAAGTCGCCTTGTGCACGTGCATTTTGTAATTCTTCAATAACATCTTTACGTGTTACATGGACGAGTGTTTCATACTCTTTGAGTAAATCTTCATACCCTTGTTGGGTTACATATACTTTTTCTAAGTTCATAGTCATCTCCTAACGCTTTGAAATTATAGCATGTTTTGTGTAATGATACTACTAATCTTGGTGGTGAGCAAGTCAATGGCTACATCATTTTTTCCACCCTCAGGAATAATAACATCCGCATACTTTTTAGAAGGTTGAATGAATTGTTCATGCATAACACGAACTGTTTTCATATATTGTTCTATCACACTATCAAGTGAGCGTCCTCGTTGATGGACATCACGTGATAAACGGCGAATAAATCGAATGTCTGCTTCTGTCTCCACAAATACTTTTATGTCACATAACTCTCTAAGAAATGTGTTTTCAAGTACAAACAACCCTTCTATTACAATAACATCCGCACTTTCAACATGCTCAATGAGATCACTTCGCGTATGATTTACAAAATCATACGTTGGTTTATTAATGGCTTGGCGATTGACGAGATGTTTTAAGTGAGATACTAACAAATCATTATCAAAAGCAAAAGGATGATCATAATTTGTTTTAATTCGCTCACTCATTTCCATGTTTGATTGGTCAAGGTAGTAATCATCTTGTTTAATAATGATCATTGAATTACTTGATTCAAACGCTTTTTTTAATCGCTTAGAAATAAGTGTCTTGCCTGAAGCACTTCCTCCAGCAATTCCTATAATAATGGGTCGTTTCATAATTTACCTATCTTTTTAAATATTTATTAATATTTGCTTGATGTTGAGCAAATGTTTCTGCATAGTACACTGTACCATCACCATATATATCAGCTAAAAAATAGAAATAACGTGATGTTTGATAGTCTAGTGTTGCTAAAATAGCATTTTCACTTGGGTTGAGAATCGGTCCTGCAGGTAATCCACTAATTACATAGGTATTATATGGACTTCTAATTTGTTGATTTGCATAACTTTCACAATCACGCCAATCTTCAAACTCATATAAGGCATAACAAACTGTTACTGATGACTGTAATCGCATATTAATATTTAAGCGATTATAGAAAACCCCTGCAACCTTTCTCATATCTTCAAACTTTGAAGCTTCAAACTCAACGATAGATGCCATAACGAAAATGTCATGAATCGAACGTTTGCTTTGATCAAAAGCAGCCTTATGTGTTGTGTAAACACGTTGTGTCTCTTTTAGTAATGTTCTTGTGATTGCATCCACGGATGTATCCACAAAGAATTCATAAGTATTCGGTGATAAATATCCTTCAAGCAATACTCTAACATCATCTTTTCGAGTAAGAATTGCATTGGTAAGTACAGGATATTCATTAATTAATGACTGAACATAGGTTTCATCATTCCATGCAGATAAAAGATCCTCTTCACTCACATTAGTGAATGTTGAAATTCTTTTTGCCATGTCTTTAGCCCAAAAACCTGGAGGTAATGTTATTCTTACCGTATTCTGGATAGCTAAAGCTGGATTTGATAAAACAGCCATCATTTCATTGACACTTAATGAAGTATCTAACATGAAATTACCTTTGTACACAAGAAAAGCTTGATCACGAAGCATCCAACGAGCAACATAGCGATTGCGAATGTGACCTTCACTTTCTAAGCGTGCTAAAACTGAAGTCATTGTATCCCCTGCCACAACTTCAAAATTAATGAGTTGAGTTGTTTCGCTAACAGGTTGAGTTAATGTTTGGTAGGTAGTATATGCAAAGTAACCAGCAATCATCATAAAGACTACAATGACTAGGAAAATTTTCTTAACTAACGGTTGTTTCTTCTTCTTCACTAAAGGCATCGAAAACCTCCTGGATAAATTCCCATTCTTCTTCAAGAATGACAGGCTCTAGTGCTCCTGTTTCTTCATCATAATATGACGCAAACGCCTGAGCTTCTTCATCATTTTCATTTGTGTAGCACACAATATTTCGGTGAGTTACAGTTGAAGTAACTGTAAATATGATACTCATTTCAATTTCATTGTTTTCATCATCGATTACAATGATTTTTCCTTCATCAGTGTTCATCACTTGTCCTCAGTATCCAAATAACGTTGCAAAATCATTACAGCGGCTATTTGATCTATTACCTTTCTTTGTTTTTTTTGATTCATGTTTAAGTTACTTAGAAGATTTGAAGCTTCTACTGTGGAGTATTTCTCATCCACTAACTCTATTGGTGCATCAATATAGTTTTTGAAATGCTCAACAAAAATGTCAACACGGTGTGAGCTTTCAGAAGAATCTCCAGATAGATGCAAAGGATACCCAATAATTATTTTTTCACATTGTGAAAAATCAACATTTTGAAGTAGTTTTTTAAGTCCGGTTGCAAGATCGTTATGTTCAAATCGAATGGTTGTTAATACTGATGCAATACTTCCATATGATGATGCCACACCGATTGTTTTACTTCCAATATCAAGACCTATGTACTTCATTTCGAATTAAGATAAAACATTAACAACTCTTCAATCAAGTCATTTCTTTCAACTTCTTGAATTAGTTGTCGAGCTCCTTTGTAAGATGAAATATAAGCTGGATCATTAGAAATTAGATAGCCTGCAAGTTGGTTCACGGAATTATATCCGCGTTCCTTTAAAAGATCAGCCACTGTACTTAATACATGCCGAATGTGTTCTTTTCTAAGACTCTCAGTAGACATAATAATTGTATTATCTTTACTCATAGCGGCCTCCTGGCTTCATTTTACTTTAATTACCAAAACATTTAAAGGTATTAGCGATGATTAAGATGAAGTTTTAGATGTTCTACGATTGAAATTGGGTCAATTTCACTTGTAGTTCCACCTTGAGCAAAATCTTTCTTTCCACCACCACGACCTGAAGTAAATGTATTTAGTTCTTTTACAATACTTGATGCATCCAGTCCTAAGTCAATTGCTTTTGATGAAGCAGCAGCAATATAGCTTAGTTTTTGCTCAGTTTTCTCTACGAGTGTCACAACATCGATATGATATTGGTGGCTAAGTAGATCTGATAATCCTTTTAAGGAAGATGTATGAGCAGACTCTACAACATGAACTACACAAGATAAATGGTTAACTTCAAATCTTTGTTGTGAGATTTTAAGTGCGTATTCTCTTAACATCTTATGTTCATACTGTTGTATGAGTGTTTGCTTCTCATTGAGTTGATTTAATATTTGTACTATTTTTTGTTCAACTTGGTATGCATTTACAACCCCTACTAAAGAACCAATGGATAATAATGCTTTCTCAAGATTTTGATATTCTTCAAGTGCTGCACTCGATGTTTTAATTAAAATTCGGCGAACCCCTGAACCAATTGATTCTTCTGAAATGATTTTTGCAAGTCCAAGCATTGATGTATTGGAAACATGAGTTCCACCACACAATTCTTTAGAAACATCACCAACACTAACAACTCTGACACTTTGATCATACTTTTCAGAGAATAGTGCTGTCGCACCGGATTGCTTCGCTGATTCAATATCCATTACAGTAGTTGTGACAGGGATAGCAGCAAATATTTGCTCATTAATCCATGTTTCAATAGCATGAAGTTGATCAGGTTGGACTTTCTCAAAATGAGTAAAGTCAAAGCGAGTATATTCATCACATACATATGACCCTGCTTGGGAAATATGTGTTCCAAGAGTTAGTTTTAATGCACTTTGAAGTAAATGAGCAAGTGTATGATGCTTTTTAATCTCAAAGCGTTGTGATTCATTTATAGCAGCTTTTACTACCATACCTTCACTTAACTCAATTGGTGAATTAACTTTATGGAAATGTTGTTTATGTGGACCTTTAATAACCTCAATCACATCAAGTTCAATACCATCAATGATAAGAACTCCATGATCACTTACCTGTCCACTACTCTCTGCATAAAATGGAGTCGTATCAAGAACAATATAACCCTCATCGTGTAATGTATTAACTCGTACTTGATCTTTAAATAGCGCGATAATTTTTGCGTCGTGTTGAGTTGAAGTGTAACCAACAAACTCACTTGAATCAGTAAAGTTAAGCATTGCTTCTGATTGGGTGTTCATTGATTCAACATTAGTTCGTGCATCACGAGCACGTTGCTGTTGTTGCATCATATGTTTCTCAAATCCTTCAAGGTCTACAGAAACACCACCTTCTTCTGCTATTTCTTGCGTTAACTCAAGTGGGAACCCATAGGTATCATATAGAGTAAATGCTTGTTCTCCACTTAATGCATGTCCCTCAAGTTGGTTCATCATTTGCTTAAGTAGAGCTTCTCCATCATTTAGAGTATTCTTAAATCGCTTTTCTTCTGCTTCAACTAAACGTTCTACAAGAGATTGTCTTTCAACCAAGTTCGGATAGAAATCCTTCATGTTCTCCACAACAATTTTTACTAAATCCTTTAAGAATAGTCCTTGTATACCAAGTTTTAGACCATAACGTACTGCTCTTCTTAATATACGGCGAAGAACATAACCACGTCCTTCATTCGCAAACAAAGCTCCATCTGATAGTGCAAAAACTACAGTTCTAATATGATCAGCAATAACACGATATCCCATAGGGAATGTTTTGTATGAAGTGCTAGATTTCTTTGATAATTCTTCAATAATTGGCATGAATAAATCTGTGTCATAGTTTGTTTCAACACCTTGAGCAACACAACACAGACGCTCAAATCCCATACCGGTATCAATGTTCTTTTGTGGAAGCTCTTCGTATAGGGAACGATCGACTCCTTCTTTACCATTATATTGAGAGAACACAACATTCCAAACCTCAATGTAGCGATCATTTTCAATTTCTTCAAAGAATAATCGCTCTCCAATTCCTTGTGGGTCGTATTTCTCTCCACGATCATAGTAGATTTCAGAATTAGGACCACATGGACCGTCTCCTATTTGCCAAAAATTTTCTTCTGATTTTAAGATTTTACTAGGTGGAAAACCAATTTTATCAACCCAAATGCTATAAGCTTGCTCATCAAGAGGATGGACACTGACATAAAGTTTATTTGGATCAAATCCCATCCACTCAGGACTTGTCATAAACTCCCAAGCATATTCAATCGCTTCTTCTTTAAAATAATCTCCAATAGAAAAATTTCCTAACATTTCAAAAAAAGTATGATGACGAGCTGTCTTACCTACATTTTCGATATCGTTTGTTCGAATTGATTTTTGAATATTCACAATACGAGGATTGTTCGGTCGAATTGAGCCATCGAAATATTTCTTAAGAGCTGCTACCCCTGAATTAACCCATAGTAAAGTTGGATCATTATGGGGAATAAGTGATGCTCCGGGTTCAATCATGTGCCCTTTTGATTGAAAAAAATCTAAGAATTTTTGACGTATTACTGATGATTTCATTGTTGCCTCCATAAAAAAAGTTCCTGATTGCAGGAACGAATTGATTCGCGGTACCATCCTGATTTGCTTTATAAAAAAGCACACCTCTATGATCGATAACGGGACCTTCCGTAGACGTTTAATCTCACTTCAAAGTAGCTTCATTGTGTTGAATCAAGGTTTTCACCAACCACCTTGTCTCTAACTAATCAATCACAATTACTATTCTTTTTCATCGTTTGTTATATTATACTCAATTTACATTCAGTTCTCAAGCATCAATCGTTGCTTTAATGTTGATAATCGCACAAGTTTCATTTCTTCATGAGCTGCTGTTTCAAATGCTGATTGTTCTCCAATACATATTAATGAGTTGGCTGCACGTGTAATTGCAGTGTAATATAGTCGTGCTTGTAGCATGTTCTTATATTCATTCACAGCAATCAAAATAACAATAGGATATTCACTTCCTTGTGCTTTATGAACACTAAGTGCATACGCGTGAGTTAATTGATTTAAATAATCACCTTGATACTCAACAAAATGTCCATCATAATCAACAACAAGTATTAATTGATTATTTTCAGACTCAAAAGGATGGATTACATCCACAAGAATACCAATATCACCATTATAAACATGATCATCAGGTCTATTTTTTAACTGCAGTACCTTGTCAAACTCTCTGAATATTCGACCATTTAGAGCAACTTCACGCTTCTCTTCACTTGCAGGATTAAAAATTTTCTGACATGCATGATTTAATGCATCGACCCCTGCTACCCCTTTGTACATTGGTGATAAAACTTGAATATCTTCAATACGATATCCTTTATCCAATGCTTTACTAACTAAAGTAATGACATGATTCTTTACTTGTTTTGCACTGACTTCAAACTGTTTAACATCGTTTTTAACATCCGTTAACCATGTGTGTTCTAACATAGCATGAGCTAATCTTAAAATATCAGACTCGCTTTTTTGGCGATAGATGTATTCTAGTGAGACCCCGTGCATACATTTTGAATCCATAATATCCTGTAAGACATTTCCAGGAGAAACTGATGGTAACTGATTAGGATCACCAATTAATAGAAGTTTGACATGTAATGGACATGCACGCAGTGTTTGCGCAAACAAGACTACATCAATCATTGACATTTCATCAATAATTAGAATATCAACCACAAGTGGATTGGATTCATTGCGTGAAAAGGTATTTGATTCTTTATTCCACTGCAAAAGTGAATGTAAAGTACTCGCAGGATTTGATGTTAACTGACTCATTCTTTTTGCTGCTCGCCCTGTAGGTGCGCATAAATGGATAGTCCGTGGGTTTTCACTAAGTGCAATTAATTGAAGAATTGCTTTAACAATCGTTGTCTTCCCAGTCCCTGGTCCTCCTGTGAGATACATGTGACCTTCATTTAAAAATGATGTGATTGCATCAACTTGTGAGTCATCAAGTGTTACTGACATTGAAGTCTCTATATTTTTTATATGATCTTCTAAATTACTAAGTTGAATGGGTTTAGAATGACTATTCTTTAAGAAAGAAGCTATGAATACTTCTGCCATGTATGTTTGATATGGATATACACGATCATCTTCAGTCATAATATATTGTTTCATAATGGCATGTTCAAAAAGTGAATTAAAATCATGAGATAAAGATACTTCTGATAAGCGATCATGTAAATCACTTAACATCATATAGGTATCCCCTTTTTGAAATGTAGATTGAGTCACCACATCATAGATCATCGCACTTTCACGACGTATATCATCATGAGAAACATTAAACCATTGTGCGACTTTATCTGCTGTTTTAAATCCAATCCCATCAATACGGCAAAGTTCATAAGGATCTTGAGTAATAATTGCACTGATGTCATCCTTAAAGGTAGCACTAATATTAGCAACCATGACACTAGAAACACCACTCAGCATTAAAATATCGATAATACTCTCTTGAGGTTTAAGCTGTAATGATTCTAAAACAAGACTGATTTTTTTACGAAGTTTCTTTGAAATATCATCGTAAACAATATCATTAATATCAGAGTGATCTCTAAGAATTTCAATAATATTGATACCAAAAATATCGAGTAATTCATCGATTTCTTTATAGGTTAATGCTTTTTGACTTAATTGACGTAAAGTATATGTTGCTTGTGTCCTAGAAACATGATCACTGACTTGTATGGACTTAAATGCAAACTGCATCCCATAAGTTGGGTGTTCAACATAGTCACCTTCACATTTATAAACAATATCTTTTTGAATTATACTTGATTGACCAACACACATGATTTCTTGTTGCTGAGGAATTATATCAGCCTTAAACACAACATAACCATGTTGTGTTTGATAAATAATATGTTTGACCAATACTTCTAAAATCATATTAAAAACAACGTTAACACTGCAATTGCGTTATATACCATGTGAAGTGCAATTGGTGCTAAGATATCTCCACTTTTTTCATAAATAACACTCATAAACCATCCAATAGCCATGTAGACCAGAATAAACCATAAGTCTTCATAACGTCCTACAAGAATTGATTCATAAACGTGAAGTACACCAAACAAGAATGATGAGACAATCAAAGCGATGTATTTAAACTTGTGAAATCGTAGAGTCCGATAGATGATTCCTCGAAATAGTATTTCTTCAACAATCGGTGCAAATATGACTGCTACGAAAATAATGTACAATGGTGCCTCTTTAAAGACTTCCATGATAAGTAATTGATTATCACTCGTTGATTGCGCCGTAAATTGACTAATCAATCCATTGATGGCAATAAGTGCAATGTATATAAAAAATACGAATTTTAATATCTCTTTAAAACGGATTGACCAAGTCCACTTCTCAACATTTTCGTTTGCTAAAGAAGACATAATGAATACCGTAAATACTAGTTGTATGCCAATAAGAATACCATTAAAAAGATACACATCAGCTTCAGCAATAAACCCAAGAACTATCGCAAGTCCGGTTAATTCTGGTATCAAGAACAAATAACCAATCACATAGAATAAAAGTGCAAATACTGGTTGCCTCCAGTTAAAAGGGAGTGAGAGTTCAAACTCATTTCTAAATTTCATCAATAATTTCCTTTTCTACCCATGTTCTGAGAGGTTGATTGTTTAAGTATATTTCTTCTATCTGACCACCACCGATGCAAATATTGCTAAGGTAGAACACAGCTTCTTGTCCTGGTGTTACAGCTTTAATTCCTTGTGGGTAAGTTACAACCAATTTATCATCAATCAAATCAAGTGTAACGTCCTGATCTGCTTGGCGATATCTAAACTTAGCATGACATTGAATTGGAAATGTAAGTGTGTCACTTAACAAATTAATCCTTTTAATGATTGCGGAAGTTGTTTTTAAGTAAGGATGATGTTCCTGTGCTACGATAAGTTGATTTGACTTAAGGTGTTTCCAAACTACAAACCATGGTCCTCGATCACCACCAATGTTTAATCCTTTTCGTTGGCCTAATGTGTAGAACATAACTCCATGATGTTTGCCAACAACTTTCTTAGTTTCAATATCAATAATATCTCCAGCGTTTTTTGGAATATAGTTAGTCATAAATTCTTTGAAATGTCGCTCACCAATAAAACATATACCTGTTGAGTCTTTCTTTTTTGCAACCACAAAATCTTGCTCAAGAGCAATTCTTCTTACTTCATCTTTAGTTAATTCTCCCAAAGGAAATAAAGTCATTGAAAGTACATCTTTAGGAATTTGAACTAAAAAATACGTTTGATCTTTATTTTGATCAATGGCTTTAGCAAGGTGTGGCTCACCATTAACATTAACAATTCTTGCATAATGTCCTGTCGCAACATAATCAAACCCATGCTTTTTAGCATAATCGACAAAAGCATTAAACTTTATATGTTTATTGCAAAGAATATCGGGATTTGGAGTTAATCCATTTTTTGTTTGTTCGACAAAAACACTGAACACATCATGCCAGTATTCAGCCACAAAATCAACGCGATGAAGAGGTACATTCAATTTATTCGCAACATTTAGAGCATCCATGTAATCCACTTCTTGTGGACACATGTCATCATTAATGGTTGGGTTTCCTGCAATATCTGAGTTAACACTCGCATCCCAGTTTCTCATAAATCCACATTCTACATGATATCCTTGTTGAATAAGTAGATATGCTGCAACTGCTGAATCAACGCCCCCTGATAAACCTACAAACACTTTTTTCATACATAAACCTCGCTAGTATTATAACATTTAAAAACTGAGTACAGAGCACTCAGTTTTGGATTCAATATTATGCTGCGTCACTAATTAAGATTTCTCGATTTAAATCTTCAGAGTCATTAAAACGAAGTGTAATTTTACGAAGTTCAGGTGGAACAAATGCCCCAATCTCTTCTTCATCATACCCTACTAAGAAATTTCTTTCATTTAAGATAATTGGACGTTTCAAAATACTTGGATTTTTTTGAATGAATGATACAAGTTCTCTCAAGGACAATTCTTCTATGTCCATGTTTGATTCTTGAATGATTTTACTACGCTTTGAAATAATATCTTCGGTTCCATTTTCTGATCTCATGAGTAAGTGTTTAATCTCATTCTCATTAAGAACTGAAGTGAAGATATTCTTTTCGATATATTTTAAACCACGTTCATTAAGCCAGTGCTTAACTTTGCGGCATGATGCACATCCAGGAGAAGTATAGACAACGATCATAACAAATCCTCCATTTAAATAAAGTATACTCTAGTTAAGATAAAAGATAAAGCACCTTAACTAATATACTTTAGGTAGATTCTATCTAAAAGATTGTCATGATGCAATAAAAGTGCTTTAATTAATCAGTAATGAGGTGAATTATGAAACGAATGTTAAGCGGAATTAAACCAAGTGGTGAACTTACCCTTGGAAACTATCTAGGAGCACTTAAACGTTTTGTAGCTTTTCAAGAAGACTATGAAATGTTTGTTTTTATTGCGAACCTACATTGTATTACTAATTATCAAGAACCAAGTCAACTTAAAACACATTTAAAGAATGCGGTAGCGTTATATTTAGCATGTGGATTAGACCCAAAACGCTCCACCATATTCCTACAAACTGATGTTCCTGAACATGCTCAACTAGGGTTTATATTAAGTTGCTATAGCTATTTAGGTGAACTCAACCGTATGACACAATACAAAGATAAAGCGTCAAGTGGTGAGAATTCATTAACTGTTGGTTTTTATACCTATCCAACACTCATGGCTGCTGATATTTTGATGTATGATCCTGCTTTTGTACCTGTGGGTGATGATCAAAAACAACATGTTGAGTTAACACGTGATATTGCTGAGCGATTCAATAATCGCTATTCCCCTACTTTTAGTATTCCTGAACCATTGATTGCTAAAACAGGTGCAAGAATTATGTCTTTGAGTGAACCAACTAAAAAAATGAGTAAATCTGATCATAGTGATAAAGGTGTTATCTATATGATTGATGATCCAGCTGTTATTCGAAAGAAAGTTAAGTCAGCAACCACAGATAGCTTAGGTAAGGTAGCATTTGATCCTACAAACCAACCTGGCATTTCCAATCTCATCCAAATCGTAGCAACATGTCTTGATCAAAGTATCGAAGAAGTTGTTGAAACCTATAAAGATACACAATATGGAGAATTCAAGGAATCTGTTGCTCAAGTTATAATAGATACACTATCTCCTATTCAAGAAAGATATCGCGAAATCGTTAATTCAGATATTCTTGAAAATGTCCTCAATGAAGGCAAGGAAAAAGCTCAAAGAATTGCAAGACAAAAGCTAGAAAAGGTTCAACGTAAAATTGGATTGGAAATTAAGAAGAAATGAATACTATAATAATATTCATTATTTTAGCCATTGTTCAAGGCATTACTGAACCTCTACCAGTATCAAGTTCAGGTCATTTAGTCATCTTTAAACATTTCTTCGATATTGTGAGTGACAATGCAATTTTAGAAATTATGCTTCATGCAGGATCTCTTATAGCAATCATAGTGTTTTACTTCAGTGAAATTAAATCACTTGTTGTTAATAATATTCTCTTTGTTTTTAAGAAAAGAAAAGAATTCAGTGAA
This sequence comes from Erysipelothrix sp., assembly GCA_018335655.1. Classification (GTDB taxonomy): domain Bacteria; phylum Bacillota_I; class Bacilli_A; order Erysipelotrichales; family Erysipelotrichaceae; genus UBA6182. Next base: position 37,959 of record JAGXRX010000006.1, read on the forward strand.
GACTTTAACTTTGCTTTAAAACTAGTATTAGCAACCATACCTGCTGGAATTATTGGTCTACTCTTTAAAGATGACATTACAGCAGCACTTTCTGATGTACGATTAGTTGGATACTTCTATTTAATTACAACATTTTTATTACTACTGCCACGCTTAATTAAACCATCAACTAAACCAATAACATTTCCTCGAGCACTTATTATAGGTTTTGCCCAAGCATTAGCATTACAACCTGGTGTTTCACGCAGTGGAAGTACTATCGCATCATCAATGGCTCTTGGAATAAAACCTCAAGATGCTATGAAGTTTTCATTCTTCATGTTTATCCCGATTGCTACTATTGTCATTGCATCTGGGACTTATGACTTAGTCCAAAGCTCTCCAGATTTCTTACTTCTAGTCGCCTATGCTATAGCAATCTTTGTAAGCTTTGCTGTTACTTATTATGCAATGCGATGGTTAACATTCATAATTAAAAAAGATAAGTATCACTACTTTGCATTCTATACGTTTGTTCTATCCTTAATTATCTTATTTTTCTTATAAAACATATTTATTTTTATTTTATTGAGTGCTATAATATCTCCAAAGGAGATATTTTTATGATTCAATTAACTAATTTATCAAAATCTTATACAAAAACTAAGAAGGCTGTAGACAATCTTTCATTAACTATTAGTGATGGTAGTATTACTGCTTTTATCGGTCCAAATGGCGCAGGTAAGACTACAACATTAAAAATGATGACAGGAATACTAAAGCCCGACCAAGGAGAAGTTTTAATCAACTCCCATTCCATGAAAGATAATCCAATAGAAGCTAAAAAGCAATTTGGATTCGTGAGTGATAATCCTGATTCTTTCTTACGCTTAAGAGGTATTGAATATCTTCATCTTATGGGGGATATCTATGAAGTTGAATTTGAGAAAAGAATAGAACTTATTGAACATTATTCAAGAAGACTTGGAATTTATGACACTTTAAATGACAAGATTCTATCGTACTCTCATGGTATGAGACAGAAGATTATGATTGTTGGAGCACTTATCCATCAACCAGATATTCTAATACTCGATGAACCATTAACTGGTTTAGATCCTCAATCTGCATATGAACTTAAAGAAATAATGAGAGAATTTTCTAAGGAAAGAAAAACTGTCTTGTTTTCCACTCATGTCTTAGAAGTGGCTGAGCGCTTATGTGACAAGATATGCATTATTCATCAAGGTAAAGTCATGTATGATGGAACACTTGAAGTTCTCAAAGATCAATACCCAAATACATCCTTAGAAGAAATATTCTTAAAGGTAACACTATGAAGAAAGTCATTAAACTTGCTTTAAAACTTATTAAGACTTCATTTGTCGTCATTGATGATAAGAAAAAAGCCTCTGGAAAGAAACAAGCTTTGTTTTTCGGTGTACTCATTGTACTCATGGCCCCAAATATTATTGGCTTTGGTTACATCACTAAAGAGATTACTGAGTTTCTTGTTCCACTTTCACAAGAAACAGTGGTCTTATCACTACTCTTACAACTTGGATTTACGATTATCATTTTCTCAAGTGTCTTTATGATTCCATCATATATGTTTTATGCTAAGGATATTGAGAAGTTACTTCCCCTTCCTTTATCGCATGTACAACTATTTCTAGCTAAACTTCTTCAAATTCACGCATATCAAATAGGATTCTTAATGTTATTAATATTACCTCCTTTAACTGGTTATATTATTGCAGCTGGATTTAGCTGGTCTCTTATTTTATTCATTTTCACATCATGGCTTAATGCAATAGTTACAATGATAATGATTTCAATTATTCTAGTAACAATTATGAGTGTATCTCCTTGGTTTAAGAACAAGGATCGAGTAACACTTATTATGAGTATCTTAGCTTTAGGAGTCGGTTTATACATAAATTATAATATTGGAGGACTTGATTTAGCCAATCCTGAAACGATAGCATTATCCTTAATTCAAGGTAATCAAAGTTTATCTGAAGGGTTCTTCTCCTACTTCCCTCACCTTAACATGAGTGTTTCTCTTATGGTGAATTTCACTTGGATTAATCTTTTAATCTATATCGTAGGTTCACTACTATTTATGTTTTTAGTTATTAAACTATTCGCATCTACACTCGTTAATATCATGGCAACCTTTCAAGGTGGAGCTGCATCTAAAAAGATGTCACTTAAGTCGCTGCGAGGTCATAAAATTCGCTCAGCTTTATATGCATTTACTTTAAAAGAACTCAAACTATTATTTCGTACACCTGTTTATTTCTTTAATAATGTTCTTGTAGTTTTGCTACTTCCTATTATTATGGGAGTTAGCTATTCTCAAGCAAGTGGTGAACTTTCAATACCTATGCTTACATCATTCATTAAAGGAAATCCATTATTTCTTATATTTGGTGCTTCAAGTATTGGTGCATTTTTCTCAATGATTAATCTAGTAACACCAACAAGTGTCTCACGTGAAGGTGACAATAAATATCATATGTTACTGTTTCCTGTTAGTATTTCAACACAACTTTATGCTAAGTTTTTATCAGGAATTATCATTTCAAGTATTGCAGTTATACCAACTTTACTTCTCATCTTAATTGGTAATGCATTATACTTTGAACTTGAATTAATCTGGGTTATATATAGTGTTCTAAGTGTTTTAATATTTATGATTTTTATCAATTTATTTGGCCTTGTAGTTGATGTATTTCATCCTAAACTTGTCTGGGAAAACGAACAAGCTGCAGTTAAGCAAAATATAAACTTTTTATTCTCGTTTTTAGCAGCAACAACCATTATAGGCTTCTTAGCATATTCACTCTTTAATTTACAGTCTTATACTTCTTGGATATTTCTAGGAACTCATGGAGCATTAATCATTGCGATAATGTTTATACATCGTATAATAAAAACAAAATCACATGATTTGCTCATAGAGCACTAGAAAGATTGTATGAAAAAAATTCTTAGTTATCTTTGGCCTTATTGGAAATATATCATTATCGTGATTGTGTTCATCGTAACACAATCACTTTCTGAATTGTTCTTACCTCGTCTTATGTCACAAATAGTTGATATCGGAATTGCGAACAACGATTTAGGGTATGTCACCAACCGAAGCCTAATCATGATACTTATTGCGATATTCGCAATCATTAGTGCTATTTTGGTTGCATATTTCAATACACGTTTAGGAACACTCGCTGTAACAAAACTAAGAAGTGATGTTTTTGAGAAAATTCAAAAGTTTTCTGCTCAGGAACTTGATCAGTTTACTCCTTCTTCACTCATCACACGCTCAACCAACGACATACAACAGATTCAGATGATGTTCACCATGATGCTTCGAATTCTTGTTTCTGCACCACTTATGGCTGCAGGTGGCTTTTTTTTAATGGCCACTCAAGAAAGTTCCTTATCTTGGATATTCTTGATTTTAGTCCCCGTTGTCATGGTATTTATCATTGGTATCTTTGCTTTCGCAAAACCTCGTTTTGAGAAAATTCAAACGTTAGTCGATTCAATCAATCAAACAGCACGCCAACTGTTAAGTGGAGTGCGTGTTATTCGTGCATTTAATGCACAAAAATCACAAAGTGAGCAGTTCATAGGTTATGCTTCTGATCTTAAAAAGGAAAATATTCTTTTAAATGATGTCATGTCACTAATCAATCCATTTTTTAATATTGTGTTAAATGGTTCAACCATACTAATTATGTTTGTGGCTACCCCACTCATTGCAGATCTTACACTACCAGTTGGTAGTATGATGGCCTTTATTCAATACACCATGCAAGTTATGTTTGCCTTCATCATGTTATCTTTTGTCTTTGTCTTCTACCCACGTGCAGTCGTAAGTGCTCGCCGTATTAGTGAAGTACTCAATGCTGATATTCAGATTAAAGAATCCGATGTCACTGTCCCCTTTGAAGATAAAAATGTTTCCATTCGATTCGAGAATGTAGCATTTAGTTATGCTGATGCAAAGGAAAAAGTACTTAGTAAAATTTCACTGACTTTTCCAGCAAATAAGAAAACAGCCATCATTGGATCAACTGGTTCAGGTAAATCAACACTTGTTCGACTGCTTCCTAGGTTTTTTGATCCAATCGATGGTGAAATCTTTTTTAACAACACAAATATTAAATCTTTAAAACTTGATGAACTTCGCCAGCTTATAGGGTATGTGCCACAAAAAGCAAGTCTATTTAGTGGAACGATTCGCTTTAATCTCACACTTAATAATCCATCCGTGAGTGAAAGTGATATTCTTGAAGCCATTGATATGTCACAAGCAACTTCAATTATTAGTGAAAAAGAATCTGGTCTAGATAGTGATCTAACACAAAAAGGTGCAAACTTATCTGGTGGTCAGAAACAAAGATTAGCCATTGCCAGAGCTCTAGCTAAAAAACCAAAGATTCTCATTTTTGATGACAGTTTTTCAGCATTGGATGCAATGACAGATCGTTTACTTCGAAATCAACTTAAGAAACTAGAGAATACAACACAAATTATTGTTTCTCAAAAGATATCTTCGATTATCGATTGCGATCAAATCATCGTCCTAGATAATGGTAAGATTGTTGGAGTTGGTCAACATGAACAACTACTTAAAGAAAATGTGGTGTATCGAGAAATAGCATTATCTCAAAACATCCTTGAGGTGACAGTATGAGCTTTCACATGAGTCATGCGATGCGTGCAAAGAAAGAAAGTCCTAAAGACTTCAAACTAACTCTACGCCGCCTTATCGCTTATATTAAACCTTTTTTACCTCAAGTCATCCTTGGTGTATTATTCTCAATTACAGCAACTATTCTCTCTGTTATTGGACCTACTGTTTTAGCACAAGCGACTAATATCTTATATGATGGATACCAAAGTCGTTTACTTAATCCAAATTTCATCTTAAATCGAAATGATGTTTATCAAGTATTGCTTCAAGTCTTATTAATCTATGCTAGTGCAGCATTATTATCGTATATCTCATCAATCGTCATAAATCGTGTGACACAAAAAATTACATTAACATTAAGAACTCAAATATCATCTAAAATAAACACACTTCATTTAAAAACTATAGATGAAAAGCCAATTGGAGATGTATTATCACGAATTACGAATGATGTTGATACCATTAATAATTCCCTCCAACAAGCTCTTATTGCCTCTATCGTCGCAATACTTTCCATCGTAGGGATATTGTTCATGATGATTAGAATCTCTTGGATATTAACAGTTGTTGCTCTTATTACACTTCCAATAACTTTATTCACTGTATCATTTGTCGTTAAGTATGGTCAAAAATACTTCACCATGCGCGCTAAAACACTTGGACAACTTAATGGCCATATTGAAGAAATGTTTTCAAACCATCTTATTGTCACAGCATATCATGGTCAAGATTTCTCATCCTCTACCTTTGAATCCTTAAATAATGAGCTACAATCTCATACTCAAAAGTCAGAATTTATTTCTTCACTCATGTTACCAATTGTTGGGTTTATAGGAAACTTAGGATATATAAGTGTTGTGGTCATAGGTGCAATGCTTATGCTAGCAGGACAAATATCTCTTGGGGCAATTCAAGCTTTCATTATGTACATCCGCAACTTTAGTCAACCTCTTAATCAAATGGCTAATATTACAACAATTATTCAATCAACAATAGCTGCCAGTGAGCGTGTCTTTGAATTTCTTGATTCTGAAGAAGAAGAAAAAGAAAACAAACCAACACTCCCTGCAGAAATTAATGGTGAAATTGAATTTAAAGACGTTGATTTTAGTTATAGTGAAGAAAACATCTTTATTAAAAACTTTAATATGCACATTCAACCTGGGATGAAGGTTGCAATTGTAGGACCAACAGGTGCAGGTAAAACAACCATTGTGAACTTGCTTATGCGTTTTTATGAAGTCCTTCAAGGATCAATCTATATTGATGGTCACAAAGTTACAGATTATTCACGAGAATCCATTCGTAGTACCTTTGCAATGGTTCTTCAGGATTCATGGTTATTCAAAGGAACGATTGAAGAAAATATTACCTTCAATGAAGTTTACTCAGACAATGACTTTAAAAAGGCAGCTACTGCAGCTAAAGTCGATCATTTCATTCAAACACTTCCACTTGGTTATAACACTCTAATCAATGAAGATGCATCTAACCTCTCTCAAGGTCAAAAACAGCTTATTACAATCGCTCGTGCATTCTTATCCAATAAGAAGATTCTCATCCTTGATGAAGCTACTTCATCCGTAGATACAAGAACTGAATACCTCATTCAAGAAGCAATGGAAGCCTTAATGCATGAGAAGACTTCGTTTATTATAGCTCATCGATTATCAACCATCATTAAGTCTGATTTAATACTCGTCATGAACCAAGGTCAAATTATTGAACAAGGAACTCATAGTTTCTTACTCCAACAAAAAGGTTTCTATTATGACTTGTATCAATCACAGTTTGAAGCAAATTAAAAGAAGTGGATTTCCACTTCTTTTTTATTCAAATCGTAATGCTTCAACTGGTTCAAGTTTACTTGCATTATACGCAGGATATAACCCAAAGATAACACCAATAGTAATTGAGAATACTAAACTTAATATAATAGAATCTATACCAAGAATGACATTAAAGTCAGTGATATATGAAATGATAATTGTTCCTAGATAACTGACTCCTAAACCTAGTAAACCACCAAGTGTTGTAATCAATATTGCTTCGATTAGAAACTGAGCAAGAATTTGAGATTGACGTGCACCAAGTGCTTTTCGAATACCAATTTCTTTGGTACGCTCACGTACCGTAACAAGCATAATATTCATAATTCCAATACCACCTACAACCAGTGAAATTGATGCAATCCCTGCAAGAAGACTTGTAAGTAGCCCTAGAATCGTTTCTAAGACACCTAAGACTTGTGTTTGAGAGAAAGCTCGATAGTTACTGTCTGAAGGAAATACCGTCGATAAATAGGTTAGAACACGATTGAGAGTGAAATCAATATTCTCTTCTGAATTTGCCGCAATATAGAATGTTTTATTGAAAGAACCAAATCCACTCATTGTTGAGGCATAATCAATTGGAATATACACCATCATGTCATTATCTCCAGAGAAGTTTGTACCTCGCTCTTCAGCAACACCAATCACTTCAAATGGTATACCTTTGATCATGATTTTAGAACCAATGATCGATTGATTTGGTAGTAATAAATCTGGAATCTTACTTCCTAACACAACAACAGGTGTGTTGTATTTAACGTCATACTCGTTTAAGAAGCGACCTATAGTCATATCTAAAGAGTTTATATAAGCAAAATGCTGATTAACACCACTAATGGAAACATCAACAGTTTGTCCCTCGATTTGATACGTCACTTGTGCTGAAATTAATGGAGAATACTCATCGATATCAGCTTGTTGTTTAATAAGACCAATCCAATCAGTTGGTAGATTACCTTGGCGATCACTAACACTAACAAAGATTAAGTTAGAACCAATTCCTCGTATTTGATTAGCAGCTTCAGTGCGAGCAGAATTACCTAAACTCATAAGCAGAATGACGGAAGAAACACCAATAATAACTCCTAATGTTGTGAGGAGCGCTCTTATCTTATGTGCCCATACAGATTTAATGGCGAGGACAAAATATTCTTTAATCATGTTTTACCTCACTAACATCTGTAGTAACTTGACCATCCCTTAATGTGATAATACGATTTGTATTTCGTGCAACTTCAACATCATGCGTAATAATCAAAACCGTCTTACCTTTTTGATTCAATTCTTTTAATGTATTTAATACTTCTTGACCAGTTTTTGTGTCTAATGCCCCAGTAGGTTCATCAGCTAAAATAATGGCTGGATCGTTGGCAAGTGCTCGTGCAATTGAAACACGTTGTTGTTGTCCACCAGAAAGCTCAGTTGGTTTATGATGGGTTCGATCTGATAACCCTACAAGTGACAACAATTGATTCGCCTTAACTTCGCGATTTTTCTTACTCATCTTCGCATAAGTCATTGGCATCATGACGTTTTCAAGTGCACTTAGATTCGTTAATAGATTGAATTGTTGAAAAACAAATCCAATTTGCTTGTTTCTTATGTCTGCTAATTCATCTTGATCATAATCTTTAATGGGAATTCCATTAAGTTCATAATACCCGTCAGTAATGACATCCAAACATCCAATGATGTTCATCAACGTTGATTTTCCACTTCCCGATGGACCAACGATGGCAACAAACTCACCTTCTTTAATTTGAATATCAACACCATCCAATGCCATAACAATGTTGTCACCCATGATATATCGTTTGGTGACACCATTTAACTTAATCATCGTCTAAAGAACGGGAAGCTAGAAGATGGATCAGGAACAATTATTTCTAGACCTTCAAGGTTTTCTCCACTTACTTGGACGTTATATACATCGGCAACTCCCGTAGTAACTGGAACATAAAAGTCTCTTTGTGGTTTTTGAATGTCATCTAACCACGCAGCGGATAGAACAAAACGTTGAGTTCCATCAATGATAAGTGCTTCAAAAGGAATATTTAAAATATCATCAAAAACTTCTACGCTTATTTTTGCACTTGCGCTCATTCCTAAAAACAAAGGCTCATCCCCATGTTCGAAGACTACAGT
>JAGXRX010000007.1 GCA_018335655.1 Erysipelothrix sp.
ATACCAAATGCTATGGTAAGCATATTTAGTGAAGCAGGAAGACCTTGAGACAAGATATCAAATTGTGCTTTGAGTTTATAATACTTGATAGAAAATGATTCGTAAGAAATATTCAGTATTTTTTTACATTGGTAAAGTAGATAAATGCTACCAAATATCTGTACAACAATCGTAGCGAGTGCTACACCAAATGTTCCCATCCTTGGAAGTCCAAAATATCCAAAAATGAAAAGTGGGTTTAAGACTAAGTTCATAAAGAAACCAATGATTAAAAAATTGCGATATGGTTTGGTTACACCACGTGATGATAACAGAGCATTTAATCCGAAATTGAGTCCAAAGAATACTGCTCCTGCATATATGGCTTGAACATAAATTGCACCTTGATTCAACGTCTCTCCTCGTGCTCCTAAGGCATATAAGAGTGAAGGAGACACAATATATCCCGCAATAGAAACAATAAGACTAATAATCATGATTAATAACATGCCACTTGCGGTCAATATCTTTGTTTCACTAACATCTTTTTTACCTGAAGAAATTGATAAAAGTACTGAAAGTCCAGTACTTACTCCTGAGATAATTGCAATTAACATGAAAAATACAGCAAATGATAAAGACATCCCTGCAAGTGCTTCTGTACTAAGCTGACCTGCATAAAATGTATCTACTACATTAAACATGGTATTAAAGAAGAATCCAACGCTCACAGGAACTGCCATAGTGATTAATTGTTTCTTAAGATCTCCTTGAGTATAGTCATCTAACAACATAGGATTTACCACCTTTTTATGATATTTTTCCTTTAACATCAGTTAAAAACTCTCAAACAACTTGAATAAATATTTAACTTTAAAGAATTTCGTGTATTTTAATCATTTTAACACTTATACAAGAATCACTTGTGATATATGACCATGAAGCATTAACATTTATAACTAAACAAAATGAGCAGATGATTTGCTAGATAACTTAACATCACTTAAACCAAAACCTTATATTTAAGAGTTTAGTTACTACACAAGTCTAAAGCAGGTTAATGTGCATCAAAATCAATATTAGATTTAATTAGTAAGTGGGTTGTAAAATGTAATAAAATACTTCACAATGGTATTAATTGGAATAATGTGACCATAAAACAAAGGACCGTTTACTAGAAGATCATAAGTAAACAAGGTGATATAATGGATATGAAAGCAAAAGTATTACAAACATTAAGAAGTGATAGAGACACCATTGTGGAAAATATTGTGGGTAGTCAAGTATCAACTGGGAAATTTTCGAATGTTCAAAGACAAGCTTCTATTAGAGATGCAAAATATAATATTGACTATCTTGCGAGTGCTATAGAGATTGATAGTAAGGCAAATTTCAATGCATATGTCATATGGCTTAGAGATATACTAAGAACTTACAATCTTGAAGACAAGATGCTTGTTGATCATCTCAATAGTTTGCTTGACTATGTAGTATCTCGATATTCTGAGGAATTTGGTCATGTGATTGAACCATACATTACTGAAGGTATTTCGAGTATTCAAAATGGAAAAGGTGAAGAGTTTTCGTATTTAGATTCAAGTGAAGAATTTTTACCACTCGCATATTCTTACTTTAACGCATTAATTGAAATGGATAAAAATAAAGCCGTTAGATTGATATTAGATATTGTTGAGAAGGACGAAGTCTCTATTAAAGACTTATATTTGCATGTTTTTACTAATGTTTTATATGAGATTGGTCGCTACTGGGCAATGAGAAAAATTACGGTAGGACAAGAACATTTCGCAACTGCGGTTACTGTTTATACAATGTCATTACTGTATGATAAGATTTTTAGAATTGAAAAGAAAGATTATAAAATGATTGGAGTATGTGTAGGTGATGAACTACATGAGATTGGCATAAGAATGGTATGTGATATTTTTGAACTAAGCAAATGGGATACGTATTATTTAGGAGCGAATGTCCCTAACGAAAGTGTTCTAAGTGAACTTAGAAGAGTTAATCCTGATATTTTAGCTATATCTGTAACTCTAGCAAACAAAGTACCAGCGTGTATTGAGTTAATTAGTTTAATAAAAAGAGAATACCCTAACATCAAAATCATTGTAGGTGGACGACCTTTTAACACTGACAATGAACTATGGAAAACAGTAGGTGCAGATGGGTATAGTGTCGATGCGAACGATGCTGTAGAAACTGCTAAGCGATTGGTGGGGGATTTACATGGATGATCAAATTTTTAAAAACGTCTTTTTATATATTTGCGATAAAGAAGGCCACATTAAAACAGTTGTTAACTCAATAATTGAAAATCAAACTATAGAAATAGATGAAAAAATATATGATCGTGTATTACCAGATGGTGAGGCACTTTGGAATTCTCATATTATTAACTCCAAGAGAGAAGATAATGTGCACTGGAAAGGTTTTCTAACGTGTTTAGGAGAAGAACCATATGCTTGTTATTTTGCTAGACTGAGTGAAAATCAAATAATGGTTTTAGGAATGAAGAATGAAATTCAACGATATTTATATGAAGAAATGCTAAAAATAAACGGTAAACTGACTAATAAAGTTAGAGGATTATATAAAGAGAAGACTATAATTAAGGAAAATGAGTATGAAGAAATTTCAAAAATGAATAATGAACTTTCAAATGCAAGAAGAGAATTAGTCAAGAATAACTATAAACTTGAAGAACTGAATCAAAAGTTAGAACAATTAACTATTAAAGATTTTTTAACCGATTTATATAATCGACGACATTTTTATTCATTTTCACGTGATGTTGCCAATAGAGCAAAGCGATTGGGCTATGCTTGTTGCTTAATTATGATTGACATAAATGGGTTTAAAAGCACCAATGATAATTTTGGCCATGATGTTGGTGATTCTCTTTTAGTTCACCTTTCAATGTGCATGAAAAACACATTTAGACATGGGCAAGATACTATATTTAGATTTGGGGGCGATGAATTTTTAGTTTTGCTTGAAGCTTCAAACTATAATGATTCTTTGGCGGCGATGAAACGATTAAATCAACTGTACGAACAAGACTCAAAAGGAACTTCTTTAGCAGCAGGTATTGTTGAAATAAAGCATGACGAAATCCAGGAAAATTTTGATGAGTTCATTAAAAAAGCAGATGAATTAATGTATCTAGAAAAAAAGAATGCGAGAGATTAGCATTAAGTATTGCTTATTTTGAATGGAATTAATATTAGATCTTTAATCATTTCAACTTAACACAAAACAACTATAAGACAATTTTGCTTGTAAATATTGATACAAGGTTTTGTGAATGTTCTATTGAAAAACATTTAAAATCTTTTTGAGTACCTTCTTTTTCACATAACTCATAAAATTATTCAATAATGTTTCATTTGAAATGTTTTTCCCCGGCGTTTTAGGTGTATTATTATATTAATAAGTTTAATTGTTAGGACGAACAAAAACTGAAAGAGGGGAAAATATGTCATTAAGCCCATATGAGTACAAGAGTATTGTAGAGACAGCACCTAACCTAATATGGAGATCAGGTCTTGATGCAAAGTGTTATTATTTTAATAAAACATGGCTCGATTTTACGGGTCGATCTTTTGAACAAGAATTTGGTGATGGATGGGCAGAAGGCGTGCATCCCGATGATTTAGATCGATGCATAAGCATATATTTAGAAAGCTTTAATAAAAGAATCCGATTTGAAATGGAATATCGATTACGTCGTCATGATGGTGAGTGGAGATGGATTAATGACATTGGTGTGCCTGCGATTGATGAAAATGGCGACTTCAGTGGTTTTATAGGAAGTTGCTTAGATGTTACTGAAAGAGTCGTAGGGTTCTTGCTAAAAGAAATGGCTCAAAAAGATGGATTGACAGAAACTCTAAGCCGTCAGTATTTAATAAATCTTTTTGAACATGAATTTGAATCTGCGAAGAGAACAGGTAGCAAACTATCAGTAGCTATGATTGATATTGATAAGTTTAAGAGCATAAATGATTTATATGGGCACTTAGGTGGTGATTGTGCACTAAGAATGTTTTCATCTGTCGTTAAAGATACAATACGTCAAAATGATTTATTTGGTCGATATGGTGGGGATGAGTTTTTGGTTATATTTCCTAATAATTCAATTGACGAGGCCAGTAAAATAATTGATAGAATCAAAAGTGAATTAACAAAATCAACTTTAAAGCTAGAAGACGATGAAATCACATTATCAATTAGTGTTGGTCTTTGTGAGTTAAATGATGAAGATTCTCCTGAAGAATTAATTAAGAAAGCTGACAAAAAGATGTATGATGTAAAAAAGGAAAGTAAGACTTTAAGAGGAGTTTAATAGACTAAGAGTAGTAGCAATTCATTATATGCTACTACTTTTTTATTAAATATAAACTTTCATATGAAATATATATATAAGTGTTGCAATACCAAAGATACAATATCCTCTTTAAATCATATTATTCATCAATATAGAATCATTTTATAGATGATGTCTGTGCATATGTGACTGTAAATGATGTAACGATTTTAATCATGTTGAAGCACTTTATTAATGATAGTGAAGAAGATTTTAAAAACTGTTTACAAGTATCAGTAAGTAATATAAATCACAAAGATATGTTTACTTGTCATAATGTGCAACAATAGAGTTGACGATAAACAATGAAGGAGTGAATATATGAACAAAAAAACTACGGGTCATAATCACAATCATGAGAATCATATGAATAACAGTCATCAAGATAATATAGCTAAGAAAGATGAAAATGATGATCATATTATGAGTGATCATGATACACATCAAGAGACACAAGCAACAAATAAACATGATGGACATCATGATCATCATGCAATGATGGCTAATGATTTTAAGCGAAGATTTTTTATCTCGCTTTTTTTAATGTTTCCAATTTTAATCTTATCTCCAATGATTCAGATGTTTTTGAGCGTTGATTGGAGGTTTGCAGGGGATAGTTATATATTATTCGCACTATCAACGATCCTATTTATTTATGGAGGTAAACCCTTCTTAATAGGGGCAGTTGGTGAACTAAAAAAGAAATCCCCAGCAATGATGACATTAATAGCCTTTGCTATTACTGTGTCCTATATATATAGTACATTCGCTGTATTCTTGTCGATAGGAAATGATTTTTTCTGGGAGTTAGCAACATTAATTGTCATTATGTTATTAGGTCACTGGATTGAAATGAAGTCAGTCATGGGAGCATCAAGAGCATTAGATGAACTCCTTAAACTAATGCCTGAAGAAGCACATCTAATTAATGAAAATGGTGAAACTGAAACTGTACTAGTTGCTAATCTTAAAACTGGCGATAACATCTTAGTTAAACCTGGTGAAAAAATCCCAATTGATGGAATAGTATTTGATGGTAATTCTGAAGTCAATGAATCAATGATTACTGGTGAATCTGTTCCGGTAGAAAAATCAGATGGTGATGAAATCATTGGTGGTTCAATTAATGGAGAAGGAATATTGAAGTTTAAGGTAAGCAAAGTTGGAGACGAAACATTTCTTTCTCAGGTTGTAAAACTTGTTAAAGAGGCACAAGAATCTAAATCTCATACCCAAAGATTGGCTGATACAGCTGCGAAATGGCTTTTCTACTTGGCAATATCTGCTGGGACCTTAACCTTTGGTGTATGGATGTCTCTTGGTAGTGAACTAAGTTTTGCTATGGAAAGAGCAGTTACTGTAATTATCATCTCATGTCCTCATGCACTTGGACTCGCAATTCCTTTAGTCACTGCTGTTTCTACTAGTATAGGGGCAAAAAGTGGACTACTTATTAGAGATCGCAGTGCATTTGAAAACGCAAGAAAGATTAATTCAGTGGTATTTGATAAAACAGGCACTCTAACAAAAGGAGAGTTTGGTATCACGGATATGAAAGCCATTAATATTACTGAGGATGAACTACTTTCTATTGCTTATTCTTTAGAATCAAACTCGGAACATCCAATTGCGAATGGAATAGTCAATGAAGGCAAGAAAAGAAATCTTGAATTAAGAGATGTTAGTGATTTTCAAAATCTTACTGGTAAAGGATTACAAGGAAGCATTAATAATAAAAAAATCATGGTTGTAAGCCCAGGGTACATCAGAAGCAATAATATAGAATTTGATGAGCAGTATTATGAAGATTTAGCTCAACAAGGTAAAACTGTGGTCTTTGTCCTTGAAGACAATAAACTTATTGGATACATTGCCTTAACAGATATTATAAGAGATTCCGCTAAAGAAGCTATCGACACGTTAAGATCAATGGGAATAGAATCAATCATGTTAACTGGAGACAATCAAAAAGTAGCATCCTATGTCGGTGAAAAACTGGCGATTGATACGATTATTGCAGAAGTATTACCTCAAGAAAAGTCAGCCAAAATAGATGAACTTATTAAAAAAGGAAGAATTGTAGCAATGACAGGAGATGGTGTTAATGATGCACCATCCTTAGCACGCGCAGATCTTGGTATTGCGATAGGAGCAGGAACTGATGTTGCTATTGAAACAGCTGATATAATATTAGTAAAGAGTAATCCACTCGATGTAGTAAACATTATAAAACTATCAAAGGCTACTTACAAAAAGATGGTGCAGAATTTAATCTGGGCTACAGGGTATAATTTAATAGCACTTCCGCTTGCATCTGGAATTTTATATAATCAAGGAATTGTAATTAGCCCAGCAGTTGGTGCAGGGTTAATGTCTTTAAGCACAATCATTGTAGCTATTAATGCTAGATTTCTAAGAATTGATTAGTCTGATTGGATATAAGTATTAAAAGAACATAGACTTGAACTTATATAATATTTGAAATGAGGTGCAAACATGCAAAACAGAATTTTAATAAGAAGTGCTTTAGCAATTGTGATAATAGTACTGTTTTACTTTGCACTAAATTTTTACAATACTCTAAATAACCCAATAAATACTAATGGTAATCAATCAGTTAATAAACCTTTACCAATTCCAACTTTATTAGAACCATTTAAGACAGATGAGTCATCCTCAGACTACGATATAAAAGTTCAAAAAGGCACAACTAACTTTATTGGAGACATGCAAACACCAACAATGGGATATAATGGAAGCTTTTTAGGACCCGTCATTAAAGTAACTCGAGGTCAAGAAATCCGTATGCATGTAAGCAATGAACTTCAAGTTGATACATCTGTTCATTGGCATGGACTTGAAGTCGAAGGATCAAAGGATGGAGGTCCTCATCAAGTCATTTCAGCAGGGTCACTATGGCAACCTTCTTTCACAATAGATCAACCTGCCGCAACATTATGGTTTCATCCTCATGTCATCGGTACGACTGCGACTCAAGTTTATTATGGATTAGCAGGATTAATAATTGTTGAAGATGAAAATTCAAAGTCACTTAATTTACCTGATGATTATGGTGTTAATGATATCCCACTAATTATTCAAGATAGAAGTTTTAATCGAAATGGTTCATTTAGATACGATAACAATATGATGGATGGTGTAGTGGGTGACTATATTATGGTCAATGGGGCAATAACTCCTTATTTAGATGTTAAGCAAACTAAAATGCGTTTTAGAATTCTTAATGGTGCAAATGCAAGTAACTTTAATTTAAGACTTAGTGATGGTAATTTTCATCAAATTGCATCAGATGGAGGTTTACTTGAGAAACCGCTATTAACCAGAACATTATTTATCTCCCCAGGTGAGCGAGCTGAGATTATTATAGATTTTTCAAAGTATAAAGAAGGTGATAAGATTCGCTTAGTAAGTGACAATGATTTGGTAATGACTTTTAATGTAGGTGCAGAAATGATTGATAATACTGTACTACCAGAAGTTTTAACAACCATTGAAAAACTCGATATAAATCAAGTGACGGCTATTAAGACAATTGAACTCGATGGTATGGGTCATATGGTTACATTAAATGGTCGCAAGTTTGATATTAATAGAATCGATGATAATGTTTCCCTTGGTGCTACTGAAATTTGGGAAATATCATCTACAAGAGGCATGATGATGAGCAGTCCAGGTCATCCATTTCATATTCATGGCACACAATTTCAAGTACTTAGCCGAAATGGTGGTGAACCAAGAGAAAATGAAAAAGGATGGAAAGATACAGTATTTGTGCGAACTGGAGAAACAGTAAGAATCATAGTACAGTTTAAGTACAAAGGAATCTTCATGTATCATTGCCATATCTTAGAACATGAAGAAGAAGGTATGATGGGACAATTGGAAGTTGAATAAGTAATAATTAGTTTTCATAATCAGTGGGTTAGTAACATAGGGTTTTAGTTTCTAAGGCTAAAACTCATGTTACTTTTTTGATTCGACAATTTTAGAAAAACAGTGAATGAATTGAGTTATAATTAATTGTATAAAAGAGATAGGAAGTTGCATCACATGAAACTATCCAATGAGCAGTTAAAGAAGATATATTATGGTGCTTATAATATTATTGAATCCGAAGAGGGTTATTTACAATCATATCATTATACAAAGCAACAGATGCGCTATCTAGAAGAGTGTGATGATTTTTGGTATGACAGAAACAAAGCATCCAATGGAAAGACACTTGAGTTTAACACAAGTGCTACACAATTCTCTTTTGAATATAAAATACCTTGGATAGGATCTTATGACACTATCGAACTTTCTATAGATGGATTAATCACCAAAGTAGTATATGTCAAAGATTTAAAACCAGAAGGTGTATTAACTTTCGAAATGCCTTCATATGAAAAGCATGTCGCCGTTTACTTATCTGTGGATGCTATTGTTTTGATAAGAAACTTTGAGATTGACGATGATATATATCCAGTTGATAAAACGCCAAAGGTTTTATGGATGGGGGATTCTATAACACAAGGCTATGGTTCATTTCGATCAGCACATACCTATGTGAATGTGGCGAATCGCTATCTTAATTACGATATCATTAATCAAGGACTAGGTGGGTTTATCTATGATAAAAATATACTTGAGAATATGCAAGGTTATGTTCCTGAAAAGATTATTGTTTCATTAGGATCAAATCAATATCACACAACAAGTATGAAGGTAATTGAAGAATACTACACTAGATTATCAGAAATGTATCCAAATATCCCAGTGCTTTGTATAACACCAACTTGGAGAGGTGATTCACTGGACAAAAACCATGTGCTTAAAGAATTTGGTCAGAAAACAAAAGATATATGTGCTAAGTATTCCACTATTACTGTGATTGATGGATTTAAACTTGTACCTCATACTTTTGAATATTTCATTGATGAAGTTCATCCAAATGCACTTGGTATGGAGATATATGGAAGAAATCTTGTGCTCGCAATTCAAGAAGCAGGATTTTAGGGACAATAGATTGAATATGCTTATGGAATAGTTATTAATTAGATTACAGATACGTAGGCATGAATGAAAAAACAAGAAAAAAATGAACTGGCTCGAAGAAGTACAAATAAGAATTAAAAGAAAAAACCAGCTTTTGTTTTCGAAAGATAGTCTTTTTTTAGATGACTTAAATCAGTTGATAAAACAGCAAAATCACCGAACCTTAGTCTTGTGGGCTTTAGAGTTAGCCAATGAAGCAGTTCAAATATTGGCTCAGCGATTTCCTAGTGAACATCGACTTGAGTTAGCAGTTCATTTATCTAGAGATTGGGCATTAGGTAAAGCAAACATGACTTTAGCACGACACGCAATTTTGCAAGCTCATGCAGTGGCAAAAGATCTTGATTCTCTTGAAGATATTGCAATGTGTCATGCGATTGGACAAGCATGTAGTGTTGTTCATACAAGCAAACATGCGCTTGGGTTCCCAATATATGAGTTAACAGCAATCATTAGACGTCATGGAATCCCTGAATGTGAGAAGGCTGTCGAAGATCGAAAGCAATACTACATGGATAGAATTAATTACTGGAGTCATCACTATAATGATGATAACTATCATTGGGCAGATTTCATGAAGAAGATTTGAAGTTGTATTAAAGCTTTATTCTTTAATGAATACAAAGCCAAGCGTGAGTAAACTATACTTCATTGATATAATGACATATGGATGATGAGGGAGGAATAATATGAACATTGAAAAGTATTGTAAAGATGATGAGTCACTTCTTTTTGATCTTCTCGTTGATGAGGGAGATGAGTGGAGTGATTATCATGGAGCACAAGGACGTGATCACTACATTAAGGCTTTAGAGTCTAGTTTAGTCTATGTTGCCAAGGATGAAACAGGTATTTGTGGCTATATAAGATGTCGAGAAGACAATGGTTTTGGAATCTACGTTTATGATTTACTTGTAAGAAGATCACATAGAGGTAAGAAAATTGGTAAGTTACTCATTGAAAGATTAAGTAAAGACTTCCCAGAACAACTAATCTATGTGATGAGCGATGTTGATCCATATTATGAAAAACTTGGATATCAAAAAATAGGCTCAATATTTGAAATAAAGTAATCAACATGATTAATAATGAATGCATGATGTTTAAAGTAATACTCTTATCACTAAGACACTATCTCATTGAAACTTCATTAGGCACATATGTGTTTATGTAATATAATATGCAAAAGGAGTTTCACCATGAAATACTCAATTAATGGTTACATTACTGCTACGACTGGAAAACGTGAAGAACTACTTAAATATTTACTTGAAGCTGCAAATGAAATGAAGAATCTTGATAATTGCCAATGCTATATTGTTGGCACCAACGATGAAGAAAGCGATAATGTTTATGTTTTTGAAGTGTGGGACAATGAAGAAGCTCACAAAGCTTCTTTAACATTACCAGTATTTCAGACCTTAATTCAAAAAGCGAAACCCATTATTGCGGGACTAAAATCGTATCCTCCATTGAAAATTCATGGTGGTAAGGGAATCACTAACTAAAGAGTTTAATAGAAGTAAATATTGATTTCAACGTGTCTGAAAGGAGCATAGATCATGTTCACCAAAGAAGAAATGAGAAAACCAATCATTGCAAGTTTAGTTATACTATTTGGTATCATCATGTATCATTTGATTGATAATCTTGGTGAAACAATGGATACTATTGCATATATTCTAGGAATATTTTCCCCGATTGTTGGGGGCTTTGTTTTAGCATATCTTCTAAATATTCCAATGAAGACTATTGAGTTAAAACTCTTCAAAAACCTTAAAGTAAAAACAGGAATAAAAAGAGCATTATCTCTAGTAGCTACATTATTACTAGTGATTGGTTTCATAACTCTATCAATCTATTTTGTTTTACCACAACTCATCAATAGCATACAACAGTTGCAATTTGAAGCAACAACAGATTACTTCAAAGGTTTAGAAACGTACTTTAAAGAGAAGGTCGTTCAATTTAATTTATCTGATGATATTGTAAATCAAATTCTAGCAATCTGGACTTCAATTGTTAATGGTGCAACTAATTTCATTCTAAGTATCGCAGATCAAGCACTCAATGTGTTTGGAGGCCTTATTACTGTAGTGTTTAACACAATCATTAGTATGGTATTAGGAATCTATATATTACTCAGTAAAGAAAGACTTTTTAGTACTTTTAAGAAAGTATTCTATGCATTCACACCTAAAAAGTTTTGTGATCAATCAACTAAGTACATCCACATAATCAATCATTCATTTGAAAATTTTATTCGAGGGCAAATCCTTGAAGCATTAATTCTTGGAGTCGTTTGCTACATAGGAATGATAATCTTTAGGTTTGAATATCCTTTAGTTATTAGTTTCCTTATTGGTATAACGAATATTATTCCATTGTTTGGGCCATACATTGGTGCAGTACCTTCATTGTTGTTACTAGTTATCGTAAATCCTGTAATTGCACTTTGGTTTATCTTGTTCTTAATTGTTTTACAACAAATCGAAAGCAATTTGATTTACCCAAGAGTCGTTGGTTCCAATATGGGAATCTCAGGATTTTGGATTATCTTTGCAGTTGTGGTTGGGAATAGCTTGTTTGGAATCCTTGGAATCTTACTTGGTATTCCACTACTTTCCTCGTTATACGTTATTGTGAAAGAGATTGCTGAAAGAAGACTTAAAGAGAAGAATATTGAGATAGTTTGATTAAAGTTTATACTAAAAGCAAAAACTAATCTTACATAGCACATGAATTAAGTTAGTTAATTTCGATCTACACAAGTTCTAATGAATGTGTCTTTTGATATGTAATAGTGTGATGTGAAAAGACTTCATAAAAATCTAATTGCTACGATTATATGCCAAATTGGTTATAATCTGATAGTAATGATTATAAAGGGGAATGATAGTATGAAAAAAAGGAGAGTACTAATTACAGTATTTGCAGTATTAGTTGGTTTAGTGATATCTGGAGTAGTTTTTATGAATTTGATGATAAGTATGGCAGAAGAAGGCTTAGAAAAGATGAATAATATGACACTTTCTGATGTTAATTTGAGTTTGATATCAGATGGTAAATATGAAGGTAGTTATGAGTCCTTCCCTGTGAAAGTCAAATTGAGAGTCACTGTTTCAAATCATAGGATAACTTTGATTGAATTATTGAAACATGATAATGGACAGGGAAAAGATGCTGAAAAAATACTAGATCGAATTATTGAAAATCAGACGATTAAAGTTGATGTGATTTCTGGCGCTACCTATAGCAGTAAAGTAATTCAAAAAGCTGTAGAAGTTGCTTTATTGGGCTCATCTGATTAAAAGATGTTGCATCTTCAAAACATTTATGACAATCATTTAATTAATGGAGACTATTAAAATGAAATTCGAAACAAAAAGTATACTTCCGAAGAATATTGATAATGAATATAGAGGCAATAAAGTCTCAAAGTATATGTTTTTGCTTTTTACTTTAGTAACGATTATAAGGAGTTTAATTCATATATTTTCTAGCGATGGAGGAGCACAATCAATAGCTACCATTCCATTAGATAGTTATCCATCTGCAGCTGCTGCAACTGTAGTCTTAATGTTTGCTTTATGGGGATTATCACAACTCTTGATGAGTATTGTATACGTAGTTGTATTCATCAGATATCAATCATTAATACCAGCTATGTATATCCTCTTAATCATCGAATATACAATGCGTATGGTTGTTGGAATGATGAAACCAATTGTTACTGTAGGGACTGCACCTGGAGGAATAGGGAACTTCATCTTAGTTCCTCTTTGCATCATTCTTTTTTTGATGTCGATAAAAGTCAGTAAAAAACATATGGAGAATTCAGATGACAAAAGTTGAAACACAAGTTCCAAGGTTTGTTTGGATCACACTAATTATTCTTGGATGTATTGATCTAGTTAGAGGATTTATGCATACAGTTCTTCTTGAGTATTCAGCTATTAATATCGCTGGCTTTGATCTAACTACCTCAACAGCAACAGAGCAATTAAGATTGCTTGGTACCTTTGGTATATCAAACTGGATCACCGGTGTCCTATTTATTTTGATTGGATTGAAAGCAAAACATATTTCAATCCATGTCATGGGTCTAATCCCAGTAGCTTATGGTTTTAGTATGCTTGCGATAAGAATGAACTTAGCAAATTATGCACAGTCTCAAGCTGCATGGGGTGGATTGGCTATGTTAGTACCTTACTTAATTGTTGCAACAATGACTTTCATTGCAGGACTTTTCGTTATGAGGATAAGATCAATGAGTAAAGTCACTTCAAAAAGATAGACAAGTTTTTGCTTTTAACTTACTTATTTCTTCTTTTTTAATAAAAAACACTAAATTTTATAACTAAATGTAAAAAATACTTGACATAATGTATAGTATTATGTACTATATGTATATAAAACTAAACAAAGGAGATTACATTATGTCATACCAAGAAAAGCGTACAATTTTCACAGTAGTGTCAGGAATCATTATTCTAGTGGCATATGGTCTATATGCATATGGTAAAGTCCAATCAGGAAATATTGATGTCGAGGATTTAAAATTCTGGGCAAATACAATGCTTCTATTTATTGGAATTGGAATTGTTGTTACAATCATCGGTCAAATCGTATTTCACATTCTTATTGCCATTTCAATAGCTGTTAAAGAAAAGGTGTATAATAATGATACTAGTGATGAGCAAATAGAAAAAACCATTAATAGTGAAATGGTTACTGATGAAATGGATAAACTCATAGAATTAAAATCAATGAGATTTGGATTTATCTTTTCAGGAATTGGATTTGTGGCTGGGCTAATATTACTTGCCTTGAATTATTCCCCAGTAATAATGCTAAATATCTTGTACGTATCTTTCAGTGTTGGATCTCTACTAGAAGGATTTGCTCAGATATTCTATTATAGAAAAGGAATATGATAACGTGAAGAAGCTTAAAATTAAGAATAATATCCGTACGCTCAGATTCTTTGCAAATGAGATCACCCAACAACAACTTGCAGAAAAAGTAGGAGCTTCAAGGCAAACGATTGTTGCTGTCGAAGCAGGAAAGTATACTCCTTCACTAGAATTAGCATTTAGAATTGCTGATGCATTTGGAGTCAAAATTAACGAAGTATTCGAGCACGAAACAGAGGAAAATTAGTAAAATGAAAGTTATTATCACAGGAATGAATGGTACAGTTGCTCCATATATTTATGAAGAACTAATAAGTAAGAATATTGAGGTTGTTATTTGGGATAGAAGCAAAACAGATATCACTTCTCAAGAAAGTGTTCATCAGTTCATTCAAGAACACCAACCTGATTTGTTCTTTCATATTGCAACAGGACCATTAGAATGGGTTGAGTACATCGTACATTCTACACAAAAGCTTGGGATAAAACTTCTCTTTACAAGTACAGTTTCTGTTTTCTCTGACAAAGGAACTGGTCCATATGATATTTCAAGTATTCCAAATGCAGAGGATGACTATGGAAGCTACAAAATCCAATGCGAGAAATTCATAGAAAAATTCCATAAAAATGCGGTTATTGTAAGACTAGGTTGGCAAATAGAAGCTAATGCACGTCCAAACAATATGTTTCATTCACTTTCAAAACAGCAAGCTTCAAAAGGCTTTATTGAGGCAAGTTCACGTTGGTATCCATCATGCAGTTTCCTGACTGATACTGCGAAAACGGTTGTATATTGCGCACTAAACTTTTCACCTGGTATCTATATGGCAAATTCAAACACAAAATATTCATTCTTTGAAATCGTTAGTCATCTTAAAGAAAAATATAAAACTGATTGGATTGTAAAAGAAACTACTTCACTAGAGCGCGATGATCGAATGATCGATAATCGTGTTGAAATTGGAGAATTATTCTAATTTGAATATACAGTCATATTTAAGTTATCAACAAAATGAATTTTCTATAGGCACTAAAAATGCCTATTTTTTATGAATATTTTAAGCAACAATGCATCAATATTGAAAACAATATTGTATAATAACCATGGACATAACATCATTTTTCCTTGTCAACTCAAGATGAGTGCAAAATATTGATATTGTGTTAAAATAGGGAATTGAATGAAAGGATTAAAGTAATTGAAGAGATTACTTTAGCTAAACAAAAAACAATATGATGAAAATTTTTAAAGTCTTGTTATTAGCACTTTTACCAGCCACATTATTATCTATCTTTTTCTTCAGAGAAAAAGCAGTTTTACTGATAATTGTTGGGGTTGGTGTTTCGGTTGCTTCAGAAGCACTTTTCCAATTCATCTTTAAAAGAAAATACACTTATAAAGATGGAGGAGCAATTGTTACAGGATTACTTTTAGCTTTATCAGTCTCACCCTCAACTCCACTTTATGTCTTAGCAGCTGCAAGTGCAGTTGCAATTATTCTAGGAAAACAAGTTTTTGGAGGATTTCCAAAGAACTTATTCAATCCAACACTACTTGGTCGTCTTTTCATTGTCCTTGCTTTCCCAACAGCCTTAAAACCTTGGCTAAGTCCTATTGATATGGTTGCTACTGCAACGCCACTTCAAATTTTTAGAGAAACAGGTGTAATGACTCCTATATGGGATCTCTTTATTGGAAATATTGGAGGTAGTATCGGAGAAGTATCAGCGTTAGCATTACTTCTTGGAGCATCATACTTATTCTATAAGAAATTTGCTAACTGGCGTATTCCTGTTGGTATATTAGCAACCGTTGCTGTGATTGCTGTATTAGTTGGTCAAAATCCATTCTTCCACATATTCTCTGGAAGTTTAATACTAGCATCAGTATTTATGGCCACAGATCCTGCAACTTCACCAAAGTCAGATAATGGTCGATGGATCTTCGCAATTTCAATTGGGATTATCGTCATGGTCATTCGTTTATGGGGTTGGGTTCCAGAAGGAACTACATTTGCAATACTTGGTATGAACTATTTAGTACCATTTATTAATACTGAGATGGATCGTTTAAAAGCAGAAAAAACAAAGAAGGCGTAATACTAATTACGCTTTTTTTGTAAAGTAACCTCTGAAGCTTAAAAAGGATGAAATCAAAAGTTAAGGAGATAAAAATGATTGAACTTCATTTTTCTATAAGTATTGAAGCATCTAAAGAATGTGTTTGGAAAACACTTTGGGATGATAATTCTTTTCGTGATTGGGCTAGTATTATCGATGAAGGTACATTTATGCAAGGTATTATGAAAGAAGGTAAGGAAGTCCAATTCATTTCGTCTATCAATGGGTATGGTGTTACTAGTACTGTTGAAAAGATGATTGAAAATGAATATGTTTTGTTTAAACATCAAACTGATACAATCGATAGTGGTCAAGACACTCGAGAAAGAGAATGGAGTGGTGGTACTGAGAGTTATTCACTTAATGAGTTAAATGGATTGACCATACTAAATGTTAATATGGATGTTCCATACCATCAAGAAGAAACTTTTGTTAGTTTAGTACCGCATGCTCTTGAACGAATAAAGGAACTAGCTGAAGAGAAATCTATCTAGTCTAATTGAATTAATTAATACCAATACTGTTATCTGTATTGGTATTAATTTTGATAGGAGTTGAAGATAGTTGAAAAATACCGATTATACTTACTTTATATTCTATTAAAAGATTAAAAAACAAGGTTTGATTTATCTATTGCTTGTGGCTATAATAGACTAATGCAAGCGATTTCATAATAACAGTCGCTATGAAACCGGTGATACTATGATCAAACTATTTGGCATGATGTTATCAACAACAGAAAATCTATATGAAGAAGAAATATGGTCGCAACTAAGTGATTATGTAACGTCACCTGATGAGCGAATCCTCTTTTTTTGTGGACGTCCTTTAGAATCAACATTCGAAGATGAAGCATTTAGCAATGTCATCTATAACCTTATGAAAATGATTCGTTTAGAAGGAGTTATTTCGCTAACGGGTTCACTTAACTATTACGTAGGTTCAAAGGTGTATAAAGAATACTTAAATTCGATTGCAAATGCTCCAATTGTGAGTTTATCTATTCCAATTGATGGTGCTAACCTAGTGCAATGTGACAATTTCATGGGTAGCTATGAGATTACAAAGCATCTCATTAATCATCAATATCGAAAATTCGGAATCATCAATGGGCCATCTTACTCTTCAGAATCAAACGCAAGATTTCGAGGTATTGAACAAGCTTTTAATGAACACAATATCCATGAGTATGTTTTACTAGAAGGGGATTATTCTAAAAAATCTGGTTATTTAAACGCAGTTGAATTATTGACTCAAAATGTAGAAGCTATTATTTGTGGTAATGATCAGATGGCTATCGGAGCAATCAAAGCTATAAATGAAGCAGGTAAAAAGATTCCAGATGATATCGCAATTGTAGGATTTGATGACATTGAACAAGTAAGATTACTAGAAGTTCCACTAACAACTGTGAAGCAACCATTTGGAAATATGGCATGTAAAGCATTTGATCTACTTAAAGAGGATAATAAATCTGATCAATGCATTCCAGCTGAGTTAATAATCAGGGAATCATGTGGATGTCCAAAAGCATTTAATAGTATTGAACATGAAGAACATGATAAACGCTACTATATGCAAAAGTATGCTGAAAGTCTAAGTGAGTATACTTTAATGTTGCAATTAAGATCATCATTTGATCAGGTTCAAACCCTGGATCATTTGTTTGAAGTCATTGATGAATACCTTATGAAGATTAAAGGTGTGCAATTACATCTTTGCTTGTTTGATGAATCCTCACAGATTATTGATAAACCTTTAAAATATGAATGGCCCTCGAAAATTAACTATGCGTATGGAAGTATTAATGGTTGTTTGATGCCAGTTCAAGTTTTTCCAACACGAAATGGGCTTCCTTCAGAAGTTATCAAGCAATCTAATTCAAAATCTTATCTTTTCTATCCAATTCATCAACATGACATCTTATATGGATATCTCGTGATTGACGCAATTACCGCAAGAAATCGCATTTTTACCTCATTAAAAAGAGAAATCACAAACACTTTGAGCCGCCTTGATTTGATGGTTAAAATTCAATCCTATACAAAACAGTTAGAAAAAATTGCGCAAACAGATATATTAACGGGTATCCTAAATCGTCGAGGGTTCTTCGAGTATGCATCAAAAAAATTCGAATATGATTTATCAATTGGCAATACACCAGGGATTGTATTTTGTGATGTGAATGGTTTAAAGAAGGTCAATGATCACTTTGGACATGAATTTGGAGACCGTATGATTTCTGATACAGGTTTAATATTGTCTCAAGTATTCAAGAACTATGTGTTGGCAAGAATGGGTGGAGATGAGTTTGTGGTTTATATCTCACATTGTTCACAATCTTATTTAGATGATTTAGGACATGAATTGATTGAAAAAATTCATCAATTCAATGGACATAGTATTGCTGTTTATCAGATTTCACTTGAAGCAGGGATGGCCTATTATGATCCTAAGAAACATGCGTCATTAGAGGAACTAATTACGGAAGCTGATCAAAACTTATATACTAAGAAACGTTTTAGAGTCATTAAATAATCAAGCAAGATTCTGATTTCATCTATGTTTCTTACACTTTACTTAAAAAAATACTATAACTAACTTTGTGCAAATATTAACAATATTTTTCTTGTGGATTGAAAATGTTGATGATACGATTAAACAAGTAGAAGTCACAAATCAAATTTGTGAATGATATTATCACTTAACAGGAGGTATTATGAATATTTCAATTATTGTTCATTCTCAAACAGGTAACACACTTTCCGTAGCTCAAAAACTAAAAACAAGACTTGAAGAAACAGGACATTTTGTCTCACTAAGTCACATTAAAGACATTGATTCAAAAGATACAAGTAATCAACAACCAGGAACGATTTTTTTAGGAGATGAACTACCTGAAAAAAGTGATGTCCTTGTGTTGGCTGGATGGGTACAGGCATTTAGTTTATGCCAAGGATTTTCAAGTTTCTTGAATAATTGGTCTACTATTAAAGCTCATCAAACTCATGTCTTTGTTACTCATCACTTTCCATATGCTTGGATGGGTGGAAACAATGCAGTTTCACAAATCAAATCAATCTTAAGCAATCAAAATATTACTGTAAGTTCTTCAAAGGTATTTAACTGGTCAAATAAAAACAATCCTAAACAAATAGATTTATGGGTTGATGAAACTGTTAAAAGAATCGAAGGTAAATAGAGCATTCACACATTAGACAACTTGGCAAATTTTGGTTTACTGAATACCCATTGAAGTTTCAAAATTTTAACATATGTTTTAGAATACATAAATATTATCAATCGCTAAGAAACTATTAGAATTTTTTTGATTATCATTCTATTATATAGATTAATCCTTTCATGATACGAATCAATCATCTCATTTAATCTTTGCAGAAAATAATATGTGAGGTAATATAAGAATAATTACAATGAATTGCTAATGAATCACAAATCAATTCAACATTTTAAAAAAAAGAAAAATGTCAAGTGACTCGAAAGGTAAAACCATGGATGCTTATCAAGATTTTATTAATTGGTTCAATCTAACAACAACTGATTTAAAACATAATGAATCAAGTCGAAAACCTTTCTTTGGTATTAGTTATCCAAGACTTAAGGAGTATTCAAAAGTCATTATAAAAGGAAGTCTTTATGACTTCCTTAATTCTAATCAATTTGTAGTATATGAACTTGAGATCATCCAAACGTACCTAATAGGAAGTATAAAGGATATTAACCTTGCACTTCATTATTTTGAGTCTTTTGCACCTCATGCTAAAGAGTGGAGTGTTGTAGACTCTCTAACTCAAAGATTTGTGATTGCTAAGAAACATCCAAGTGAAGTGTTTAAACTTATTGAAACATATGCTGCTATTGATGATGAGTTTTATCAACGTATTGCAGCTGTATTACTTTTAAGTCATTATCTTAATGATGAAACTATTGATCAGTCTATTGATATCCTTATAAGTTTAAAACACCAAGGCTACTACACAAAAATGGCAGTCGCATGGGCATTTACATCAATCATGTGTAAATACCCAAGCAAATGTTTAGTTGTGTTAAATGAACACCATTTAGATCCTTGGACCCATAATAAAGCCATCTCAAAAATGATTGATTCATTTCAAATAGATGAACAACATAAACTTCATTTGAAAGAATTGAGAAGGAAATAGTTATAAGTAAATACATAACAGGGAAAAAGAAAGGGGTAAACATGAAAAAAGTGCTTTTTGGAGTTGTTGGTTGGAATATTGCCGAGACAACACGCATGATTGAAGTAGCAAAACTATTGAGATCGGAGTATGAATGTCATTTTTTCTCATATGGGGGTAAATTTGAACAGTTAGTAGAAGAAGCGGGATTTACTTTAC
The DNA here is from genome assembly GCA_018335655.1 of Erysipelothrix sp. GTDB lineage: Bacteria > Bacillota_I > Bacilli_A > Erysipelotrichales > Erysipelotrichaceae > UBA6182. Next base: position 20,844 of record JAGXRX010000007.1, read on the forward strand.
ATCATCTAAAACCGGTTGAAGATGATGCAAAAATACAACATTTATGGAAAGTTGATCGTGGAGAAACCTTTAAACAACCTTGGACGTTAGAAGAATTAAAACAGAGAATTGAAAATGAAATTCAACTCATTGATACTATTAAACCTTCATTTGCATTTCTTGGATCAGTCTTAAGTTTTTCATTATCGTGTCGCATTAAGAAAGTAAAACTGTTCAACATCGTTCCATTAGCATTATCACGTCCATACTTAGAAGCAGGTTTACCGATGAGTCCTTTTACTCCTAAGTTTTTGAATCAAATCGCTGTTTGGATTTTACTTAATGTTCCACTTGTTATGGGAAACTTCAGGAAAGTCTCAAAGCTTTATGGCTTAAAACCACCAAAGAATGCTTTTGAAGTCTGGACTGGTGACATAAACATTGTTACAGATGTTAAAGAACTAAGTATGTTACAATCCTTACCAAAGAACTGGTATTTCTCAGGGCCATTGTTTGCTCATCTCGATACGCCAATTCCAGAAAATATAAAAGTTCTACTCGAAACTACTGATAAACCAAAAATATATTTTGCGATGGGGAGTTCAGCAAATCATCATGTTTTAAGGAAAACACTTGAAGGGTTTTATGGACTAGATGTCGTTGTCGTTGCACCAATAAAAAGCCACTTAAAACAAGATGATGTTGTTCCAAAGAATGTTTATGTCACAGATTGGTTGCCTGCATTAGAAGTATTAAAACATGTCGATATTGCCGTAACGCATGGCGGACAAGGTACAGTTCAAACTAACATTGCTGCAGGTGTGCCTTTCCTTGGTATTGGTATGCAACCTGAGCAGTCACTAAATATCTATCAAAGTGTTAAATTTGGTAATGCACTACAAATACAAAAGAAGAAAGTAAATAAACATAATGTTAAGGAAGCGATATTGAAGTTGCTAAGTGAAGATGAATACCGTAAACGTGCTTTGCTTGCAAAATCAATGATGGAGCAAATCAATGTTAGTAAAATCATTGTTGATATCATTAAGCAGAACACTTTATAAAAATATCTAATCATGGAATTTGATTATTTACAGAGGTTATAAATACTAATTTCACTTAAAAAACAGTTTGTGATAGATTCACAAACTGTTTTGAGTAGTCAATTATTATTGATTGATCACATTACTTATTATTTGATCAAGTAAGTATACTAATGTTTTGGCTTAATATCTAAAAATTGCACAAACTCCAGTGTCACTTGGCATTTTGTCCTTTGGTAAGATGAATACATCACCTTTACGCATTAACACAAGTTCAGCAATATCATCTAGGATATCATCTAAATCAGGGCTATCAATGCTTCCAAACTTAACTTCACCTGTTTCCATGTCGATTTTTCCGCCAACAATTCTATTTTCCTCAATTAGTACTGTATCAATGCGACCATCAAAGGCAGCTGATGCAATCTTTGCGACTTTTGAAGAACCTAAAGAACCAGATTCTGCTTGATTGAATGTATCAATAAGTTCTTGAATCTTCGCTTCATGAATAGGTTCTATAATTTCTAACACTTCCTCTTTTATCTCGTCTAAATCCATCGATTCATAAGATTTTGCCACACCTTCTTCATGTAAGTATGGATTAATACTCTTGTTTTTAAAATCAGAATGATATTCACCAAGTGCAACTATAATTAATGGTAGCTTTGACTTACTTGAATAGTTGTCATATACGAATTTATCAACATATCTGAAGTATTTTTCTGTATCAATATCTGTTTCTTGTTTAGGGTCACCATGACCATGGTACATAGCGTTACCACTTGCACCACCATATGATCCATGTGATAAATATGACTCAGTCTTTTGTTCTCCCAAAACATCTTCAAGTGATGTTGGAGTATCTGAAGATATTTTTAGTTCCATAATTCGATTTCTATTGCCTTGATAAACTGAAAAACTATTACGACTTAATCCAAGTAATTGATAGTTTTCTAATGATTGAAATGCTTTAATTAATGGTTTTATATGAAAACTATTTGCAACCGTCGCAAATTCATTGACTGTTTCTTGAAGTAGATATATAACACATTGAGATTGATTTCCTAAAACTGCAATACCGTCAAGGGTGTTATTCCAAAAATCAGCATCTTCTTCAAGTTCATATAAGGGTGCCATGATAGTGCTAACAAGTTCTTTTTCATACTTTAAACTTAATGCGTCATCAATATCGCGTAGTAAGTTTTTAAAAACAATTGGATCTTGTTTGTTTTCTGGAAAGCGTCGATGTGTCGGTTGATAGAGTGTAATCATTGGACCTTCCGTTTGAAAGATAATTTCATGCGGGAAATGTTTTGCTAATTCGTAAGTCATGTGGGGGTTCCTCACTTTTCTGGTTTTATGAAGATTAAAAAACTGTGTGTTGATCATCATGAGTATTATTAGTCTAGTTCTATAGTCTAAGTATTTTGAACAACTAAAACGTATACAGTTCCTAACCTCACTATACGCTTTACACCGCTAATTAGCAAATTTAGGCATCTTTTAGAATAGTTTTTCATGATTTAAACGATATTTTTAACTAATACTAAAAATATCTCTTAAATGCCTTTCATCAAAGTGAATCTTCAATGAAAGCTTTTCTCATTTTTTTGAAATACGGCAATGTTATGAGATAATACTTAAAAGAAACACTTTGGAGGTTGATCATTGAGCATCATTGGCGAAAAATTCAAAGAGGTCAGTGCATCGGTTATTCCGATTCTTATTTTGGTGACTTTTTTGCATTTGTTTATCGTACCAATGCCTACAATACTATTTATTCGTTTTTTGATAGGTAGTTTATTTGTAATGGTCGGTTTAACACTTTTTTTACTTGGAGTAGATATTGGAATAGTTCCATTAGGAGGGTTGACTGGTAAAACATTAGCAAAGAGTAAATCACTTTGGATACTCATTATTGCAGGCTTAATTCTTGGATTTTTTATTTCGATTGCTGAACCTGGATTACTTGTGTTAGCGAATCAAGTATCATTTGTGAGCAATGGCTTAATTAGTAATGTAAGCATCTTACTCGTTGTTTCGATTGGACTAGCTTTCATGTTTTCACTAGGATTTATTCGTATCTTTTACAATATTCCACTTTTTAAGATACTATTAGCACTTTATGGTCTCGTCTTTGTTCTCTCTTTGTTTGCATCAAAAGAACTGTTTGCAATTGCCTTTGATGCGTCTGGGGCAACAACAGGAATTTTGGCAGTTCCATTTATCCTTACTTTATCATTGGGTATATCACGACTTAAAAAGGATAGTAAAGCATCAGAAAAAGATAGCTTTGGATTAGTTGCAATTGCTTCAGTGGGTGCAATTATTGGAGTTCTTCTTCTTGATATTTTCTCTGTAAAACAGGAATTCACTGCAACTCTAACATCCTCAATTAGTGATTCTCAATCAATGTTTGCACCATTTATAAATACATTTTCATCAAATTTTGTAGAAAGCATTATGGCTATACTCCCACTTGTGGTAATATTCCTTTTACTTCAGAAGTTCGCATTTAAAATGAAAAAGCGAGAAGTTAGAAAACTTAGTATTGGATTTATCTACGTCATGATAGGCTTACTTCTATTCCTAATCGGAGTTAGTGCCGGTTTTATGGATGTTGGTGCATTTTTAGGGCAAAACTTAGTTGTACTTAAAAATCCTGTTATCATTATCCTAGTTGGTTTTATCTTAGGTGCCTTAACAATCTTAGCTGAACCTGCAGTCTATGTATTAACTCATCAAATCGAAGAAGTGACGAGTGGATATATTAATAGAATTGCTGTGTTAATTCCATTATCTATAGGAGTTGGTTTAGCAGTATCTTTATCAGTGCTTCGAGTTTTAGTTACTGAAATCCAGTTATGGCATTATTTATTACCAGGATACATGATCAGTTTAGGACTTATGTTCTTTATTCCAAAACTATTTATAGGAATTGCCTTTGATGCGGGAGGAGTTGCAACTGGCCCTGTGACAGCAACATTCATTCTAGCATTCATTCAAGGAGCTGCTCATGCTCATGAAGGAGCAGATCTATTTGTCGATGGATTTGGAATGATTGCATTAGTCGCAATGATACCAATAATCACATTACAATTGTTAGGACTTATATATAAGCAAGCAACATTAAAGAAAGGAGGGGTACACCATGCAAAACCAAAACTTTGACACTACGTATGACATGATTTATGTCATTATTAATCACGGATTAGGAAGTAAGGTATTACATAAGGCTAGAGAGATGGGAGTAAAAGGTGGTACTGTTTGCTTTGGATTAGGTACGATTAATCAGCCACTCTTAAATTTTCTAGCACTCTATGACGAACATAAAGAAGTCATCATTATGGGTGGAGATCAAATAACGATTGATAAGACTATTGATCACCTAAATAAAACATTTAAGTTTCATAAACCGAACCATGGAATTATGTATCGAATAAATTCATGCAGAATGCTTGGATCGCGATTCAATGATTGCTCAGAAAGAACTTCAGAAAAGGAAACAGTGAATATGTACCACATCATTACCACAATTGTTGAAAAAGGACGAGGAGAAGAAGTTGTTAGTGCTTCTAGAGCTGCAGGTGCACGTGGTGGAACAATCATCAATGCACGAGGCTCTGGAGTAAACTCAACGACAAAAGTTTTTAATATGGAGATTGAACCAGAAAAAGAAATTGTTATGATTGTTACTAAGTCTAATGAATCAGAAGCTATCATTCAAAAGATATACCAAGAACTTAACTTAGATAAACCTGGAAACGGAATTCTCTTTGTACAGCATGCTGCAGAAGTTCATGGACTTTTCCATGATTCAAAATAAGACCTATGAAAACAACCAGTGATAAAAGAGATGAAGATTTAGAAAGAAAACAAATTGACAAACTCATAAGTAAACATTTGATTCGAAATATCAATGAGCTCCAAGAAGAACAATTGACCTTTGGAAACAAAGTAGCAGATAAACTTGCTGATTTTGCAGGAAGTTGGAAATTCATTATTTCATTTTTGGTTATAATCGTTATTTGGATAAGTATTAACTCATGGGTAATTCTGTTTAGTCCTTATGATCCATATCCTTTCATACTCCTTAACTTAATACTTTCATGTATTGCTGCACTACAAGCACCAATCATCATGATGTCTCAAAAGCGTCAAGAGTCTAAAGATAGAATACGCTCTGAGCACGACTTTGAAGTGGATGTTAAAACTGAGATACTTGTAGAACATCTCGTGAAAGAACTAAGAGATATTAAGTCTCAACAAGCAGCTATTCTAGAAAGTATTGAAAAAGCTAATGAGAAGATTGATAAATAAGTCGTCCATTAATTTTTGATTTTCTACTTCATCTGAAAAGGGAGTAATGATTATTGAATATTGATATTCAATAGATCAAATAATCACTAAAATACTTGACTAATAGTGGTGTATGTCATATTCTTGTCATGGGAATGAAATCTCCCATGGGAAACCAAAACTGCGAACTCGCTGATGACTTCTGTGTTTTTTGAAGTACATTGGCTTTTTTTTATGAAAGGAAAACTATGTTATTTTCGTTAGCACTCATGTTTTTACTTGGAATGATTTTGGGAAAGTTGTTTGATTTAATCAAATTACCAAAACTAATAGGATTGTTACTAACAGGGATGATCTTAGGTCCAAGCTTGTTGAATATTTTAGATGTAAAAATCTTATTGATCTCTTCAGATTTACGCCAACTTGCCTTAATTATTATCTTGATTCGTGCTGGACTTAATCTTGATTTGAAAGATTTACGCTCAGTTGGTTTTTCGGCACTAATGATTAGTTTTCTTCCTGCATTATTTGAAATATTTGGAGTCATAATCATTGCTCCTTATTTTTTCAATATTACCTATTTGGAGGCAGCACTTTTAGGAAGTGTGCTTGCGGCAGTATCCCCAGCAATCATTGTTCCTAGAATGCTTAAACTAAAAGAATTACGACTCGGTACAGAAAAAATGATTCCACAACTAATTATGGCAGGGTCATCCATGGATGATGTATTTGTCATTGTTATCTTTACATCTCTTCTGTCGTTATCATCAAATCATGTAATGTCATCAGTCTCTTTGATAACACTCCCTACATCCCTCATCTTTGGGATTATGATTGGAATCATAACAGGTCTAATATTATCTTGGTGGTTTACACGCTTTCATATTCGTGACACTGGTAAAGTAATCATAATGCTTTCTTCATCATTTCTATTACTAAGTTTAGAGCATATAAACACAACCCAAATCGGATTTTCATCTTTGCTCGCAGTTATGATTATGGGCGCAACAATTCAAATTCGAAAAGAAAATGTTGCACAACGTTTATCATTTAAGTTTTCAAAGTTATGGTTAGCAGCAGAAGTCCTTCTATTTGTGTTAGTAGGAGCATTAGTTTCAATAGATAGTATATTTACTTTTAGTTTAGGGGCAGTAGTTGTTCTTGCTATTTCACTATTATTTAGATGTATAGGTGTTGTATTGAGTTTAGTAAAAACCAATTTCAATTATAAAGAAAAACTATTTACAATATTTACATATCTTCCAAAAGCAACAGTTCAAGCTGCTATTGGAGGAATCCCACTTGCTATGAATCATCCCCAAGGTGAGTTGATACTATCTATGGCAGTTATCTCAATTCTAATAACCGCCCCACTTGGGGCATTCTTAATGGATCGTTTTAATCATCGCTTACTTAAATAGAGATTTTTTTGGACAGTATTGTGTTGTTAAGGCTAAAATCATAAAGATTTCTCGATTATCGGTACTCCCAGTAAGATTTTCTTATAATACATAAATATCTTAAAGTATAATGATGTTAACTGATAACTCGCATGAAAGGAGTCATTATGCCTTTTGATATTATAAGATCCGATATAACACAACTTGATGTAGATGCGATTGTTAATACAGTAAAACCAAATTTTGAAGCGGGACCTGGAGTTGACTCTGCAATCCATCATGCAGCTGGGCCACAACTAGCAAGAACTCTTTCAGAACTAAGACATCTTGATGTTTCTGAGGTAGCTATAACACCAGGCTTTAATTTGAAAGCACGATATATAATCCATACCGTTGGACCTCACTGGGAGGGTGGTATAGAGGAAGAAGAGAAATTGCTTGCAGAGTGCTACAATAATATTTTAAAGTGTGTCGTCTCTAACAATCTTGATAGTGTCGCAATCCCTCTTATCTCAACGGGCTTTCATCGCTTTCCAAAAGAAAAAGCACTAAAGATTGCAATGGCTGTAATACAGAGGTTTATAGTAAAAAGAGATATTCAAGTGACATTGGTTGTGTACGATTCAACATCCTACATTCTTTCCCAAAAACTAGTGATGTTTGTTCAAAACTATATCACATCTCGTTTTAGCGAGCCCAATCTTGATAGTCTCATGAATGAGCGATCAATGTCGTTTGAAAATGAAGTCACTTCGTCATATCAACAATCACGTTCAAGGCGCAGAGCACGTAATATTGATGATATTGTCGCGATGCGAGAAGAAACGTTTTCGCAAAGACTTATCAGATATATCGATCGAAGTGGTTTAACAGATTCTGCTGTGTATCATAAAGCGAATATTGATCGCCGTCTATTCTCAAAAATCAGAAGCAATGTAAACTATCAACCAAGTAAACCAACGGTCCTTGCATTTGTTATTGCCCTTGAGTTGAATCTTGATGATACTCATGACTTACTACTTAGTGCTGGATATGCACTTTCATCATCCCATGTACTGGATCTCATTATTGAGTATTTCATTGAAGAAAAGAAGTATGACATTATGGAGATAAACACTATATTATTTCATTTCAATCAACCTCTCTTAGGATCATAAAAAAATGTCGCTTCACAAGCGACCTTTTATTTTGGTAGAAACATTATGATGTATTCACAAGGAGGTCATACTATGACAAACAACTTAACAGAGATTATGTTTATACTAGATCGCAGTGGATCAATGTCAGGACTTGAATCAGATACTATTGGAGGATTTAATGCTCTAATTAGAAAACAAAAAGAAAATCCTGATGATGCAGCCATTACTACCGTACTCTTTGATGATGAAATAAAAGTGATTCATCATCATGCCAACATCCGCAATATCCTTCCAATGAGTGAAGAAGATTATCAAGTTAGAGGCTCTACAGCGCTACTTGATGCTGTAGGTCAGTCAATCATTAATATGGATCTTTACCAAAAGGAACTTCCACCTTCAATGCGTGCTAAACATGTCATGATTGTGATTACGACTGATGGCTTAGAAAACGCAAGTCGTCATTTCACTCATGCGCGTGTTAAACAACTTATAGAGAGACAAAAAGCACTTTACAATTGGGAATTTATTTTCTTAGGTGCAAACATGGATGCTCTATCTCAAGCAAGAAGCTTTGGTATTCACGAAGACAAAGCAGTAAGATTTCATAGTGATAAAGAGGGGACATCACTTAATTATGATGTATTAAATGAAGCAATCAATGCAAAGCGTGCTAACAAAACGATTACTAAAGAGTGGAAACAACGCATAGAAAAAGATTTTGATACTAGAAAATAATACACCTATATTTTTGAAAGAATTATTGTTTAATGTCTTGATTATAGTGAATAGCTAAAAGACAGCAAAAAAGGGAATAACTCCCTTTTTTTGGTTTGTAAATTATTGATGCTTTTACTTACCAGTCGATAATTCAAAGATTGTGCCAACTTCAACAATAGCCCCAACACTTCCACTACTTTCGAATATTAATCGGTTTCCTTTAATCAAAAATATGTAAACTTCTTCTTCACTAACCATTAATGTTAATTTATCATCTTCAACGGAATAACTACCTGATGGGCGATAAGACGTTGCAATATGTCGATTAAACTCAAATTTATTATCTTCTTTAAGAAGCACCCAAGCGTATTCAGGATCATCTGCATCTTTCATAGTATACTTGCCTAAATCAGGTAATCTGTTTGGGGTATACACGGTACATGCACTGACTGAAGTGACGAGTAAAACAAGTAGAATTAACATAGCGATTTTTTTCATAGTTTGTTTCCTTTATTGTTTAGTGCAATGATTAGTAAAACTGTTATTAAAACAATTTTCTAAATTAACTATATCATAAAATATATAACTATATTTTAATTTTTATCAGTGTTAACTGACCGATTATGAAAGTTACATTTTAAAGCAAATAATCGTTAGAATGTTCATTAGAATCTACACAAAATAAGTGAAAAAATGTGCAAAAAACAGAAATATTTGTATATTTTATGATATTTTTTCACTAAAATTGAGTATAATGTATTCAAAATTATTTGGGTGGTGAACAGTGAGAAAGAAAATATTATCCTTACTATTTCCAGAACAACACTTCAAACATGTCATTGCAACAAACATGTCGAATCTTTTTAAAGTGACATTATTTACAATTCCTATCAGTGTAATACATGTAGTTGCATTTGTTTTTTTTGTTAATCCTCAAACTATCTCAGAAATAAATTGGAGACTTGGAATAATTATTGCGCATAGTTTGATAATTGTTGTCGCATGTATAATAAGTTTTACTATTCTTGTCTTAAAAAACTATAAAAAAGAAAAAACGATACTTAATTTAATCACACTACTTGTTTCCGTTTTTTTTATTATGTTCATAGGTATTTGGATTGTGGTAATTGATCAAAGTGTAACAAGCAGTATTTCTGCATTTATTATTATTTATATGGCTACTAGTGTTGTATTTCTAATGCCTCCTTTATTAGGTGGATTGGTTTATTCATTAGTTTATGGTGTTTTCTATATTGTAATGGGTATTGTAGTGCAGAATTCAAATGTTTTATTATCACATCGATTTGACGGGTTTACAGCATTAATTATGGCTATTGCGCTATCAAACATTCTATGGTTTTACTTTACTAACTATGAGAGTCACAAACTTCAAATACAAGAGCAAAATCAATCTCTTGAGCAGCAAAAACTAGAACTTGAACAACTTAATTATCGCTTAGGTGTTATTGCTTCTATGGACAGCATGACACAACTTCTTAATCGACGTGAGTTTGAGATTCAAGTTAACACTGAAATGAATGTCTTTCGAGAAGAAGGTTTTTCCTCAAGTATGGTCATCGTTGATATAGATCAATTCAAAGTTGTGAACGATACTTATGGCCATCCTGTTGGTGATGAACTTCTTAAGCAATTCTCTCTTCTTCTAAAAGCAGTCCTTAGAGACAAAGACCTTATAGCTCGTTGGGGAGGCGAGGAGTTTGTCATTATGATTCATGAAACAAACCCTAATGATGCCTTTAAAATAGCAGAGCGATTACGCAAAAAAATCGAGAATACAACTTTTCACGTTAAAGAACATGACATTAGAATTACCGCAAGTTTTGGTATTGCACCACTAAATTCAACAGATGAAGAACCTTTATACACTAGTTATTTAAAAGCTGATAAAGCTTTGTATCTTGCAAAGGATTATGGACGTAATAAAACGGTGATCTATACACCTATGGAGAGATATAATGAGCCTTCTTAAGAAACTGCACTTCAAAGATATTAATCCCTTTATCGTCATTAATTTACCGAAGCAACTTCAAGAGACGTTAGATGAAATGACAGGGTTTTTCCCACGCAGTGACGTCATAATTCCTTCATGTAAATTTGTCTTATGCTTTGTTTTAAATCAAGATGATCTAAAGAAACTAATCCCTACATTGATTCCATATCTTGATGAAGATGCAATGTTTTGGGTTGCATATCCAAAAAGGACTTCAAAGCAATTTAAAACAGACTTAACTCGAGATAATGGTTGGGAACTATTAGGCAAGTATGGTTATGAGCAAGTCAGTCTTGTATCACTCAATGATGATTTTTCGATTTTTCGAATTAGACATGTCAAGTACATTAAGACTATGATTCGAAGTGATTCGATGAAACTAACCAAAAGTAAGAATAATGACGTTTAAGAATGGATATTCCATTCTTTTTTAGTTCTAAATTTTTATTGAATCACTGAATCATGGTATGATTATTCAATATTCTAGGAGGCTTTATGAGTGAATTCAAACTAAATCAAATATCTACTTCAACATTTTTAAAGGATGTTTTAATATGTTCACTTGGAGCTTTTGGTGGACCAGAAGCCCATTATGGGATTTTTATGCAACAAATGGTTGTCAAGAAGAACTACTTAAGTGAGGAAGAACTTCTTGAACTTATTGCACTAACAGGAGTCTTACCAGGTCCAAGTAGTACTCAAACAATCATTGCCATTGGACATAAAGTAGGAGGACCACGTTTAGGACTTCTTACTCTTCTAGTATGGGCATTACCTATAGTATTGTTTATGACATTATTATCTTTTGCCTTTGATTTTCTTGTGAGTAATAATCTTTCCCTTGATATTGTGCGCTATATAGGTCCTATGGCAATAGGATTCATTCTTCTAGCAACCTTTCGTATTTCTAAAAAAGTAATAAAAGATAACTTAACCGTATTCTTATTTCTGTTTAGTGCCTTGTTTTCGTACTTGCTTCGAGTAGCGTGGATATATCCTGTCTTATTATTAATTGGAGGGCTGGTTAGTGTTCTTAGTCAAAAGCAAAAAGCAGTTGCGAACAAAGTAAAACTAAACCCACCTTGGAAATATTTAATCCTCTTTATCATCATTGCAATCGGAAGTTTTTGGTTAGCTTTGTTCACTTCAAATCCAATTCTTATAATATTTGAAAAGTTTTATCGCTATGGTTATCTAGTGATTGGGGGAGGACAAGTTGTCATTCCACTTATGTACTCAGAACTCGTGGATGGATTCAAATATTTAAGTTCTCAAGAGTTTTTAGTAGGATATGGCTTTGTGCAAGGCATGCCTGGTCCTATGTTTAGTTTTAGTGCTTTTGTAGGAGGATTAGCACTTCGTGATAGTGGTAATATCCTTCAATTCTTAGGAGGAATCATTGCAGCTGTTGGGATATTTCTTCCTGGAACACTACTAATCTATTTTGTTATACCGGTTTGGGAGCAATTTAAGAAAAGTGAGATTATAAAATCATCACTAAAGGGTGTCTTGGCAGTTGCTGGTGGGTTTATGTTTACGATTGTTGTAGTTCTTATTATTAGAAATGATTTAGATCTGATGAGTATCCTTGTAATCACTGGGACAACATTACTCCTTTGGTCAAATAAAGTACCTGCTCCATTGATTGTCTTTGGCGTAATACTTTTAGGTCTAATTATTTAGTTGTTCTTTTCTTTACTAAGTATGAAAGAGAGATTTACCTGTTTATGAATCAAAACAACATTGAGCATTACTTAAACCAACACTATGATCATGTTCAACCTATCACATTAGGTTGGTCACATGACCTAAAGTATTGCGTAAGCAATGACTCAGACTCTAAGAAGTTCTTTATTCGAATTAATCCTATCAACAATGAAGTATCTGAGAAATATCGCTTTGATCAAATGCAAACTCTCTATTTAAAAGGATTACCAATCCAAAAACCAATATCATTTGAAACAGTTGATGATTTTATAGTTCAAACTTTTGAATGGATTGAAGGGGAAGTTTTAGAATTCATACTAGCTTCACTTGATATCAATACACAAAGAAAACTTGGTGAAGAAGCAGGAAAGATCTTAAAGAGAATCCATGAATTACCAAGTCAGTATCCAATGGATTGGATAGCTTTCATTCAACGCAAGTTTGAGCGAAAACTTATGGCTTACATGCAATGTGGGATAAAAGTAAATCATGAAAGTGACTATCTTAGTGTTTTAGAAAAGAAACTTGATATAAAGAATCGTGAAACGACCTTTCAACACGGAGATTATCATGTTGGAAACATGCTTTATGCCAATGGTGAGTTAATAATCATTGATTTTAATCGCTCAGATGATGGTGATCCATGGCAAGATTTCGATCGAATTGCTTTTAGCACAAAAATAAGCCCTGAGTTTGCTAAGGGACAAATTCAAGGATACTTTAATCATGATGTCCCTGAAGATTTTTTTACAACGCTACGATACTATTTCTCCTTAAATGCTTTCGGATCTATCCCATGGGCTATTCCTTATGGTGAGCAGGAGGTAGCAGTCATGCAAGAAATCGCATCATTAATCCATTCGTGGTATGAGAACAGTGACATTCCAACATGGTACAAGTAGCAAAAGTGTCGTTATAACACACACTATAGAATTATGATAAAATTTAAACGAGGTGATATTATGGACCAAAAAGAACTTCTTCAAACACGATTTAATCATCATCCAATGAGACATCCTAATCTATCTTGGGAGGACGTATCTCCTTTTTTGGATGCTAAAATGTGGGATATCATTCAATACATGGAAGAAACAGGAGGTGAACCTGACCTTATTGAGTATCAAGGGAAATGGTTAATGGTGGACATGAGCAAAGAATCACCAATAGAGCGTAGAAATTGTTGCTATGACAAGCAAGCACGTGTCAATCGTAAGAAATTCCCTCCGCAAACTTCTGCTCAAGAAGATGCTATGTTGCATCAATTAACCCTCGTTGATGAGGATCTATATTTATTTATTAATAAGATTGAGCATTTAGATTTAAAAACATCAAGTTGGTTGTTAACACCAGAAGAGATTCGATCCAAAGGAGGAGCTCTCACCGGAGACACTCGCTTTGGAAGAACATTTATTTACCATAACGGTGCAGATTCCTATTATGGTGTAAGAGCTTATCGTGGCTACTTTGAGGTTAAACAAGGATGAACTTACATACACCTCGATTAACACTTCGAGCATTTCATCAAGATGATTCAGAAATGGTCGCTAAGCTATGTCACAATAAAAAACTCTATGACATGACACTATCACTTCCTTATCCATATACCATTGAAATGGCAAAATCATGGATTGCATTACATGAAACATGGAGACAGGAACTTCAACGATTTGAATGGGCTATTGTTCATACTCAAACAAATCAACTCATGGGTGCAATTGGTTTAGGTTATAATCGCAATCATCATCATGGTGAGGTAGGTTATTGGCTCGGTGAACCATTTTGGAAACAAGGATATGCTTCTGAAGCATTAAAGCGTGTTATTGAATGGGCATTTAATGAACAACATTATCATCGAATCTTTGCTCGTCATTTCTTATTTAATCAAGCATCTCGCAAAGTTATGGAAAAAGCAGGACTGACCTATGAAGGGACCATGGTTGATCATATGCTAAAGGATGGAAAATACATTACATTGGATTGCTTAAGTATCATTAATCCGAATTCTGGTAAAGAGACATGACATTTCTTAAAAGGAGATTTCGATGGATACTAAGTGGATTACTCTTTGGATTATTACTCTTCACAATCATTCCATATCATATATCCTATGCACCTGAAAGGCTTGCCATTGATGCTTATAAACAAGCAACCCCTACATCATTTGGGTATGAATATAACTCACAAGCTAAGATTCATATCATTATGTACCCTGGTGGATTAGTATCTCATATTGCCTATGCACCACTAGCTTATGATTTATCACTCAAAGGTTATCGAGTCAGTGTACTTGAAGTTCCACTCAATTTAGCAATTACACAACCTCTAGCATTTAAAGGTGTTGATGTTTCAAATAGTGAACTAATCATCCTAATGGGTCACTCATTAGGGGGTGTAACAGCATCCATTGCTATGGAAACAAATACAGTGGACGGTCTTATCCTTTTAGCATCATATCCACTTAATGCTTCATTAATTCAAGGTAATCCAAAAATTTTAAGTATTTTAGGATCAAAGGATGGACTTCTCAATCTTGATGCTTATGAAGAAGCAGTTTTAGGATTATCTTTTGAAGAAGTTATCCTTGAAGGGGGTAATCATGCTCAGTTTGGTTCCTATGGACCGCAAACTAATGATTTAGAAGCATCAATATCACCGAGTATTCAGCGAACACTTATCATTAATGCTATAGATGAATGGATTAACACAAAACTCATTCCATAAGGAGAAATTATGTACTATCTAGCGTATGGTTCAAATCATGGCATCGATCAAATGAAATTAAGATGTCCTAATGCAAAGAAAATCGGAAATTCGGTTTTAAATGATATTCAGCTAGTTTTTATTGGTGAAAATAAAAATGAAGGATATGCTTCACTTGCGATGAAAGAAGGAGCTCAAACTCCAATTACCATTTATGAGTTAAGTGAATCAGATGTTCAAGCACTTGATCGTTTTGAAGGTGTTTCTAAATATGTTTATCGTAAAGAAAACTGGAGAATTCGCTTTGATGGTCAGCGCATTGAAGGAATGGTATATCTACGAACATCTGGAGTATATCAACTTCCTAGTGATGAATATTTGAATCGAATGATGAAAGGTTATCAAGATCAAGGCTTTGAGTTGAAGACAATTCATTTTGCCTTAGATTTAAGTGATAGTTTGGAAGGGAAACCATGTCTGAACAAGATTTAGTCATTACTTTAAGACCTTTTAGACAAGATGATTTCAATGCTTGGTTATGGGTCCATGAACATCAACATCCTTCTATGAATTCATTTGATGAAGGATATTTTCCAACGCAAGGATTTAATGAACGATACTTTAACTCATTGATTACAGAATATGAGGAACTAAGTGAAAACCATGATGCGTTTGTATTTGGCGCATTTGATCAAGAACAACGTCTTTGTGCAATCGCTCAACTTATAACATTGAGTGACGATTTAAAGACTGCAGAATTAAAACTTAGAGTTTTTAATTTATATTTTAATCGTGGTGTAGGTAAACAATCGCTAATATTACTTTTAGAGAAAGCAAAGGAAATTGGTTACTCTAAACTACTAGCTCACTGTTCACTACATCATGAAGTGGCACAGAAACTATTCACGTCTTTAGGATTTAGTGATGAAGGGCACAAACTTGTTCAAGAATGTGATCAAGTGTGTTGGCCAACAAAACATGTCTTTTCTATAAATTTGTAATATTAGTAAAAGTAAACAAAAAGTTTTCTATTAACAAAAAAAGACTTGCATTATAGTATGTTATCCTATAAAATCATGTAGTAATAGAAGTCCACAGGATACTGTGCTATTGCAACCAATTTTGTTTCCTTGACCGACACTTAATGTGTCTTAAACGGCCAAACGGACAGCCAGGTTAAAAGCCGAAATTGCGATTGTAAATCGTGTTGATTGATGATGGTTCATCAAAGAGTTCTTCTCAACATGGGCACCCCAAACTTTGTTTGGATTCCTTAACTTCAGGCATTATTGCGTAAAAGTGTGTTGTGAAGGCCATCATCTGGTCTTTTTTTCATGTAAGGAGCACTCATGAGCAAAATCAAACTGTATGGATTTAATAATCTTACCAAAACACTATCATTCAATATCTTCGATATTGCGTACGTTGAAAATGAAAAGCAACGTCAAGACTATGTCGCTTATATTGATGAGCAGTATAATGCACACCGTCTCACAAGTATTCTTGTGGATGTAACCCACATGATTGGGGCAACAGTTTTAAACATTTCTAAACAAGACTATGATCCTCAAGGAGCGAGTGTTACTTTACTTATCTCTGAAGAACCTCTTGAAGACGGACAACTTGACGCATCATGTTCAGTGGATCCTCAATTCATTAAAAAAGAAAGTGTTGCAGGACATCTTGATAAATCACATGTGACTGTCCATACTTATCCTGAGTATCATCCAGATCTTAATATCGCAACCTTTAGAGTTGATATTGATGTGTCAACATGTGGAAAAATTTCTCCACTTAATGCACTCAATTATCTAATTAATTCCTTTGATTCAGATATTATTACACTTGATTATCGTGTACGTGGATTCACACGTGATGAGAATGGAAGAAAACTCTTTATTGACCACCCAATCACAAGTATTCAAGACTACATTGAACCTGTAGTATTAGATAAGTATGATGCCGTGGACATTAACATGTACCAATCAAATATTTTCCATACTAAACTTATCTTATCGGATGTTCAATTAGCGAACTACTTATTTGCATCATCCCCACAAGCCTATACACCTAAACAAAAACTAGACATTACACGACGTCTTCGTCAAGAGATGATCGAGATATTCTCATCATCAAATGTCTTTGACAATGAGTAAGACTCCACTGCTTGATGGACTTAATCGCTACGTCAAGAAACGTGTTGTAGCATTTGATGTCCCAGGTCACAAACAAGGTAAAGGGGATAAAACACTCATTGATGTCTTTGGGGCTCAATGTGTTCAATATGACTTTAATTCATCTCAATATTTAGATAATCTTGGTAATCCTTCGGGAATTATTAAGGAAGCTCATGATCTTGCAGCTCAAGCTTTTAGTGCAAACCATGCTTTCTTTATGGTCAATGGCACATCGATGGCTGTGATGGTTATGATTTTAGCATGTGTTAAAGAGCATGAAAGTATTATCATGCCACGAAATGTACATAAATCAGCACTCAATGCCTTAATTCTAGGAGGTGCACATCCAATCTATGTTGATCCTGGCATGGATCCTCAACTTGGTATTTCCTGTGCGATGGATGCAGATGATGTAATAAAGACCATCAAAGAACATCCTTATGCGAAAGCAGTGTTTGTAAATAACCCAACATATTATGGCTTAGTCAGTGACTTAGCTTCAATTGTGAAGGTAGCACATGAGTATGGTATGAAGGTTCTTGTAGATGAAGCTCATGGAGCACATTTCTACTTTCACAATGACTTACCAGTCTCAGCCATGGCAGCAAAAGCAGATATGAGTAGTATCTCACTTCATAAAACAGGGGGATCACTCACTCAGTCATCGATTCTTTTATGTGGAGAGAACATGGATTATGATCATGTCCTTCAAACAATTAACTTACTTCAAACGACTTCTGCGAGTTATATTCTTATGGCTTCTCTTGATGTCGCTCGCGCTAAACTTCAAGAAGAAGGTGAGGCGATGTTCACAAAAATCATGGCACTCGCTGATTATGCACGAAATGAGATTAATGCCATGGGTGGATATATTGCCTTTGGAGTTGATCGCATAGGACAACACGGAATCTTTGGATATGATCGCACAAAACTGAGCATTCATACCCAAGGAGTAGGATTAAGTGGTAAAAAAGTGTACGATATATTAAGAGATGAGTATGGTATTCAACTTGAATTTGGTGATGTTTCTAATGTCTTAGCCATTATTTCAGTTGGAGATCGTGCTTTAGAAGTTGAGCGTTTGATTGCTGCACTTCAAGATATAAAACATCGCTATAAGCAAGCACAAACAACTCAAAATATCCAAGAATTTATTCAACCTCATGTGTTAATGAGTCCTAAGCAGGCTTATAGTGCTCATCATGAAATGGTCGATTTTAATTCATCTTTAGGTAGAATTAGCGCAGAAATGATTATGGCTTATCCCCCAGGAATTCCTATTTTATCTTATGGGGAAGAAATCACGTCCGATGTCTTAGAGTACATTGCGTTTGGACGATTAAATGAGCAATTTTTAATGGGATCACATGATTCCAGTTTAAAGACCCTTAAGGTCGTCAAGGAGGACTAATGGAACTTTGGTACACAGAGCAACAAACAGAACATGTGCGTTTCTCTATAAAAATTAAACAGCATCTATTTTCAGCAAAAAGTGACTTCCAACAAGTGGATGTTTTTGATTCAGTAGAATTTGGACGCTTCTTAACCCTTGATGGACTCATGATGGTAACTGAAAAAGATGAATTCATCTATCATGATATGATTGTCCATGTTCCTATGGCTTCAAATCCAAATATTAAAAAAGTATGTGTCATTGGAGCTGGAGATGGTGGAACTGTTCGTGAACTACTGCGCTATCCTCATCTTGAATCCATTGATATGGTTGAGATTGATCCAATGGTAGTGGAAGTGAGTTTAGCATATCTTCCTCAAACCGCAAGTCAAGTTCACCATGAAAAAGTAAATCTATTCTTTGAAGATGGTTTGAAATTCATTCGCTCTAAAGTGGATGAATATGACCTCATCATTGTAGACTCCACGGATCCATTTGGACCTGGTGAAGGATTATTTACGAAAGAGTTTTATTCAAACTGCTATCGTGCCCTTAATGCGAATGGAATCTTAGTGAATCAACATGAATCACCATACTATCCTGCATTTGAGCGCAACATGCGTCGTGCACACCAACGTATTTCTGAAGTGTTTGATGTAGCAAAGGTATACCAAGCTCATATTCCTACTTACCCTAGTGGACATTGGTTGTTTGGATATGCTTCAAAAGGAATACAACCAATCAATGAACATAATCAATCTTGGAGTGATTATGGATTAAATACAAAGTATTATAATCCACAACTTCATGTCGGCTGTTTTGCGCTACCTACGTACGTGATTGAGTCCTTGAAGGAGGATTATCATGATTAATGCGAAAGACGTGTTCATGGCTTGTGAGGCTTCCTATGAGGAGGCTAAGATTGTCATGTTTGGTGTTGACTTTGATGGTACATGTTCCTTTAGACCAGGAACTCGCTTTGGGCCAAGTGCATTAAGACGTGCTTCCTATGGTGTTGAAACATTCTCATGGTCAACTCAAAAGGATTTAGAAGACTATCAAATCTTTGATCGTGGTGATCTTGGATGTCCAATGGGTGACAATGTCACGACTCAGGCAATGATTAAAGAAACTACAAAGACTATTCTTAATGATGGTAAGTTTCCGCTTATGATTGGAGGAGAGCATTCAATTTCCTATCCAAGCATTGAAGCAACCTATGAGAAATATCCAGATTTAATGGTAATTCAATTGGATGCTCATGCAGACTTGCGTGAGTCTTACATGAATAATCCTCACTCGCATGCAAGTGTGATGTATCGTACTGTAAATCTATTAGGACCAAAGCGTGTCGTTCAATGGGGTATTCGCTCAGGGACAAAAGAAGAATTCGCTTTTGCGAAGGATAACACAATACTTCTTCCTGCCTTAGTTCAGGCATTAAAAGTTGTGGTGTCATCGCTTGGTTCAACTCCAATCTATCTTACGATTGATGTGGATGTTATCGATCCAAGTTTACTTCCAGGGACTGGGACACCAGAACCGGGTGGTATAACATACGGTATATATGAAGAAGTTTTAGAAGTATTGAGTACACTTAATATTGTCGGTGCGGATGTTGTTGAGTTATCCCCAGATTATGATCATTCAGGGGTAAGCAGTGTTGTGGTCGCGAAAATGGTGCGCCAATTATTGATGTTGATAGGAGAAAAACAATGAGCAAGAAAATTTACTTTACGTCTGAATCAGTGACCGAAGGTCATCCTGATAAAATTTGTGATCAAGTGTCCGATGCGGTTCTTGATGCAATTCTAAAAGAAGATCCTACAGCACGTGTAGCGTGTGAAACAGCGATTACTACAGGTCTAGTACTCGTCATGGGTGAGATTACAACATCCACTTATGTTGATATTCCAAAGATTGTTCGCCAAACCATTTTAAACATTGGTTATGATCGTGCAAAATATGGTTTTGATGCACAAACATGTGGTGTCATTACTTCAATTGATGAGCAATCACCAGATATTGCCCAAGGTGTTGATCGTGCTTATGATGCGCAAAGCGATTATGACAATGGAGCAGGGGACCAAGGAATGATGTTTGGGTATGCGTGTGATGAAACACCAGAACTTATGCCACTTCCTATTTCACTCGCTCATAAACTAGCTCGCCAATTAGCAACTGTTCGCAAAGACAAAGCACTTGATTACTTACGTCCTGATGGAAAGACTCAAGTGAGTGTTGAGTACATTGATGGTAAACCAACACGTGTGGATACAATTGTAATTTCAACCCAACATGCAGACCATGTTTCGCATGAACAAATTATTGCGGACATTAAAAAGTATGTCATTGAACCTATTGTGGGTTCTGAGTGGGTGGATGAAGACACAAAATACTTCATTAATCCAACTGGTAAGTTTGTCGTCGGTGGACCACAAGGAGATAGTGGTTTAACTGGTCGTAAGATTATTGTTGATACCTATGGTGGTATGGCACGTCATGGCGGTGGAGCATTCTCGGGCAAAGACCCAACCAAAGTTGACCGCTCTGCTGCTTACGCAACACGCTATGTTGCGAAAAATATCGTAGCTGCTGGATTAGCTTCAAAATGTGAAGTTCAAGTCGCTTATGCGATTGGAGTCGCTCGTCCTGTATCAATCTTCGTGGATACTTTTGGAACTGGAATCTTAGCTGATGATGAATTAGCACTTATCATTGCGAAAGAATTTGATTTACGTCCAAAAGCAATCATTGATACTTTACAACTTCGTCGTCCACAATATCGTCAAATTGCAGCTTATGGTCACATGGGTCGTGAAGACGTTGATGTTGCATGGGAAAAAGTAAATCGTGTGAATGATTTGCGTAAATATCTTCCTCAATAATGTATAATACTAAGAGAAAGGAAACTTTCTCTTTTATGTTCAAAAACTTTAAACGCGATATCTTTCCACTTGCTTGGCCAATTTTCATTGAAATTGGTCTTTTCATGATTATGGGAAACATTGACGTTGTGATGTTATCACGAGTGTCAGAAACCGTTGTCAGTGCAGTTGGAAATGTCAATCAGGTATTTAATCTTATTGCCCTCATGTTCAGTGTTGTAACGTCAGCATCTGCGATTTTAATCTCGCAAAGTATTGGGGCAAAGAAAACTCAGGAACTTCCAACCATTGTCTCGCTAGCTTTTACCTTAAACATGTCTTTAGCTTTCCTACTTGGACTTGGTGTGTTAGCTTTTGGTGCTTACTTCTTAATGCTTATTAATGTTCCAATAGAATCGATTCAAGTTGGAAAAGGTTACATGATGATTGTAGGATCAACTTTATTTGTGCATGCAGGAAGTTTAGTACTAACGACGACACTTCGCTCCCAAAAGCACACTAAAGAAGTTATGCATATTTCAGTACTTATAAATATTCTTAATGTGATTGGTAACTATACATTCTTATTTGGTCCTTTAGCATTCCTAAACATGGGTGTGGTTGGGGTTGCGTTATCCACAGCTGTATCACGAACGATTGGACTTATTTTGAATTACCGCTTATGTGGAAGACTGGTCAACTTTACTCCAAAACTTCGACATTTAAAGAATGTAACTAAAGAATTATTATTTAAAATGATTCGATTAGGCTCACCAGCAGCAATAGAACCATTGTCATATCAACTTGTTCAGGTCATTATGTTTTCATATATTAACTCGTATGGTCATGTCGCCATCAATACACGAATCTATGTGCAAACAGCGACTTGGTTTGTCTATCTTTCAGTATTAGCCATTGCACAGGCAAGCTTAATCATGGTCGGTGAGAAAATTGGCCAAAATAGGCCAGATGAAGCACGAAGTATGGTATTTAATAACCTGAAAATATCTCTCATGATTTCTGTAACCATGTCACTAGTTCTAGCCATCAATAGTCGCTTCTTTATCGGAATGTTTACCGATAATGAAGCCATCTTACAACTCGCAAGCACCATATTATGGATCGATGTAATATTGGAGATTGGAAGAACCTTTAATCTTGTATTAATCTTGTCAGCACGTGGTGCTGGGGATGTGAGATTTCCAATGATCATTGCGATTATTGTCATGTGGATTGTAGGGTTAGGTGCAGGAGTGACCTTAGCGACAGTCTTTAATATGCAACTTGTGGGGATATGGATTGGACTCACATGTGACGAATGGGTACGAGGTCTTCTTATGATGATGCGTTGGCGAGGTGAAAAATGGAAGCAATTCAAAATGGTATAAGTTTTAAGCTTTTGAAGGACTATCCTCAATATTTTAGTGAATGGTCATCATTCATTATTTCAGCATGGGCGAGTGAGACGACAAAACCTTTATATGAAGATCATTTCAAGTGGATGATGCAAAGTGATAATGTCATTCCAACATGGGGAGTTCTTTTGAAAGATAATGAAGTAATTGGGTGTTGTGGTCTTATTGTGAATGATTTTAACTCACGTATGGATGTATGGCCTTATTTAGCTGCAGTGTATATCGATGAATCACAACGTGGTGCAGGACATGCAAAAACCATGATTAATACCATGGTTCAAATAGGATTTGATTTAGGATTTAAAGACATTTATTGTGCAAGTGATCTTGTAGAATTTTATGAATCTTTAGGGTTTAAACATATTGGAAAAACTTATCATCCTTGGGGTGAAAATGAACTGCTTGTGATTAGTTCGCTTGAAGAATAACACACCGATTTGTGACTACTATCATCTTAAAATTAAACATGTCAGCAATGCTCTGACATGTTTTTAGACTGCATAAAAACACATGGGTTGGATCTTTGGCGTAATACCAATTATTGATAGAGGGGATATCATCATGGCGATGAGTTTGAATAAAAAGCAAACCTTGTGGTTTCAAAAGACTTCTTAAACGCTGAAATTCTTTATGGGGATGATGAAAGTGCTCAATGACTTCACTTAGAATAATAAAGTCGTATTGTTCATTAAGTGCTTCTTCATTTGGATAAAAGAAAGCATCATAATGATTTAACGACACAGTATCTTTCAGAAGCTTTTCCATTGCGAAGACTGGTCCACAACCAAAATCTAGACCTAAAGAGCCTTCAAGAACATGTTCCTTCACAAGTTGTGAAAGGGGAGTTAAGAAATTAAGATAAGGTTGGTTATCTAAAGTATTCTTATGAAGTTTATATCGCTCATGTTCTTCACTACGATTAAGATAAGTCATTGGGTTTCTAACATACGCATCACAAACAAGGCAACGTGCAAACTCATAAGAAGAATAGGTTAAGATGCTTTTACATAAGGGACAGTTATATTTCATGATGTAACCATAACAAATCATTGACTTAACCTCAAGTCTAATCATTGACTTTAATGCTCAAACGCATGATAATAGACTATGCCTAAGGAGTCATTATGAAAGAATTTATCAACATCGAAACCAAAGAGAGTTATGAAGCACTCAATCAGCTTCAGGAACCATACATTTTATATTTCACCACACCAACGTGTAATGTATGTAAATCTATCTCGCCTAAACTTTTAAAAATGATTGAACCATATCCAATTCAAGCGTACAAGATTGATGTCTCTGTTTTAGAAGACATCCCTGCACAACGTCTTATTTTTAGTATTCCCACGATTATTGTCATGATGGATCAAAAAGAAGTCGCACGTGAAGTAAGATTTATTCAATTTGAAAACTTAGAGCGCTTATGTGCTCTTGCGTGTGAAGCATGAATGCCGTTGAAGCCATGAAAGCTCGGCGTTTAGTACGCTATGCTTATGAAATATATGACTTAAAACCATGGGAGCATAAAGATAAGTTAGGAATCATTTTAATTCAACTAAACAATAGAAAAACACCATATTATGTTGTCTTCTTAGAAGAAAGTATTGTAGTGCTTCCTAATGTTGCGGCACTAATTGGACTGTTTTTGAATGCTCAATATGAGCATATGCCTTCAATTCAACGTTTGCGCTACCAACAACACCTTCTTTGTACTTTTGTGCATCCTAGTGAAGTGGATGATGTGATGATGGAGTTGTTTACATCGAGTGAAGCAAGTGTTCGTGAAGATGTTCTTCCTATGTTTGAATCAACGATGCCATCACTGCTACCGGATGTGTTAGTTAAAAAAGAAATTGATGTCCTTGTGGATGTTTATGTGCAAGCGCTAAGTGCTATTAAAGAAATCCTAGAAGAAGATCAAACAATCAATTTTGATGAGCAAATGCACACATGGAACTTTAGTTTTGATGAAAACAGATGGGTGTTGTCAAGTGATGAATTACCATCATCTAATCTTGATGTGGAACCTTTAGTGTTAGATTCACATTCAACTGAAATCATTAATAATGCACAACAATTAGACGATGAATGGGAAGTTGATATCGCATACACAAGTATTATGTTAGAACCTCAAGAAAATCATCGCCAACATGCCATTCGCTTAGGGATGATTGCACATCATGAAGCACCATATATTTATGCTCAAGGGTTAATCAAAGAAGATAATCATCCTCATCTTCAGCTTTTAGAAAGCTTTGTGAATGTCATTAAAGAGCGTGGTAAGCCAAAGAAGATATTTGTTCGTGATCAAATCATGTTGGAAGTCATGACTTCTTTGTGTGAATCAGTAAATATTGAAATTCAAGAAAGTGAAGTCTTGAATACAATTGATATATTTGTAGAAGAATTATCTGAATCGATGATGTAAAAAAAGTTCAATGAGGTTCTACTGGGAGAATCGGTGCTTAGTGCACCGAAATCTCTCAAATATCCTTTTAACAATTGATATGAAAGTAGACTCAAAACTTTATAGAATAACAACAATAAGTACACTAATTTATGAATATGGATTTAACAAAGTAATTGCAAAAAAGCACCAAACGCATATTTGATGGTGCTTTTTAATATTTGACTCTGTTATAACATATAGGTTCATACTAAATCTTAATTATTAGTTCTATTTTTGAATGCAATTCCAACTATAAATAAAACAATAGATGGAACTATGAAGTATAAAGCATTAACAAGAATCCAAGCATAAAATGGTGCTGAATTTGTGATACTTGAATATTGAGTGTAATCAATTATCGTTTTCACAAGAAAGCAAACAACAAGAATAGTGCTCAAAATGTTAAAGAGGTTCGTAAAATTAAATTTCTTTTTCATAACTTCCATTTCCTTTTGATTTTAACAACAACAAAATAATCAAAGAATTAACGATGTTTAAAGCTTGTCCATAATATCCCTTGGTTATTGCTGTTATTGCATGCGAAATTCATTTTTAAACACGCGAGTAAATAAGGTATCTCAGGATTATGAATCTAAAACGTAAACGCCATCCGAACCACTTTTGCTAAATGCCTCAATCTCCCAGTAGAACCTCAATGAACTGTTTTTATTATGCGTTAATGTGCTTTGCGATAATATGTGCAGCTTTATAGAGTTGTTCTTCACTATGTGCTGCACTAATCATGACACGAAGTCGTGCAGTACCTAGTGGAACTGTTGGAAACTGAATGGCACTAATATAGACTCCATCTTTTAAGCAAGCTCTTGAAATTGCAACGGCTCGCGCTTCATCCTTAATAAGAATAGGTGTGATTGGAGTTTGAGTTGGTAATAGTGTTAGTCCAAGTTCTTTACACAAAGCTTGAAAGTATCGTGCATTATGCCACAAGAGATCAACTTGTTTTTGAGAGTCTTTAAGTAGTTTAAATCCTTCAATAAGGGGTGCTAAGACAGCAGCAGGTAGGGCAGTAGAGAATAGAAGCGGTCTTGCATTCACAATAAGATAGTCTTTCATAATTTGTGAACATGCAACATAACCACCAACAACTCCTAAAGCTTTTGAAAGTGTACCAATGGTAAAGTCTACTTGGCCACTAAGATTAAAGTGAGCGACAGTACCTTTTCCATACGGTCCTAATACTCCAGATCCATGGGCATCATCAATATAAGATAAACAATCAAATTCCTTTGCGACAGCCACAAGACTTGGTAAGTCTACAATGTCTCCATCCATAGAAAATACGCCATCAGAAATAATTAAGGCATGACGATAAGATGAGCGATGCTCTTGAAGTAATGTTTTTAGTGCTTTGAAATCATTATGAGGATAGACAAACTTTTTTGCTCTTGATAAGCGAACACCATCAATAATTGAAGCATGATTAAGCTCATCGGAGAAGATTACATCACCTTCAAGGGCGATTGCTTGGATGACACCTGCATTACATGCAAAACCACTTTGAAATACAATGGCTGCTTCTTCTTGTTTGAATGCGGCGATATTATTTTCTAGAGTTTCTAGAAGATCATTATAACCTGCAATAGTACGAACAGCACCTGCTCCGACACCATGAGTTTTAATGGCTTCAATTGCTTTCTCTTTAAGAGAAGGATGATTTGCAAACCCTAAATAGTTATTTGAAGAAAGATTAATAATCTCTTGATCATTGACAAGGATTATCGCATCATTCTTACCATCAATTCGTGGAGGTAGTGCGTAAGAACCACTTTGTTTCTTAGCCTCTACCCATGATTTAAAATAGTCTTGATTCATGTTGGATCACTAACTTTCAATACTACTTTGCCACAGTTTCCACTCGCCATATATTCCATGCCAAGTTCTAGTGAAACAAAAGGTAAAGTATGAGTATGAATGATATCAAGATGAAGTTCTTTACGAAGTAAGTAACCATGGATTTGATCCCAAGTTTCAAACATACGACGACCTGTAATACCTGCAATTGTAATACCTTTAAAGACAATATCTTTTGAAATATCAATGAGTAGTGGTTGAGATGCAACTCCAAGCATTGCCATATGTCCACCATCTTTTAAGAATCTAAAAGCTTTTGCGATTGCTTGAGGATGACCACTCATTTCAGCAACAACATCAACTCCGTATCCATTAGTGTATGTCATTAATTTATCAACAACATCCTCTGTTGTTGCATCCAAGATTAGATCAGCTCCAAGTTTAAAAGCTAAATCAAGACGGTATGGGTTTATATCGATTGCAACCACTTTTTTAGCCTTGTTAGCTTTAGCGACATCAATTGCCATTAGACCTATAGGTCCACAGCCATTGATAACGACAATTTTGTCTTTAACATCTGTTGAATTAATGGTATGAACTGCATTTCCTAAAGGTTCAAGCATAGATAACTGCTCAAGTGGAAGATCAATATCATTCATATTAAGTGCATTTTGAGCTGGTAATGCAATGTATTGTGCAAAACATCCGTCAGTATCAACTCCGATGACTTTTGTGTTTTTACATATGTGCCCATTATTATTTAGGCAATGTTCACACGTATTGCAAATAATATGTGTTTCCGCAACGACAATGTCTCCAATTTGATGCGTTGTATTTTCAGGACCTACTTCAATGATTTGTCCTACAAATTCATGCCCCATGATTGTTGGGGGCTTAACTCGACCTGCACTCCATGCATCCCATGAATAAATATGAAAATCTGTTCCGCAAATAGATGTATACAAAACTTGAATAAGCACTTCATCCCCCTTAATGTGAGGCATTGGGGCTTGGGTAAACTCTCCTCCGATAACGGCATCATGTTTTTGAAAGACTAGCATAGTTAACTCCTTAGTTACTTCTATTTTATCACATTGGACCGTAAACACTTCAACAAAAAATGCCTTCTTGCGAAGGCATTTGATTAAGATAGGTTTTCGATTGCTTCTAAAATGACATCAAAGGGTTGATTTCCAACAAGTTCAATTGAATCATTAATGACAATCTTAGGTACACTTGAAACATTGAAGCGATTAGATAATTCTGAGAACGTTTGTGCTTCCACCATTTCGCCTTCAATGTTAGGATTTAACATTGCAAGTTTGTGTGCTTTTTGAACTGCACCAGGACAATGAGGACATGACAATGTCACAAACACTTTGATATTTACAGGTTTTTCAATAGCATTAATTCGTTTTAAATAGTCTTGTGGAACTTCTTCTTCATGAGCATTACCCATGTCTAGAATTGCTGGGATGAATGAATTAATCTCATGTCCTGCAGGAATTCCATTAAACTTAACACCATGATTTTGCCCTTTATGATCAAGGAGTACAAAACTTGGAACCATTTCAATATTGTATTCTTTTGCTAAGGCATAATCTTTGTCGATATCATAATGAGCAAGATGAATCTTGTCGGATAATTCTTCTACTTCGTGAAGTAAAGCATGGGTTTCTTCACAGCTTACACATTCACCTTGTGATGTAAAAAAGGCAATAGTTACATCATCCTTGATTTCTTTAAATACGGTGCGCAATTGGTTTGCGACTTCATCATTCATTATACGCATAGTTTCCTCCTAGTTGGTTTATGTATTCAGATGCTGCTAAGGCAGCAGTAGCACCTTGTGCTACAGCAATAATAATCTGCTTATAAGGACTTTCACACACATCTCCAGCAGCATATAAGCCAGGAAGAGAAGTACGTTGATGAGTGTCGACAAGGACATGTCCTGAGTCTGAAAGCGTGACGATATCTTTAACAAGATCTGAGTTTGGAATGTTTCCAATCTCTACAAATAGTCCATCTGCTTCAATACTTCGCTCAGTATTTGTTGACTTATCGAGTACGTGGATACCTTTCATTCTTGTGTCACCATAGATTTCAAGAATTTGGGTTTGTTTGAAGACGCTGATTTTCTTATGATTCATCATTTGATCCACAAGAATTTTATCGGCTCTAAATTCAGAGCGATGGACGACAATGACTTTGCTTGCCCATTTCGCAACATCAAGGGATGCCTCAACAGCAGAATTTCCACCCCCTGCAATAATGACAACTTTATCTTTAAATAAAGGGGCATCACAGATTGCACAATAGGCTACTCCTTTATCACTAAAAGTTTCTTCTCCAGGGACATCTAAACGTCGAGGATTTGAACCACTCGATAGTAGTACGGTTTTAGCCTTTAAGATTTGCTTGTTATCAAGATGTATTTTAAAGATTGAACCAACTTTTTCAAGTTGTGTAATAGATACTTCTTCAAGCATTGGAATATCAAACTGTTTTATATGATGAATGTAGGCTTCATTTAAACCTTCACCACTGATTTGTGCTATTCCTAAATAATTGTCAACACTGGAGGTATTAAGAAGTTGTCCACCCAATCGTTTTGCAATGATTGCGGTTGTTAAACCTTTACGAAATGCATACAGTGCTGCATTATAACCTGCAGGACCACCACCAATAACTAAATGATCATAAATAATAGCATCATCTAAAGTTGGAGATTTCAAAACTTGATTAAAATTGAATGAAAAGCTCATAGGTACCTCCTGATACTATTATAAAGGGACACTATTTGAATTTCAAGCATCTTGCAATGATTTCTTAACAATCTTTGAAATTGTTGATTGATCGAGTCCTAAAAATAGTTCGCCAATTTCTTTTAATGAACACACAGTGGTTTGGTATAAATTGAATACACATTCATCTCTAAGAGACTTATCAGCCATAACTTCTTCAAATGAACAGTTGTGCTCATTAAGAAATGTATTAAGTTGTTCTTCAACAGATTTAACATCACATTCAAAGCATTCTTCATCGAAGGTGGTAAGAAGATCAAGTGGAGATGTTGCAAGTTGATGATAGACACAATATGAGTTATACGGTGATTTTGCTGGTTTATTAACTGCATTAAGAATTGATTCTAAATCCGACAAGGTATCAATAGGTTTACTTTTAAAGCGTTGTGTGAATAATTTTCCTTGTGGTTTTTTGTAGTTAGTATAGGTGATTAAAAGGGAAGACATTATTTTTGAAATATTCATATGTGGTGTACGTACTAATAGTTCAAAACTAAAGTCACTAAGTAAACAGTAAGCAAAGATGTCAAACTTAAACTTTCGTTTCGAGAAATTTAACATTGCTAAAAAATGGTCACGATCTTCATTTGACTCAAACATTGGTTGAGTTGAAGATTGCGTAACAAGTAGTACACTTGCGTTGTGATTTGATCGAGCAGTACGTGGCATAAATCAACTTTAAACTATCTCTACAGAAATTTCAAGTGATGTCCCATTAGTTTAGTAAGAATGAGGTTTAAATTTATGATACACTATGTCCATGAAACATATTGGACTAATATTAGCTCAAGATCTATCGATTGATACAGATCTTCATCTTCAAGAACTTAAAGCTTTATGTGCGACGATTGACATTGAAGTGCCTTTTGTGGTGACTCAAAAAATGCGTGCGCGCAAACCTGGACTACTTGGACAAGGTAAGTTGAGTGAAATTAAACTCGCTATGGATGAGCGAGTTACTCACATTATCACACTGCAAACACTATCTCCCAATGATCGTACTTTGTTAGCTGAGTATTTTCCTAATCAAATTATTATGGATAAATTTGAGGTCGTTGTTACAATATTTGAGAGACGAGCTTCTTCAACACTAAGTAACTTACAAGTAAAACTACTACGTCTTCAAATGGAATATGCAAATCTAGCAGGGAGCTATGAAAGCTATTCTAAACAAGGTGGAGGTGGTGTAAGCCGAGGTCAAGGTGAACAACAACTTCAAATTGATCGACGTCATTTATCACGACGAATGATAGAAGTACGAAATAAGATTGAGAAAGAACATAAAAAGAATGAAATGATGACACAACGTCGTCAGAAAAATAGTGTGTTTACAGTGTCTCTTGTTGGATATACCAATGCTGGTAAGTCAACTCTACTTAATGCACTCTTAAGTTTAAGTAAAGCAAGCAAAACAAGCAAAATGGTAGAGTCCAAGAATCAAGTGTTCTCATCTTTAGACACAGCGACTCGACGTATTGAAATTCCGTTTTATGCACCATTTTTACTCATTGATACTGTTGGACTAATTCATGAATGTCCTGCAGAGCTTGTTGAAGCCTTTAAAACAACTATGAGTTCACTTGATGAAGCTGATTTAGTCATTGCACTCATCGATGCATCGCGCCAAGATACTCAAGCACAGTTAGAAACAATCCTTAGTTATGCACCAACCCTTGATGAAGACAAACTATTGGTTGTCTTTAATAAATGTGATTTAAATCCACTGCATACAAATCATTTATGTATAAGCGCTAAAAATGGTGACAGTGTTATGAAACTTGTGGAGATCATTGATGATCGTCAAACTCATGATTTTATTCTTGTGAAGGGTGAATGTGATGAGAGTGAAGTTGGTCAACTTTTCCAAGAGAGCAGTGATTGTGTCATCACAAAATTAATCAAAGGATCAGATAGTATTTATTGTGAAGCTAAGATTGCTCCTCATCGCAAAGACTTAATGGCAATTCTTGTAACTCAAAATACTAGTGTTCGCTCATAGAATAAAAAGAAAGTTCTTACTTTCTTTTTTTCAGCATTTTCTAATAAATAATGATTAGGCTTCAGAAGACTTGTTTCGCTTACAGGATTCCATTACATTTCAAGATAAAAATAATGTCAAATCACAAGTAAATCAACTCCATATTAATCACTATTTAAATGATTAAAGTTATCTTACTCAATAAAACACACTACAAAAATAGGGAATATTCTGTTATAATATGTCAAAGATAAGGAGGACAATTTATGGAATGGTCTTGTAAATGTCATGGCTGTGAACATCAAATGTGCACGAATCGTGTTCCTATTTTTTCGTCCTTGTCGCATGAAGAAATGGATGCTATTCAATCACTCATTATTCAAAGAACATATAATAAAGGTGAAGTCATTATTAAAGCGAATGAACCTATGCATGCTATATTCATTCTTAATGAAGGGGTTGTTAAGATTAATAAACGTTTTCAGGATAAAGAGCAAATTCTATATTTACTCACTGAAAATGAATTCTTTGGTGAAACTAACTTGTTTGCACAAACAAATTCTAATATGAATGTCATTGCCTTAACAAAAACAGTATTATGTACTATCTCAAAAGCAGATTTTGAAAAACTAGTGTATAAGTATCCTTCCATTGGACTTAAGATGCTTGAAGAGATTACACATCGTTTAATCAAGACACAACAGTTAATTGAAAATACAGGATTTAAACCTATAGATGATCGTATTGTAGAGATGCTCAAAGAGTTTGCTCCTAAATATGGTAAAAGCGCTGAAAAGGGAACACTCATTGAACTTCCTTTAAATCGTGAGGAATTAGCCAACTATCTTGGATTAACTCGTGAGACTATATCACGTAAGTTAGCAAAAATGGATAAAGAAGGTTTAATCAAAATCATTGGACATAAAAAGATTTTATTATATCATTCATCTTAGTGATGAATGATTTTTTTAGAAAGAGGATTCTATGACTAAACCTGTTGTTTATTGGACAAGTCGTGCGCTTCGTGTTCGTGATAATCCAGCTTTATCTTATGCACAACATCTTGCGTTTGAAAAAAAAGTACCACTCAAAGTTGTCTTTGTTGTCTATCCTCATTTTCCATATGCTAATGAGCGTAATATGCACTTTCTTTTGAGTGGTCTAAAAGAAATGCAAGATAAACTTAAACTGCTTAATATCCCACTTGAATGTATCCTTAAAGATCCAGTTGAATATTTTCAAGAACACACTCAACACTTTGAAGCAATAGTCATGGATCATCATGTTTTAAAACCAGTAATCGCAACTCAAAAGCGTGTTATTGAGCATGCTAAAACAGTGAATGTGAAAACGTATGTCTTAAGTGTTGCACCTGTTGTCCCAGTGGAAGTTGCTAGTCCAAAACTAGAATTTTCTGCGCGCACAATTAGACCTAAGATTATGGGTCAATACAAAGCATGGCTTCAAGAAGCTGAACCAGTTATTGCTCATAGTTTTAATAAAGAAAACTTAGAATTACCAGATATTGATGTAGATGCAATCATTAATGCTCATCCTCATTGGAAACAACTGAAACGATCAGTTCTAAAACCTGGAGAAGATGCTGCTTATAAACAACTAGAACACTTTATTAATAAAGGACTTCAACATTACGGTGACAGAAATGAAATAGACTCACAAGGTCAATCTAATCTCTCAGCTTACCTACACTTTGGTATGATATCCCCCAAGGTTATGATTTCTAAAATAGAATCGACTCAATCTCCTCATGCACCACTTTTTGTAGAAGAAGCTTTAGTGCGAAGAGAACTAGCAGAAAACTATTGTCATTATCAAAAGAATTATGACTCGCTTGATGGTGCATGGCCCTGGGCTAAGACAACACTGCTTGAGCATGTTCATGATCCACGCCTATTTGAATATAATCTTGAAACCTTTGAGCAAGCAAAAACTCATGATGCCTTATGGAATCATTGTATGCAAACAATGATAGAAACTGGTTATTTACATTCCTATTTACGAATGTATTGGGCAAAAATGGTTTTGTATTGGACTAAGCATCCAGAGGATGCTATAAAGATTCTTATCCACCTTAATGATACTTACTTTCTAGATGGTCGTGATCCTAACGGTTATACTGGAATTATGTGGAGTGTTGCGGGTGTTCATGATCGCCCTTGGTTTAATCGACCTATTACAGGATTGATTAGAGCAATGGGACTTGAGGGAACATTAAAAAAGACGAAAATTCGTCTTTAAACAATCAGATTTATGAGATCCTTAAGAACTTGAAGGGTCTCTTCTTTTTCTTTGTAGACAGTTGGAATTTGACTGAGTAGCTGTGAAAGATACTTGTGTAGCGTAAATACTGTGTTTCCTTCAGTAGTTACAAGTGCAATATGATTAAGTTTAGAAGGAGAAGTAGGAGTCATGACAACTCCAATGTGTTCTCGAACGGTAATATTAATGTTCATATCTCTTTGAATACTAGGTTTACGAAGGAAAATTAGATGATAGTTTTTGTATTCTTCAACCATTGACTTAATACTTTCGCAGTATTGCCTAACTTCTTGTGAAGTGAGTTTCATTACCCGATTAGCAAAGAAGCGACTCTCAAAAAAAGTATGTTCAGGATCTAAGATTAAATCTCTCATTGTTTTAAGGTTAATGACTTCTTTCATATCAATATTGATAATTACTTGACTTCGTGACAAAAGATATCGTCTTACTATACTCATGTATCGCTCAGCAGCATCCTGGGGTAGGGTTAATGCATAGCGCTCAAACACACTCAGTGGCAAAAAGAATGGACTCGTCAGATTATTAAAAATAATCATGTTAAATTCAGCACTTTCAGTGATCACCATTCGCTCCAATAAACTTAATTGTGTCTCAGTTGTGTATGTAGTGACAAGTGATCGACATGTTGCCATTCGCCCTAAGAATAAAGCAGTTTGCATATGTATAGAAGTAATGTCAAAGTGCAAATATCCAATTTTCTCATAATCAGACAACTGTGAACTTAATGAGACATAAGCCAATTTCTCTTTAATTATAAAGGTTGTTGATCGAACACTTGGTATGGCGTAGTTAGGAAAATAGAAAGCATTCACTTTACCATTTAACATTAAAGGAAACCAAGTGTTTAGAGCACGAATATATAATTCACTAGGACGTGAATTCATGAAAATTACTGATAATCGATGGCCTTTACTGGTGATTCTTTTAAGATAATTTGCCCACAATACTGGGAAATAATCATCTTCAATCCACCAACCTGAATCTTCATCTGAGAATATGTAAATATCAGTGACTTCAGTAAGTTCTAGTGCAATCTTTAGGAAATATAAGACTGCATTACGTTTACCAATATTATCTTTGTAAATATACACGTCAGTTCGTGTAGATAAATCAAGTTGAATGACAGGGTGTTCAATCGAATTCTCACTACCTGTGATTATCGATCTCACATGGGTTAGAGTATCTGAGTTGGCTGCATAATTCATAA
This sequence comes from Erysipelothrix sp., assembly GCA_018335655.1. GTDB lineage: Bacteria > Bacillota_I > Bacilli_A > Erysipelotrichales > Erysipelotrichaceae > UBA6182. Next base: position 56,245 of record JAGXRX010000007.1, read on the forward strand.
GTGGAATTTGAGGCTTCGAATTAGAAACAACTAACCAATCTTCAAAAACATCAAGATCAGATGTCAAATGTGTTGCGATTGTTCGATGACCTGCAATAATCATATTAAGTTCTTCACGCTGAGCTTGTGTCTTAATTTGAGCTAAGAAGAACTTTGCAAGTTCTCGGTATTGTCCATTCTTATAAGAAGGAACACGATTGCCATTCTTCCAACGGCTTAGTAAAGAAACATCAAAGCCACATTGTTTTGAAACAAGCTTATGATTGACATTAAATAGTCGATATAGATAAGAAAATTTCTCATGAAAGAACATAAAATACCTCGCTAAAAGCATTTTGACACAAATTGACAAAAAATGTCAATGACAAAATGTCAAAAAATGTGTGACAATGATTAACATATAAGTTAAAATAAGGTCGGTAGTGAACGTGTTGGAATGGGGAATGTCCAAATGGGTGCGGGGATAAAAAAGACGGTTACGTCTTTTTTTGTGCTACAATACTATTTATTAAGTAAGGAAAGTGGATATGAACCGATTTACAGCAATAGACTTTGAAACTGCAAACAAATATCAATTAAGTGCGTGTGCATTAGGAATCGTAGTTTTTGAGGACGGTATGGAAATCATGCGAAAGTCCTTTTTAATAAAACCACCTTCACCTTATGATTATTTTGATCCTACTAATGTCAGAATTCATCAGATCACTTCATCAATGGTTTCACTCTCTCCATCGTTTTATGAAGTTTTCCCAATCATTGAACCATACTTACGTGATAGCATCATCATTGCACACAATGCAGATTTTGACTTAGGGATATTAAGAGCACTAATAGCTCATTTTCATTGCGAGCTTCCACCAATGTTTTATGGTTGTACCGTTCAACTTTCACGCAAAGCATTTGAAGGATTAACAAACTATAAACTTAATACTGTCGCAGAAGCATTAGGGTTTCCACTTAATCATCACGATGCCTTATCTGATGCACTAGCATGTGCGAATATCATGCTTACAACGATGATGGGAATGAATGAATTTAACGTGTTAAATTGTTTCAATGACCTTGGTGTGAACATAAAACAGATTATTTGAAAGCAGTTACATTTATTTCATCATTTACATTTTGCCTTAAGACTTATATAATACAAGTATTATTGAGGAACCTATGAACACATTTGAAAACAATGCTTACTTTTGGCAAAAAATAGATACTTTGACTTTTTCAAGTCATTTTGTCTTATCTCAATCTAAAGGATCGAGTCACCCTACGTATCACAACCTTGTTTATCCCCTTGATTATGGATATCTTAAAGATACACTCTCAGCAGATGCAAATGGAATTGCCATGTATAAAGGATCACTATCAACATCCATGGTCAATGCATGTGTAATTGCGGCAGATATATTGAAAAAAGATATTGAAATTAAGCTTTTACTTGGCTGTACTCCCTCAGAGGAAGAAGATATCCTTCGATTTTTAAATCAGACTGAATTTCAAAAAACGGTGTTAATCCGTCGCGCTAACACTGTACCAACATGGGCAATGAATGACTAGGCCCATTTTTTTATGATAACAACACAATTAACAATTCAAAAAGTAGGAATCAATGGCGAAGGCATCGGTTACTATAATAAAAAACCTGTCTTTGTTTTAAAGTCAGCGTTAGGAGATGTCGTCACTGTCAATCTCACACTTGCAGCGTCAAAGACGTATTTTCAAGGTGAACTTGTAAGTATCATTCAAGTTTCACCACACCGTGTACAACCAATTTGTGAACACTATGATACATGTGGTGGTTGTGCTTTAATGCATGTTAAGCAAAAAAGTGCAGATATGACTAAAGTTGATCTCATCCGTCAAGCACTTAACAAATATGCTCAAATCGATCCACCAATCACATTTGAATCAAATCCTAATCCTTTTGAATACCGTAATCAATGTAAATTTGTCTTAGGAGAGAATCCTAAAGGAATAAACAGTGGTTTGTTTGCTGCGAATTCCAATGCGTTTGTACCAATCACAACATGCCATGTTCATGAAAAGAATGTTGAAATGACACGTGTCAGTGTTGTAGAGCTTCTTCAAAAACACAAAGCACCAATATATACACGCGCAACACCTCAAGGCTTTAGAAATCTTGTTATTCGCTCCATTGATGGTCAAACCATGGTTTCACTTATTAGTGATCGTGCTATTGATATGCCAGCTCTCTATGATGACATAGCAGCACTACCTACAGTCATCAGTGTTTATGCAAGTTATAATCCAGATCGTAAATCACTAGCAATCTTTGGTGATCAAACAGTCCATCTTCGTAAACAAAAACACTTAACCTTTACAATGCATGGATTAACATTATCGCTATCACCATCTTCATTCTTTCAACTAAATACTACCGTAGCGAAGTATATGTATGCCTATGTGAGTTCATTAATCCCTAAAGACTATACCGTAGTGGAAGCCTTTTGTGGAATTGGAGTTATGGGATGTATGATTGGATCAAAAGTTAATAAAGTTATTGGCTATGATATTGATCGCTCATCGATTAAAGATGCGAACGAAAATGCTAAACGCAATGGATTAAACCATGTTCAATTTCATGCGAAAGATGCTCATGAAGGCGTTCGCAGTGTAGCGAAACTTACCACTAAGTTTACATTACTCGTTGATCCACCAAGAACTGGACTTTCATCATCATTTATTCAAACCATCATTCAATCAAAAATCAAACATGTCATTTATGTCAGTTGTAATCCAAGTACACTTGGTAAAGATTTAGCACAACTTAAAGATGATTACTATGTTGAATCAGTTAAAGGATTCGATATGTTCTCGCAAACGCCATTAGTCGAAACGGTAGTATCTCTACGTCGTAAATAGACTATAACTTAACTTTTCTTAGATGAATGACTAAATGTAGGTAAATCATGAATCCCATGATTTACCTTTTTAAATATCAATAAGTATTTGTTATGCTTTTATAAAGAATAATTGATAAAGGTATTTAAACGTTTATTCAAAACCTATTGAAAAATATGGGATAATTTGTTAAACTTTGTTCAGCTAAACACCGTATATCCTCGTGAATATGGCACGAGAGTTTCTACCCAACGACCGTAAACTGTTGGACTACGATGGAACACCGCATCTTTTCTGCGTGCTTCCCATCGAAAACGGGAAGTTTTTTCGTTTTTAAACGGGTTTAGCATACAGAAAGGGGAACATTTACATGTTCGACAAATTTTTTCGCATTACAGAAAAAGGTAGTACAGTCAAAACCGAGCTTCTAGCCGGACTTACCACATTCTTAACAATGGCTTATATTCTTGCAGTTAACCCGGGGATTATGTCAGATGGCGGAATGCCATTTGCAGGTGCTTTCTTAGCTACAGCTTTAGCTGCAGGTTTTGCATCTATCTTAATGGGTTTATATGCTAACTATCCAGTTGCTTTAGCTTCTGGTATGGGTCTTAATGCTTTCTTTACTTATACAGTAGTCTTTGGTTATGGTTTATCTTGGCAAGCTGCATTATCTGCAGTCTTCGTGAGTGGGGTATTATTCTTGCTTATCTCACTTACAGGTGTTCGTAAAGTTGTTATCAATGCAATTCCTTCACAATTAAAACTTGCTATTGGTGCTGGTATTGGTTTCTTCATTGCTTTCATTGGTTTAAAGAATGCAGGGATCGTAGTATCTAACCCAGCAACGTATGTTACATTAGGAAACTTCATGACTCCTGCTGTTGCTTTGGCTTTATTTGGTATTGTTGTAACAGTTGCTTTACTTGCTAAAAAAGTTAGAGCTGGTGTCTTCTTCGGTATGGTTATAACGGCAGTACTAGGTGTTGTTTTAGGACTTGCTGGTGTTGAAGGTATGCCTTCACTTCCAACTGCTGTCTTCTCATTAAACTTAGATTTTTCAACAGTCTTTGCATTCACTACAGGATTTGAAGAGTTGTTAGCTAGTCCAAAACTTATTGTAATTATTGTTACTTTCTTATTCGTTGATTTCTTCGATACTGCTGGAACTTTAGTTGCAGTTGCAAATCGTACTAATCTTATCAATGAAAATGGCGAACTTGAAAACGTTGATAAAGCTCTAACTACGGATGCTGTTGGAACAATCGTTGGTGCTGCTCTTGGTACTTCAACAGTTACTTCTTACATTGAATCTGCAGCAGGGGTTGAAGTGGGTGGCCGTACTGGTCTTACTTCAGTCACTACTGGTGTCTTATTCTTAGTTGCTATCGTATTTGCTCCAATCTTAGCGGTTGTTAACTCAACAGTTACAGCTCCAGCACTAGTCATCGTTGGTATCCTCATGGCTCAACAATTAGGTGGAGTGGACTGGGATGATTTCACAGCAGCAGCTTCAGGGTTTGTTGCAGTCATCATGATGGTATTAAGTTTCTCTATTTCTGATGGTATCGCATTAGGATTCATCACTTACGTCGTTGCTAAAGTTGCAAGTGGTAAGGCAAAAGATGTTAATATTGTTGTATGGTTATTATTACCATTATTCATTATTCACTACGTCATAAAATAAAAACAAAGTATCGATTAAGCGGAAGAATTCTTCCGCTTAATTTTTAAAATAAGGAGATCCCCATGAAAATTATACAAGAAGCTTACACCTACGATGATGTTTTACTTGTTCCAGCCTATTCGAGTATTACTCCAGCCTTTGTAAATCCTCGATTACGATGGAATGAGCATATTGAAATGCATGCACCTATTTTTGCTGCGGCAATGGATAGTGTGAGTGAAGAAACGATGGCTATTGCTCTCGCAATTGCTGGTGGCATTGCATTCATTCATAAAAACATGAGTATTGATGATCAAGCTTCTATGGTTAGAAGTGTTAAAGCAGTTAATGTCAGCTTTGAAGAGCATCCTCATGCTTGCGTAAATCAACATAATAAACTTGCAGTTGGAATTGCAGTCGGTGTAGGAGAAGACACAATCAAGCGTGTTATCGCTTGTGTTGAAGCAGGTGCTGATTTAGTGAGTGTTGATTCAGCCCATGGCCACTCATTAGGAGTCATTGAAACGATTAAGGCAATCAAAGCTCTTTATCCTACAATTGAACTCGTTGGTGGTAATATCGTCTCATATGAGGCTGCAATTGCCTTAAAAGAAGCAGGTTGCACTGCAGTTAAGGTAGGTGTTGGTCCAGGTTCTATTTGCACAACACGCGTAGTAGCAGGGGTTGGGGTTCCTCAACTAAGTGCTGTCATGAATGTAGTCGAAGCATTAAAAGGAAGTGGTGTTAAAGTTATTGCGGATGGTGGAATTAAATACTCTGGAGATATTGTGAAAGCCATTGGAGCTGGAGCTGATGCTGTGATGTTAGGTTCACTTCTTGCAGGTTGTGATGAAACACCTGGTGAGTTCATTCAAGTGGGTGAGAAACTCATGAAGAGCTATGTAGGTATGGGCTCACTTAAAGCTATGAAAAAGGGAAGTAGTGATCGCTACTTTCAAGGTGGTGTTAAGGATTTAAATAAATTAGTTCCAGAAGGAGTCGAATCACTTGTCCCTGCAAAAGGTCCTGTAAGTGACGTTATTTATCAAATGATGGGTGGACTTCGCTCTGGTATGGGATATTGTGGTTGTGCTGATTTAAGTGAGTTAAAAGAGAAAGCACAGTTTGTCCGTATTACGAATGCTGGACTTGTAGAATCACATCCTCACGATGTTTTAATCGCAAAGGAGGCTCCAAATTACCGTGGCCGATAAAATATTAGTCTGTGACTTTGGAAGTCAAACCAACCGTTTAATTGCACGTCGTATTATTGAGATGGGTGTGAAGTGCGAACTCATTGATCATGAAAATATTGCGTCTCACTTAGAAGATAGTGATGTGAAAGGGATTATCTTTTCAGGTGGACCTCATTCTGTTTATGAAAAAGGTGCCATGATGATTGATCCCGTTGTATATGAAAGTGGCTTACCAATCCTTGGTATTTGCTATGGTATGCAAATGATGACATTCCAACAAGGTGGAGTTGTTAAAGCTGGACATAGTAAGGAATATGGTAAGACTGCGATGACATTAATTGAATCATCACGACTTACTCAAGGTATGAGTTTAGGAACTCAAGTGTGGATGTCTCATGGAGATCATGTAAGTGTTTTAGCACCTGGATTTAAGGCAAAAGCTTATAGTTATAATACACCGTTTGCTCTCATTGAACATGAAACTAAACCTTGGTATGGGGTACAGTTTCATCCTGAAGTGACTCATACTCTTGAAGGATTAGTATTACTAAAAAACTTTGTGTTTGAGATAGCTAAGGTCAGTCAATTATGGCGTGCTCAAGACTTTATTGAAGAAGAAGTAGCACGTATACGAGACGAAGTAAAAGATAAGAAAGTATTGTGTGCACTGTCTGGAGGAGTTGACTCCTCAGTGACTGCAACCTTACTTCATAAAGCAATCGGTGATCAATGTACGTTCATGTTTATTGATCATGGATGTATGCGTCATGAAGAAGGTGCATGGATTAAGAAAACATTTATTGATGAGCGTGGGTTTAATCTTGTGATGATTAATGCTAAGAAGCGTTTCTTTGATGCTTTAAAAGGAGTTATTGAACCTGAGCAAAAACGTAAGGTTATTGGAAACATGTTTATTCGTGTCTTTGAAGAAGAATCAGCAAAGTTAGGTGATTTTGCGTTTCTTGCGCAAGGAACTTTATATACCGATGTCATTGAATCTGGTACAAAGACAGCTCAAACTATTAAGTCACATCATAATGTTGGTGGACTTCCAGAAGATATGAAATTTAAAGTCATTGAACCTTTAAAAACACTTTTCAAAGATGAAGCAAGACAAGTTGGACTTGAGCTTGGACTTCCATATGAACTTGTCTATCGCCAACCATTTCCAGGACCTGGATTATCCATTCGTGTTATGGGAGAGGTGAATGAAGAGAGTGTTCGAATTGTAAGAGAAAGTGATAGGATCTTTAAAGAAGAACTTATTGCCTTTGATCTATACGATAAAATTTGGCAATCTTTCAGTGTGAATACCAATGTTCGCAGTGTTGGTGTCATGGGAGATCAAAGAACATATGGAGTCATGGTATCCCTTCGTGCGATTACATCCCTTGATGGAATGAGCGCGGATGTTGCTCATATACCAATGGATTGTTTACTTCAAGTATCTAATCGTATTGTGAATGAAGTGGCTGGAGTGAATCGAGTCACGTATGATATTACGTCTAAACCACCCGCAACCATAGAGTGGGAGTAGTTTAAGAAAGTCTATATCAAATAAAACTAGAAATCAGAGCTATAGTTTTAAATCCAATAAACTAATGCTCTTTTTTTCTGAATGTTTGAAACATTCATAAAGTGATCAAACCAAAATGATTTTCTTGAATAATTACGGATTACTTTAATACAACAAAAAGTTTTTATAAAGTTTAGTTTGTTTATGTTATACTAATCAAATGTCAAAAGGAGTGCTTAAATGATTGAAGTAAGAGATATAACGATGCAATTTGATTCTCGTGTTCTTTATGAACATGTTAATTTGAAATTTACAGATGGGAATTGTTATGGATTAATTGGTGCCAATGGGGCTGGTAAATCTACTTTTTTAAGAATACTTAGTAAGGATTTAGAACCTGATTCAGGTCAGGTGGTTATTCCTGAAAACGAAACATTATATATGTTGAAGCAAGATCAATTTGCTTATGATGAATTTACAGTTCTAAATACAGTGATGATGGGTCATGAAGCACTCTATAAGATTATGGATGCTAAAGACAAGCTCTATGCTAAAGCGGATTTTAATGAGGCAGATGGAATTTTAGCGGGTGACCTTGAAGGTAGATTCGCAGAGATGGATGGTTGGAATGCTGAAAGTGATGCAGCGACACTGTTAAGTGGTTTAGGAGTCCCTGTTGATTTACATTACTCACTTATGAGTGAATTAACCGGGAGTGAGAAAGTTAAGGTTTTACTTGCTCAGTCCTTGTTTGGACAACCTAATACGCTTCTTTTAGATGAACCAACTAATAACCTTGATGTTAAAGCGATAGCTTGGTTGGAAGAGTTTTTAATCAACTATAAGAATACGGTGATTATAGTTAGCCATGACAGACACTTTTTGAATAAAGTATGTACACATATCGCGGATGTGGACTTTGGTAGTATTAAAATATTTGCAGGTAATTATGATTTTTGGTATGAATCGAGTCAACTTTTATCACGGCAGTTAAGAGAAGGTAATAAGAAGAAAGAAGATAAAATCAAAGAGTTAGAAGAGTTTATTGCTCGATTCTCTGCAAATGCCTCAAAGTCAAAACAAGCGACTTCACGTAAAAAAACGCTTGATAAAATTGAGTTGGATGATTTAAAACCAAGTGGTAGAAAATATCCGTATGTTGAGTTTAAACCTGAAAGAGAATCAGGAAAATCTATTATTTTTATTGAACAGGTTTCTAAGAAAACTGATGCAGCAAGTTTAAAAAATGTTTCCTTTTCATTGATGCAGGGAGATAAAGTATTAATTATGGGTGATCCTTTAAAAACTACTTTACTTTTGGATATCATTGAAGGAAAAATTAAGCCTGATAGTGGGACTGTTTCACTTGGACAAGCAGTAAGGAAATCATATATACCACGTGATAATCGTGAGTTCTTTATGAGTTCTCAATCGATTTTAGAGTGGTTATCTAACTATACTCTAATCGATGATCTAGCCTACATACGTGGGTTTTTAGGACGTATGTTGTTTAGTGGAGATGAACCACTGAAGTCAGTAAAAGTTCTATCTGGAGGTGAAAAAGCACGTTGTATGCTGTCTAAATCAATGTTGGAAGGTCCTAACTTATTAATTCTTGATGATCCAACAAATCACTTAGATTTAGAATCAATACAAGCTTTAAATAACTCATTAACAACCTATAAAGGTGAATTAATCTTTGTCTGTAAAGACCGACAGTTTGTGGAAACCATTGCAAATCGTATTATTGAAATCAAAGATGATGGAACTATTGTCGATAAAAGAACAACATATAGCGAATACTTAGCTAATGAGTATGGTATTGAGGATTAACTTGTATCATAAATATTGGTGTCTATTAAATTTGGTTTAATCTAAGAGTAGGAGATGATCATCTAAAGTGAGTCATCTCCTTTTATTTTAAGGTGAATGTTTTCTTATAAGTTTCATTGTCAGCGAGTGAAAATCGATGATTAAGACAGATCTATTTGATTGCTGAATTATTTCTATACTAAGAAATAATGAAGAAAGGAATAGATCTTTTTATATTTATAAGAAAGAGCGTAATAATTGGGGTATTATTAATACAACTAAAGAATTACAAAAAGTAAAAAAGGAGGTAGAAACGATGAAATGGGGAGTATACGCAACAGGAGCCATTGCGCAAGGTTTCGCGAATGATTTAAAAAAGGTGAATGGTGCAGTGATTGTAGCTGCTTATGCACGAAATGAACAGAAAGGTCGTACATTTTGCGAAAAATATAATATTGAGCGCTACTACAATGATGAAGATGCTTTTTTTAATGATCCAGAAATTGAAGCAGTGTATGTATCAACACCTCACACACTTCATGCAGAAGTTTCAATAAAAGCATTAATAGCAGGGAAACATGTCTTGTGTGAAAAACCATTTGCAATGAATGCAAATGAGGCAAAGCGAGTGATTGCAGTTGCACTAGAGCAGAAACGCTTTGTAATGGAAGCATTATGGACTTTATTTCTACCTTCGATTCAAAAAGTCTTTGAATGGATACAGGAAGATAGAATTGGTGAAGTTAAAGTGATCCAAGCGAATTTTGGTTTTAGTGGTAATAATGATCCTCAAGGAAGACTTTTAAATCCTGACTTAGGAGGGGGTGCACTACTGGATGTTGGAATATATCCTGTGCTCATGGCGAATGTTTTAGCTAAAAGCACTCCTGAATATATCAGTGCACAAGCAAGTTTTACAGATACAGGTGTTGATGGTTCAACATTTATCCATTTTAAGTATCCAAATGGAATATTTGCTTTATTGGCGGCATCCATTGAAGTAAACCTGATCAATGATTTGGTGATTTATGGAGAAAAAGGAAAAATTGTAGTGCCTTTGTTTTGGATGGCTGATGAAGCAACATGCTATTTTGAAGATAAAGTTGAAAAGTTTATAAGTGATGAGTCTTCAAAGAGTGGATATAATTATGAAGCTCAAGCATTAGCAGTTGCAGTTAATGCTGGGCTACTCCAACATGACCTTGTTTCACACCAGTTTACGATAGAACTTATGGAAACTTTGGATCGAATTCGAACTGAAATTGGATTAGTGTACAAGCAAGACCTACAATAATGAATTTTTAATTATAATTTAATTGGTTTGTCATGTTCATTTGAAAAATGAACATAGTATTGACATGAAATGAGCAAAAGAAACAAAGCACTTAGATTTAAAAAATTATGATGGAATTCATTACATTTCATCATTGTTTTATGAATGTAGCTAAGTATTTCATTTCATTAATCATTTAAAGTTTCAACAATCAAAATTGGTATCAAAAAATATAGATTAAAAGGGCTCAACTGAATTATTAGTGAATAAAGTGCGTAGAAGAGCAACTAATATGGATATTTAAACATAGAACAAATACCTTTAATTGAAATTCGGTAGATTGAAATGTAGTAAATTGATTGAAATGGTTATGCAATGAAATATACACATATAGACATCAATTGTATGTAATGAAGAGAACTCAGTTTTAGCATTATTATATTGAGTTATTTTCTTAAAAGTATTTAATATCTTAAATAAATCAAACATTATAAAATGGTACTATGTCAAGAAATCGGACAGTTTAAACATAGAGTAGGAGCTGCTTTGACTTATAGTACATCTCTTCAAACTGCTTTGGTGATAAGTAGTTGATCGATCCATGAATTCTTTGATTGTTATAAAAGATTTCAATATACTCAAACACCGCTCTTCGCACTTCATTAATATTTCTAAACTTGATTCTACTTAACCACTCTCGTTTAATCAACGCATGAAATGATTCAATCGGTGCATTATCCCAAGGATTACCTTTTCTAGAATAACT
>JAGXRX010000008.1 GCA_018335655.1 Erysipelothrix sp.
AATAGATTGTATCCGACCCGGTTTGCTCAAAGGTCACTTTATCACCGGATAGACGATAGGAGGTAGTGACTCCATTCACACTCTTGGATGTACGTATTCCTGCATCATTGTAGATGTAGTTAATATTGAGTCCAGCTTTAGAACTAGATACTAATTGTCGACCTTGCCAACTATAGGTGGTCCCATCATAGGTGAGAGGATTACCAATCGCATCATAAGTGATGACTTTCCCATTAAAGGAGGTTAGTTGATCTTTCCAGTTGGTATTAGTATAGACGTAGGAAATCGTACTAATCGGTGTCCCTAAGGTCGCAGTAGTATAGGCATACTCCACTTTACTGAGAAGATTACCACCTAAATCATAATGATAAACAAAGGATTTGTGGTCGCGTTGGTTGTTTTCCCTTACCACCTCGTTGAGTTCGTTATACACATATTGTATCGTGTTTGTTCCCTCAGTGATAGAGGTGATGTTGCCATTGGCGTCATACACGTAAGCAATCGAAGGACTGGATCCATTTTGGACACTCACGACTTGAGTGCTGGTTAAGCTGGTATCGGTGGGATGATTCTTGTAGGTGAAAGAGGTCGAATATTCCATCGCTCCAACCTTCCACTTCTTGAAGGTTAGTCTTCCCAACACATCATAGACGTATTCAGTTGTATTGGCTTTAGGTGAAGTCACTAAGGTCGGGCGGTTGTCTTTGTCGTAGGTGTAAGACGTCGTGTAGGTCGTGCCATTGACGGTGTCGATGAAGGTCGAGGCATTATTGTTGGCGTCGTACCCAAACGCAACCGAGTTTCCAATAATGGACACTGAGTGGATAAACCATGGCAACATAGCGGAATTGATCGGTTAAGAAGTGTTTAACATTGGCTTCTCGCTTGTCTTCATTTTCCTGAATGAGGGTTTCTTCAATTGGTTTATCAGTTTGTATACTTTCAAATGCAACCTCGATTGGCTGTGTTTCTATGGTTGAGTCCATAGCCAAGACTCTTGGATTGAATGATGAAAAAAAACAACGCTGTAATCATCGTTGCTACAACACATCTTGAATGATGTTTCATACTGTTTCCCCCGTATGGTTAATATCATAATAACACCTCAAATAGAGGCTTTGTCAACAGAAATCTGTAGATTTTATCAGATATTTCAACGACGAAGTTGCCTAACATATTTCAATGGTTGAATACATTGATATATCGTCTAAACCGACGATTTTATACTACTGATTTGAATGACAAAAGAAGTATCTTTATATCTAATTTGATTGTTTGATTTGTATTTATCCTAATGATTTTGATATTTCGGCATTAATACATAAAAGATTATAGAGATGCTCATATAACTTAAAAGTCATAGAAAACTTCCAATGAATAACGTTTTTTAGTATGTTCTCACATTCAATGATTCTGATTAATGTCTAAACTCATATGCTTTGAAGAAGTTTGAGCAATTTGATAGAAATCGCGATTGCCTCAAAATTGCCTCGAATTTAGCAAAAACTCTGAATCTTATTGGTAATTTATGGTAACATTAGGTTAGACATCAATCAAAATCCAAGCATTTAAGGCACTTTTTGGAAAACTATGGTATCTTTTGGTAATAGTGATTGCTCTCCGTCCTCGGGCACCATGCATTGTGTTTAACGATGATTGATCACTCATTAATGAATATTGGCATACTATTAAAGATCATTGAATCATGATTAACTAAGATTAACGATGATTAATGAGAATCACATGATGATGTGATTTTTTATTTGTTATTAAACACGGCTCAAGTTAAACAAGAAAAATATTAGCTTAGTAGCTTCATTATTATCAGATATCTAGTTCATATCTTGATTAAATCGATGTACATAGTACAGTTTAACACTAAGAGATTCATACCTTATCAAAGCGTTTTTTTTATGTTACACTATAAAAAAAAGGGGGGATATGATGACTTTTAAACGTATTACAATAGTGTTTTTAATGATTATTTTTGCGATAAATTATGCAACAGGAAATGTAAATGCATATGATGTTGCAAATGCAATCTCAAAAAGTTTGGATTCAGAACAGTTAATTCATTTTACTCCTAACAATTTGAGTGATTTCTATTCATTAAGCGATGATACAATTATTTTAGTTTATAATGATCAAATTGTACGGAAGAAAGATTTGGATATTAATGGTAAGGTTTCACTTAGCTCATTTGATTTGTATGATAGAACATCTAACTACAAAACTTCTTCTGGAATTCAAGAAGTTATTGTTTATAAACCAACTAAACCAACCGGAATGTTCACTGCCGTTTCCTATCACACCGTAAGTACAACCCAGTTTTTTCAAGAAACAACTTCTTATTTTTTTACTCCAAACCGTGCAAACCTTTTTATTGCTCAGAGTCAAACTAACACATTTAACTTCTCTCTAAATTGGTTAGTTTACTCTGCATTGGCTGGGATTAAATATTTCGGACCATACATTGCAGTCGTTCTTGGTTTCAAAGATTTACTAACAGTTAGTTTTTTCAGTGAAATCGCACAGCGTTCAACAAACAATAAATGTGTTAATATAAGTTTCATGAAAAACAGATATGGTTCATTTAGAGCTGTCAAAGATTGGAACTGTAATTCAATAGTATCAAGAAATGGTACTCAAATTACAAATCAATGGTTAACAACGACTGAAAAAACTGAAATTCAATGGAGTCCATCACCCTAATGAAAAGAAATATATTCACTTTGCAATTAATCGCTGCTTTAAAGTTCTTTATTATTGGTGTACTTCTCAATCCTATGCATATTCAAGCAACGATTTTCATTATATCCGGAACAGCCAATATTCTTCTTTATGGGTATGAGCTGTCGTTGTTAAGAAAACTAAAAGCAGCAAATAGTAGTAATCCTAATAGCTAAGCGCAACTAAGGCCATGAGAGCATATGATTTCTCATGGTTTTTCATTTTTCTCCAAAAGTGTCTTTTATACACTTCAATGCAAGATGATGGGTTTCCTATAATGGGTCCATACGAATTCAGATTTAATCATTAGAATACTTCGTTTACAGAAGTATCTCTAGTATGAATGTAGTTTTTAATAGATTGGAAAATATAGATAATCAAAATTCATTATTCCACAAAGCGTCAACTCGGACCAAGAATATTCTTGATTATATTAACCCTTCAATATCATACTCTTGCTTTTTATTATTTATCATTTCTGATAATCAAATACTTGATTCAATTGTGATGCCTCATAAATCTTGCAATATGGATTGCCTCAAAATTGCCTCGAATTTATCAAAAACTATGAAACTTTTCGGCAATATATGGTAACATTAGGTTAGATATCAATCAAAATCCAAGCATTTAAGGCACTTTATGGAAATCTATGGTATTTTTTTGTAATAGTGATTGCCCTCCGTCCTCGGGCACCATGCATTGTGTTTAACGATGATTGATCACTTTTTAAAGAGAATTGATATACTATTAGCAATCATTGAGTCATCATTAACTAAGATTAACGATTATTAACGAGAATCACTTTGAGTGATTTTTTGTTTACTTCATAAAAAAGACTTCAGAAACGTTCTGAAGTTTGTAATTAAGTTTATCTAGCTAAGAAATTTTGTTGAAAGATTTTGCCTCACCAATTAATAATCAACGATTCATACGGTAAAATAATGAAAGAGTTATTAAAAAAGGAGTAAGAGTATGTATAGCAATTAGAATTTCATTAAATCTTTTTCTAATACCTTCTGATATGTTGATTCCTTTGAAATCTTCATTAAATAAAAAACCTGATGAAACACTCATAATAAAACTAGTTATCATCAGTGCTAAAACTTCAATCATCCCAGGCTTCATAAATACCATGATATAGAAATAACCTGAAATTCCTAATACCATAGCCACATTCACTATCATTTTTCTTCTATCAAGCTTTTTCATTTAGCATCCTCTTTCAATTGTTATTCAACTCAATAAATATGAGTATTCATGTAAAACCATTTGATACTAAGAGTATTTAATCAAATCAAGATAAGATAACCATTTTTCGCCAAACCTTGCTAAATCATCTTGTGCAAATTTGTTCATTGGATCAGCTTCATAAAGGTGCCTGAACTCTTGCAATCTAGCATAAAATGCGAATGTGCAGTTTATTTCAAAATAACCAGTCGATGGATCACTTTGTCTTTCATCAAGTGCAAATGATTCTACGTAAAATGGAGAATCACCAAAAATGATGATTCGTTTCAATGTAGGAGTGTTTAAGAATGTATTGTCTCCCACCTTTTTTATTGTTGAAGGAAAAGTGATTTCTTCAATTGTTAGATTAGCAAATGCTTTATCTCCTATTTCAGTCACTCTCTTACCGTTTATTTGATCTGGAATCACCACAAAAGTACTTTCACCAATGTACTTGGTGATTTGCAATGTGTCATTATTTAACAAAACAGTTTCAAAATCACTCTTTGGTTCTTCTATAGGGTTCTCTTTTTTTGAGCATCCTGTGAATACAACTAATATAATAAGTAAAACAATCCTATATTTCATATACTACCCCCCTTTTTTGATTTTAATTTATTCAGTAAAAATTCTTTGATAAGTTATTTACATTTTACATGAATTAGTCACACAATAGAATAACTTTCAACAAAATTCAATGAAACACAACCAACTGCTATTGTATCGTTTTACAGAAAATATTTGTCATATACTATGCTTAAATATTATCTATTCATTTCTCGTATTGAATAAGAATAAGTTCTATGCTAAGGTTTTAAAAAGGGTGGAACCATGTTTGAAACTAAATTAGGAATTCAAGCGATATTTAATAATAAAAAAAGAACATTCATAACACTTGGACTTATCTCTCTATTGATTACTGTCATAGTCTTTGCTAATGCGCTAATATATACAAACAGAGCTTCTAAAGACCTACAACTCGAACTCATCTATGGATCATGGACCCATGCCTTTTTTGAAGAAAGCAGATCTTCAACTTTTGATGCTGTTGGAACCTATTATCGAGTCTCTGACTTATTTGGAAGTTTTGACAAAACGATGTTTGAGTTGTCAAACTTTGAATACTATAAAGGTCGCGAACCAAAAAGTGAGAATGAAGTCATTGTGACATTAAATGTCATCAATGATCTTGGATTATCCTATGACTTGAATCAAGTTATTACGATAGATAATAAAGAGTTCACGCTTGTAGGAATCATTTATCCATACAATGAAGATTGGATTAGAATCAATTATGTTAATTATCCTACGATCATCACTACAGGATTAGTGTCCAGTAACAAAGTCTTCTTTGGAAAAGCAAAGAAACTAACACCATTTTACAATGTCAGTGACTACATTGGTGTGAATACTTATGGTTTTCCATATATAGATACTAATGGAAGTGCTTTTAGTGATCGAACAAGTGAAGATATTGATATGCATGTTCAATCATTTAAGTTAACCCAATTATTGTTAGTAGCATCAATCGTTGTATTACTTGTCGTATTCAAAAATAATGTGCAGTTTTACAAGAAGCGATTTGATATCCTCTCACAGCTTGGTGTTAATAATTTAGGAATTCTATTTTATTACATCCCTCAAATTATACTATTCGTTCTCGCTTCGTGGTTGTTCTATAACATTACCCCTACTATTTTGAAATATGTCTTTAATTCAATAGATCAAGTGCGATTCGATATATACAATAAGAATCTAGTTTATGCATCAGAAATGACACTATGGATAATCATTGCACTTAATCTTTTTGCTTTGATATCAGAAAAGATCTGGTTAATTCAAACTCGATTAATGAAAGGTATTCAAGTTTTATTAGTGATGATTGTATGCTTTGCAACAATCTATTTGGTTACTCCACTTAACACCCACTTGAATGAAATAGAACTCCCACTTTTACAAAGAATGAGAATCGATTGGGAACACAGTATGTACTACATCGTAAATGGGTCAATGGGAGGATTTACGAGTGAACCAAATCCATTTACATCATACATGAATGAATGGGAAAAAGGTGATTTGGAGTCACTGTTAAATCATCCGAAAACAAAACACTTGATTCCTTTTAGTGTAAAATATGTTTCATACATTCGTTCTGATAATGAAATGGGCAGACAAGCTATTAGTTATCATGATGATGAAGTCCTTCAGAATTTCAATTTGCCAATAACACTTTCTAGTGATTTCATCAATGGTTTAAGTTTTTATATCCATGGAGACAACACTGCAGAATTTGCTGAAGGTGATGTGATTTATTTTAATGATGTGCCTTTTAAATATGAAGGAAACTTTTATTTTGATGAAGATTCATACAACACATTATCATTAAATACAGGGGTTCTTATTTCTGTAAATGGTGCTCATCGCCTTAGTTTTCCAACTGATCGATACAACATTTTCATGCTTAGAGCTGAGAGAATGTCCGATTTTCTTGATTATGATGCACTAGTAAGAAGAGTTGCACAAAATGCTGATGTCACCAATTTT
>JAGXRX010000009.1 GCA_018335655.1 Erysipelothrix sp.
CAAGAAGGCATCAAATTGTGTATTGTGGCTGGTGATATTTATGATCGCTCAATTCCTAGTGTTGAAGCCATTAAGGTTTTAAATGAAGTCTTAGAGAAAGCTATCTTTGATTATCAGATTCAAGTGATTCTCATCTCTGGAAATCATGATTCAGGTGATCGTCTTCATTTTGGTTCTTCTTTAATGAATGAACATCTCATTCGTATTGAAGGTGTACTCAAACCAACCATGGCCAAGATTGAGATGGAAGATGAATATGGAAAAGTCGTTTTCCATTGTCTTCCTTACTTTAAACCTGCACAAATTCAAGTTATGTTTGAACTTGAAGAAACTTTAAGTTTTGATGAGGCTATGAAAGTATATCTCTCCTTTCAAAACTATGACCCCAATGCTCGTCATATCTTAATCACTCACCAATTTCTTGTGGGTTTAACTCAAAGCATCGAATCAGATTCAGAACTTCCATTATCCGTTGGTGGTTCTTATCATATTTCCTATGAGCATGTTTCGTCCTTTAACTATGTCGCTCTTGGTCATCTACACGCTCCACAACGTGTAGGAGCAGATCATATTCGATACAGTGGATCAATCCTTAAATATTCTGAAAATGAAGTGACTCAACACAAAGGATTTACGATTGTAAAGTTAAGTAAAGATAATGTTGGAACACAACATATTCCACTCATTCCACTCAGAGACTTAAGAATCATTCAAGGAAGCATGAGTGAACTATTATCCATGTCGTCCAGTGAAGATTATGTCATGGTGTATTGCACCGATGAGAGTGAAATCACAGATGCCATGATTCATATCAAAGAAGTCTTTCCAAATGCTTTGAAGTTTAGATACACCAAAGATACTCAACCATTACTTAATACTCAATCCTCACTCACACAATCCACTCTTCAACTCAGTGAATTGGAAGTGTTTGAACAATTCTTTAAGGACATGAAAGACATGTCTTTAAATGAATCACAGCGAAAGATATTGAATGAACTATTTGAAGTCGCAAGGGAGATGAATGATGAAACCAATCCAACTTAAACTTCAAGGTTTTGGACCTTATAAAGAAGAAACCATCATTGACTTTACTCGCTTTATGAAAGATGGACTGTTTCTCATTACAGGTCCAACTGGTGCAGGTAAGACAACGTTGTTTGATGCGATGACTTTCGCTTTGTATGGTAAAAGCAGTGGAAGTGTGCGTGATGAGCGTAACTTTCGTAGTGATTTGGTGGGTGATCAAACACCAACCTATGTTGAGTTAATTTTTGAACTTCAAGGAAAGCTATATCGGATTCGTCGTACACCATCATATAAAGTCTCAACACGTAAAACACCTCTTCTTCATGAAGTAACCCTTTTTGGTCCTCATCAAGATGTCATTGTGGGTGTTAAAGAGGTGGAACAAGCCATTAAGTCTTTGTTAGGACTTGATGTTCATCAGTTCAAACAAGTAGTCATGATTGCCCAAGGGGAATTCACTCGATTATTGTTTGCGGATAGTGCAGAAAAATCTAAGATTTTTAGAAGCATCTTCTCCACTCATATCTATAGCACATTAGAGAATCTACTATACGAAAGATTTAAAACAACCAAAAATTCACTTGAACAAGAACTAACTTCATTAACAAGTACCTTCGACAGTATTAAAACCAACCATCCATTTTTAGAATCATTTAATCCTGTCATTTTAGAAAATATGGATCCAATATTAATTGTCATTCAAGAGTCTCTTGATGAGATGAAAGAAGAGATTAAGTTCAAACAAAATGAACTCAGTCAACTTGAGATTCAATCTAAAGAACTAAGTGTTAAGATGGTGCATGCTAAAGAAGTTAATCTAAATCACCAACGACTTGAAGAAGAAAATCAAAAACTCAATAACTTACTTAATCAACAACCTCTCATTGAACAAGATAAAGTAGTTTTAAAACGAGCAGAAGAAGCTGCTCTTGTTGAACCTACACGTCTTGAATTTGTTCGAAATTCGAAGGATATCGAAGATCAAAAAGCAAAGATTGATTCTATTCAAAATGAAATTGTTTCTATTCAACAACTTGTAGACTCACTTAAGGAAACTCAAAGCACACTCCTAGAGGATCAAACTCGCATTGAAGGATTAAAGAGGAGAAAAGATGCATTAGAAGGTTCAATCCATCTTTTCAAAGAGCTTGAACACATCAAAGATTCTCTCATTACACAACAAGATTTATTAAATAAAGCTCAATCTCAACTTAATGAATTAACACAGAAACGTAAAGACACACAAATCAAACATGATAGTTTAGAAAAAGATCTTTCTGAGTTATCTCATTTAGAAAAAGAAGAAATTCGTTTATCATCACTTGTTGATAAACTTCAACACTCACTTAAAGAGAATGAAGATAAACTTACATATTGTGCAGATCTTGAGAACGCACTAAAGACACTTACACCCATCAGCGATGAACTCATCAAACTGCAAGATGAATATGAAACTAAGAAATCTAAAATTGAAATCCTCAATCAAGCTTTCCTAAAAGATCGTGCCTATTATCTAGCTCAAGAACTTAAGGAAAATGACCCATGTCCTGTCTGTGGATCCATTCACCATCCACAATTAGCTCAACCAATTCATGAATCTATCAATCAAGAACAGTTAAAAGTGATTCAAGGTGAACTTGAAACTTTAAGTCGAAATATTCAACTAAAAATTCAAGATCAAAATCTACTTCAATACAAGATTGCCCATCTATCTAAACAATTAAAGATTGAATCCTCTGAGGTTTCTGCTTTACATGCAAAAACCAATGAAGACAAACAACGTGACACTCAAGAACTCAATAAGTCACAAGAACAATTCAAACTAACCAAAGCGAAACTCTCACAATTTGAGTCAAAGCAAGCTGAGTTTAAAACACTTAAAGAAAGACTTAGTGAACTTCAACTACAACTTGAGTCTACATCTCAAGATGCTGCCCAAAGTGAAAAGCAGATTGCGGTATTTGAAAGTGAGTTCAAACTTAAACAGGCTAATCTACCAAAAGATGTGGATGTGTTAACTTATCAAGATGAACTATATTCACTGTCTCAATCCATTACTATCTATGAAGCCAAGTTTAAGGAAACTCTTGATCAACTTCAATTAGCTCACAATAAGTTAAATCAAAAAGAAGGAGCTTTATCTTCAACACATGAGCAGCTCAAAGAAGTTGAACACAAACAAGAACAATTGAGTTTACAACTCAATCAACTTCTTATAGACCATGGTTTCTCATCCATTGAGACCCAGCAAAAATCCTATCTCCCACTTCCTCATCAACAAGCCCTTTCCTCTAAGATTCAAACCTTCACATTAACCCTCAATCAGACTCAAAGTATGGTGAATGAGCTACAAAAAAAATGTGATATGAATCCAAAGATTGAAACTGATCCACTACAAAAAGAAATTGATGAATTAAGTGGTAAAGTGAATCTTCAAAATCAAGTTGTTGGGGAAATGAATCAAAAAGTAAAAGCTATTGTTGCTGCTCAGAATAAATTAAAAACTCAAAAAGAGCGAGTAGCTACTACCACTGAAAGTCTTAATAACCTAAACACCCTATATCAAGTCACTAAAGGAAACAATCCTCAGAAACAAAGTCTTGAAACCTATGTCTTAGCCTACTACTTCAGACGTATCTTAGAACTTAGTAATTTACGATTATCTCGCCTTACTGATGGACGATATATCTTTGTCTTAAAAGATGAGCCAAATAGTCGCAGACTCTCAGGTCTTGATTTAGATATCTATGATTATGAAACAGGTAAGCCAAGAGATGTTCGCTCTTTATCAGGTGGTGAATCTTTTAAAGCCGCATTAAGCTTAGCCTTAGGATGTTCTGATTTAATGCAAAATCTAGCAGGAAATCATCAAATCAACACTCTCTTTATTGATGAAGGCTTTGGATCACTGGATGCCCAATCCTTGGATGCTGCCATTAATGT
>JAGXRX010000010.1 GCA_018335655.1 Erysipelothrix sp.
AGAACCAAGAGAGTGAGCGTTTCGTTTAATCTCTCGATAGATCGTTGACTCACACCGTTTCAAATCAATGGATAATGAGTGTAGACTTGCATGGGGATTAAATTCTATTTGATATTGAATAATAACACGATCTCTAGTCGTTAAATGTTTTCCCATCAGAAAACGACTCCTTTCTTATAAATCTAAAGATCTTAACGTACTTTTATTATAGTTCCTTCTTTCAAACAAAACGCAATGACTTATTGCGTTTAAAGTGACATGTAACTAAATTAATTAAAATTAAGTGATTTTAAGAAGTGTGTTTGACTTATGTGGATGTTTTATGTATGATATTAAAGCAATTGATTACATTGTACCAAGAAAGTGGAGGTGGCTCTCATGAAAAGAACATATCAACCGAGCAAAAGAAAACACCAAAAGGTCCACGGTTTTAGAGCACGTATGAAGACGGTTGGCGGTCGTAAGGTATTAGCCCGTCGTCGTGCTAAAGGCAGAGCGGTCTTGTCGGCGTAAAAACGAGTCACCTTAAAAGGGTGACTTTTTTTAGATAAATAACGAAATATGCAATGAAAAAGGAACGAAGAATAACATCAAACATCGAATTTCAATCCATTTTACAACATAAACGCTATGTAGCTAATGGATCCTTTGTTGTTTATTTCAAACAAAAGAAAAAGGAACAGTCTCGAATTGGTATTAGTGTAAGTAAGAAACTAGGCTCTGCTGTAGAACGTAACAAAGCAAAGCGTCAATGTCGAATGATGTTGCAAGAGTTATTTAATGAAGAGCTTAATTATGATGCTATATTGATGATTAGACAAGGTTATCTAACAAAACCCTACGAAGTTAACGTAAAATTGTTGGAAAAACTACTGAATAAAGTTAAACTATAAGGTGACGACCACCAAGGAGAAATATATAAATGTATAACTGGCTAAAAAATAGACCTAAACTCATTATGAGTGCAGGGTTACTTGCATTCATTTCTGGATGTACTCGCGTGATTGATGGTAATGGAAATGTACTTCCAGATAAGATCATCAGCACAACAACTCAGCTTTCTCAGATTCTTGCAGATGAAAGTTGGTTCTCAGCATTCTTCGTTTTCCCACTAGCACAAGTCATTAACTTTTTGACACCTGTTATTGGTGTTGCACTAGCGATTGTAGTTGCAACTGTTGCGATTAAACTATTAACCTTTGGGTTTACAGTTAAATCAACTGTTGCTTCACAAAAGATGCAAGTGTTACAACCAGATATGGCTGCAATCCAAAAGAAATATGAAGGTAAAAAAGACGAACAGTCACGTATGAAGCAAGCACAAGAAATGCAAGCTCTATACACAAAACATAAAATTAATCCATTTGGAACAATTTTAGTAGCTTTCATACAATTTCCTGTCATTATCGCAATGTGGCAAGCTGTCCAACGCTCAGAAGCAGTGCTAAATGGTGTTCTATTAGGTGCAGAACTTAATGTTACTCCATTAACTGGAATCTTAGGTGGACAATACTTATACCTCGTTATTTACTTACTTATGGGATTATTCCAATTGGGATCAATGTTATTACCACAATACCTTGCTAAACAAACAGCAATTAGAAATGGTAAAAAAGCACCTGCTAATAGCCAACAAGGTATGATGATTGGTATGTTTGTATTCATTATGTTTATTTCAATTAACTGGCCAACTGCGATGTCATTGTATTGGTTAGTAAGTAGTGCTGCACAAGTTGCACAAACACTATTCATTCAAGTTAACTACATCGACAAACCAGTCGTGGGAGTATAAGTATGATTAAACGTTACTCAGGGAAAAACTTAAACGATGCATTAGCACACGCTGCCAAAGAAAAAGAGGTAGATGTTTCTGAATTAACGTATTATGTCACTGAAGAGAAAAAAGGAATATTAGGATTTGGTGCTGAAGTAACACTTGAAGCCTATGCTCTCAATGATGTATCACTGTTTATTCAATCCTATTTAAGTAAATTCTTCTCGCATTTTGATTCAGAAGCTGAAATTAGTGTTGATCGTCAAGGTGAAGTATTTAAAGTCTTAATTAATGCTTCCAATAATGCGATATTAATTGGTAAAGCAGGACAAACACTACAATCACTAGTGACTGTTGTTCGCTCTTCAACAAGCTCAGAATTTAAACGTCGTTTCATTATTAATGTTGACATTAACAACTATAAAGTCGATCGTTATGAAAAAGTTCGTCTAATGGCTGCTCGAATTGCGAAACAAGTTGTACGCACACGTATTTCCGCAACACTTGATCCAATGCCTAATGATGAGCGCAAAGTGATTCACCAAGAACTTCAAAAAGTTAAGAATATAAAAACTGAAAGTGAAGGAGATGGTCAAAAACGTCGTCTCAAAATCATGTTTGATAAAAATAAAAACTAACTTTCCTAACAAGGGAAGTTTTTTATTCACTATAAGGAGTGTATAATAAAACCATGCCGATTAAGATGATTGTTGGGTTAGGAAACCCAGGAAAAAAATACGAAACAACCCGCCATAATATTGGCTTTTTAGTCGTTGATGAGATTTTCAAGGCTTGTGAAGTTAAAAGTACTCAAGATAAGTTTAAAGCTAGTGTTGCACAGGTAACTTATGAAGGAAACCCATTGTATCTTGTAAAACCACAAACTTACATGAACCTTTCTGGGGAAGCTGTATATGCGATAGCATCATACTTCAAGATAGCTCCATCAGAAATCATTATTATTTGTGATGATCTTGATTTACCTGTTGGGAAAATTAGACTACGTGAAAGCGGAAGCTCTGGAGGACAAAAAGGCCTTAATAACATCCTTCAGCTGTTTTCAACTCAAGATGTTCCACGAATTCGTTTTGGGATTGGTAAGAATTCACTCATTGAAACAGCAGATTACGTCTTAGGCAAGTTTGAACAAGAACACATTGAAACCGTTAAAACAGGAATCACTCAAGCTAAAGAAGCTGCTCTAATGGCAGTTAAGAAAGACTTTGTGACCGCTATGAACCATTACAATAAACGATGAAATCATTATTTAGTAGACTTACATTACCTTTAGAAAAACAACTTCTTCAACGCGAAGAAGTCTTTTCGCATCTAAATTTAACGCAAGAAGCTATGATGCTTATTGATTCTTTTATTAAACATCCAAGACCAATGCTCATCATTAAGCCAAATCTTTACCAAGCACAACTTCTTTATGAGCGTATTCAACTATTTCTAAATGATGATGTTGTACTTTACAGCCAAGAAGATTCACTTCGCGTTGAAGAAATCGCAATGTCTTTTCAAAACCAAAGTGAGAAGATTAAAGCACTCATAAAAGTACTTCAAAATGAAACGCTCATGGTTATATCCCATGTTGGTGCAGTAACACGTAAAATACCTGATAAGACAATCTTAAAGAACAGTGTATTAAATCTATCTCTAAATCAAGAGATATCAATGCTTGCGCTAGAAACACATCTTATACGTGTAGGATACACAAAAACAACACGTGTAGATCAACCACTCACCTACGCAAGACGTGGTTATATTGTAGACTTTTATGATTTAAATCAAGACTATCCTGTACGTATTGAATTCTTTGGAGATACAATAGATTCAATTCGTCTTTTTGACTTGCATACACAAAAGACTATTCAACATATTAAATCAGTTGAAGTCTACTTCGCGAGTGAGACAATCATGACAGAACATGATTGGAAAGCACTAGATCGACTCATTAATACTACATCAATGTCCTCGAAAACATTCAAAACCATGAATTCATGGGTTGAAGAAGTTAAAGAGTATGGGTTTAAACCTAAAGATTACCCATTGTTTGCGGTAGTAGTACCCAATACCTCACTTGTTGATATGTTTAAAGGTCAACATGTCATTGTTTCGCCATATGAGCAAGTGATTGAGAATATCCAAAAGAACATTCATGAAAATGCAGAGTTTTTAAGTGAAAAACAACAACAAGACGAATGGATATCAAAACATGATATTCTTCTTGATTACATTGATTTAGAGAGAAAAACATCACTTCATTGTTTTAAAGAGTTTGAATCCAGTTCTTCAACCTATATTGGTATTCACACACTCGATATCGGACAAGGAATTCTTGAACATCGTTTAAGTACACTATCAAAAATGTATCCAAATCATGAAATAGTATTCATGGTTGAAAGTCATTATGAAGAAGTTATCCAAACGTTAATTCAAGAACATCACTTTGAGTTTAAGGAATTATCATTCAAACCTATTCAACTTAAAGAAGGTGTTGTTTTTGAATCCAATAACGTTATATGGGTAAGTTCTAAGGAACTATTCAATACTTCTCCGATTACAGGACGCTATCTAAACCGTTTTAAAGAAGCAGAAACCATTAAAGCTATCGATGAACTCAATGATGGAGATTATGTTGTTCACCAACACCATGGAATTGGAATCTATCGAGGTATCGTTACCAAAGATGTTTTTGGATATCATAAAGACTTCATATACATTGAATACCGTGATGAAAGTGGCTTAAATATTCCTATTGAACAGTTTCAACTCATTCGAAAGTTTATCGCAATGGATGGAATACGACCAAAGATTAATAAACTAGGTTCTTCTGAATGGAAGAAAACCAAAGATAAGGTTAAACAAAACGTTAGTGATATTGCTCAACATTTAATTGGTCTTTACCAACTACGTGAACAAGATATTGGCCATGCATTTTCCATAGATAGTGAAGAACAAGTCTTTTTTGAAAGTGATTTTGAGTTTGAACTCACCGATGATCAAAAACAAACAGTTATTGATATTAAAAGAGACATGGAAAGTCCTAAACCTATGGACCGGTTACTATGCGGTGATGTAGGGTTTGGTAAAACTGAAGTGGCAGCCATTGCAGCTTTCAAAGCAATTCAAGACCATAAGCAGGTTGCTTTCTTATGCCCTACTACAGTTCTATCTTTCCAACATATGAAAACACTCGTTAATCGCTTTAGAAACTTTGCGATAAACATAAAAGTTGTGAATCGTTTTGTGACTGCATCCGAAATTGAGAAGATTCTTGATGATTTATCTCATCATCGCATTGATGTCCTTATAGGAACGCATAGATTATTATCTAAAGATGTTAAGTTCAAAGATTTAGGACTACTAATCATTGATGAAGAACAACGATTTGGAGTAGAACACAAAGAAAGAATTAAACAACTCAAACACGGTGTAGACGTCATATCATTAAGTGCAACACCAATTCCAAGAACACTTCAAATGTCACTTATTGGAGTTCGTCAATTATCACAGCTTAATACACCTCCTAAAAACAGAATGCCTATTCAAACATATGTTGTGAAGAAGAATATTGGACTAATTAAAGAAATCATTGATAAAGAACTTTCAAGACATGGACAAGTATTCTATCTACATAACCAAGTAGAAACAATCTATAGTGTAGCTGCTAACTTAGCACGACTATGCCCTACCGCAACCTTTGCGGTGGCACATGGTCAGATGGATAAAGAACACATTGAAGATGTTATGATTCGCTTTAATCGCAATGAAGTGAATGTTTTAGTGTGTACCACCATCATTGAAACTGGTATTGATATTCCTAATGCGAATACAATGATTATTGATCAAGCAGATCGTTTCGGATTATCACAACTGTACCAAATCCGTGGACGTGTTGGTCGAAGTGATCGAATTGCCTATACATATCTTATGTATGAAGGCACAAAAGCACTCACTGAAATAGCATCCAAACGCCTACAAGCTATTAAAGAGTTTACTCAACTCGGTAGTGGATACAAGATTGCAATGCGAGATCTTACTATAAGAGGAGCTGGAGACTTATTAGGTGATCAACAATCAGGATTTATTAACACCGTAGGTATGGATATGTACGTTGATTTACTCAAAGAGGCTATTTCTGAGCAAATGAATGGTCCATCACCAGCAGCTGTTATTAAAGATGTATTTGATGTTGCGATTGATGCTTATATTCCTAAAGACTATGCAACACATGATGGTGAAAAGATTAATATTGTGCAGACACTACAAGCAATCACCTCACTCAATGCCTTAACAGAGTATGAAGCACTTATTCAAGACCAATATGGTCAATACCCAATCCATGTAGCATACATGTTTGAAAAGAAAAGATTAGAAATACTTCTTCATGATGATAGTGTCGACTCATTTAAAGAGAAAAATACGACTGTAGAGATTGCATTTTCTCCTCAACTATCATCAAAGATTGATGGTGTAGCACTATTTAAGAATATAAATGCCCTTTCAACTGACATAAAACTAAGTTATATTAAGAACAAGATAACATTAACCTTAGCAAAACATGATGAGTGGTTAAAACTGCTCATAGATTGCATTAAGATTGTAAAGGAGGCTTCTCATGCGCATTGATAAATTCTTAAAAATTAGTCGAGTATTAAAGAAGCGTAGTGTTGCAAAGAAGTTAGCAGACTTTGATAAAGTCATTATTAATGGAAAGCTTGCGAAACCTTCCTCACTTGTGAAGGTTGGAGATGTCGTCAATGTAACATTTGGAGAAAAGCAACTTACCTTCATTATTAGGATGATACTTACTCATCCTAAGAAAGATGAGGTTGATCAACTCATAGAAATAATTGATGCATCTTTAAGTATCACGTGAATTAGTTTATAATGAAGGCGACTATGAAAAAGACAAAACTGAAAGATCAATACAAACAAACAATCTACAACGTCATTATGGCGGCGATGTTTATAACAAGCGTCTTTTTTCTTGTGGATGTTTCAAATGAAGTTATTGCCACAATGGATATGAGTCAACGTCTTGATCGTGTTAAAGAGCGTTATCAGCAAATCATTGATGAAAACGAAACTTTAAAAGATCAAAAAGGAAAACTTGTCGATCCTGAATACGTCAAAAACTATGCCCGTGCAGGATATATGTTGAGTAAAGAAGGCGAACAAATATTCTTTCTTCCCCAACCCTCAGACAACGATTAAAACAAGGGTAGCCTTGTTTTTTAATGAAAAGGAGCAACGATGAATCTACGACCTTTAGTATTTGTGATTATGGATGGTGTGGGAATTACCCCAGACACATTTGGTAATGCTGTTGCGGCAGCATATACCCCAACATTAGACTATTTAATGAATGAACACCCGACTCTTCTTATGAAAGCTCATGGAACTGCAGTAGGACTTCCTAGTGATGATGACATGGGAAATTCTGAAGTAGGACATAATGCACTTGGATGTGGACAGATTTATGCACAAGGAGCAAAACTTGTGAATGCTTCCATTGAAGATGGAAGTATCTTTGAATCAGACACATGGAAAGAACTAGTAGACTTCTCTAAAGACACTACTATGCATTTCATTGGATTACTTTCTGATGGAAATGTTCACTCAAACATCCAACATACCTTAGATCTTGTATCTCAAGCTAAAAAAGAAGGTGTTAAGCGTGTTCGCTTACATACACTTCTTGATGGCCGTGATGTACCTGCTAAGAGTGCACTCATTTACGTTGATAAGCTTGAAGCACATTGTGCAAGTCTTAATGATGAATCCTTTGATGCTCGTATTGCGAGTGGTGGAGGGCGTATGCTTGTCACCATGGACCGTTATGAAGCAGAATGGGGGATGGTTGAACTTGGTTGGAAGACTCACGTATTAGGTGAAGGCCCAGCTTTCTTGAGTGCTACTGAAGCAATTGAATCAACACGTGCTAAGAAAGATGTTTCTGATCAATATATTGAACCATTTGTGATTGTTGAAAATGGTGTTCCTGTAGGACGCATTTTAGATCATGAAGCAGTTGTACTCACTAACTTTAGAGGTGATCGTGCTATTGAAATCTCAAAAGCATTTGATGATCCAAATTTTGATAAGTTTGATCGTAAGTTTGTGCCTATTGTGAAGTATGCAGGCATGCTTCAATACGATGGAGATCTTAAGATCCCTAATAAATTCTTAGTGAATCCTCCACGCATTAAAGATACATTAACAGAGCATTTACTTCCTCATGGAATACGCATGTTTGCGATTTCTGAAACACAGAAGTTTGGACATGTAACGTACTTCTGGAATGGTAATAAATCAGGTAAGTTCTCTGAATCTCAAGAAACTTTCGTAGAAGTTAAATCGGATTTAGTTCCATTTGATGAAAGACCTTGGATGAAGTCAGCAGAAATCACAGACATTATGCTTGATGCGATCAGATCAGGACAGTATGATTTCTTAAGAATTAACTATCCAAATGGAGATATGGTTGGACATACTGGATCATTCTTATCCACACAAATCTCAGTTGAAGCTGTGGACTTAGCATTAAGTCGTTTAAAGAAAGCAGTTGATGAAGTGAATGGAATTCTTGTGGTTGTGGCAGATCATGGCAATGCTGATGAAATGTATGAACCAAGTAAAGATAAATCAGTTATGAAAGCGAAGACAGCACACACATTAAACCCTGTTCCATTCATTGTTTATGGAGCGGATGTGACTTTAAAAGAAGGTCATTTTGGGTTAGCTAACGTTGCGTCATCATTATCTTTACTCCTAGGGATTGAACCTAATCCTATTTGGGAAGAAAGTATGATAAAGAGTATTAATCAATAAAAAAACTGCAGTGTTAAATCCATTATATCTGGACTAAACACTGCAGTTTTTAATATCTTGATAGTTATCTAAATGGAGCCAGAAAGCTTGAAGTACTTCCGGTATTGATAAGTTCTAGAATATCAGTTCTGTTTGGATCTACATCCTCTAACGATTGGATTCTAGTTAGAGAGATGTTTGAGACTTTAATAATATCAGTAGAATTGTTATATTTAATCACAATTTCAAATTCTTTTAGACCTTCTTCAACAAGTTGTAAACTCATTGAATGTTTCTCTAGCATACTTATTCCACGATTATTAAACGTGGCGTTGTATTGATAAGCAGTAAAACGATTGTTTTCAAGAGGGAACTTAAAGTCTGTTAGTCTTGATGCAACAAAATTCCAGTCATCCAAATTTCCATATCCAGAAGTCATGTCTATTAGAGTGAAATAATCATAAACATCTTGATTTACCGGTCTTACAGAAATTGATTTGATTTCAAATGGCATTTCAGTGATTGGTGCAATAATTAAGTCAATTATATAGTGAGTTACTTCGCTATTTTCAAGTGGGAAAGGAACTGCGATAATATCCAGCGCTTTCGCTTGGAAAACACTACCCTTAAAGTTTTCTGTATCAAGGTTGAAGTAGTTTGCCATGGTATCTGCAATATTTTTAGTTTCAAGACTTAACTGAGGATAGTTTTTCAATGGTGCACAAGCAAAAAGAGAAAGAGTTAATAAGGATACTGTTAATAGTTTTTTCATTATTGCCCCCCCGAGGGTGTTGAATACATAATACCTAAACATTTTTAATACTTCAAGATGAAACAAGAAGTAATCACAAATATCTGAAGAAACGAATGTTTACTGACCAATATCCTTAAGTTCTCTTTTATGACGCTGTATTGAGCGAAATAGGATCAATGAAATGCCACCATTAATCACAAGGTATGCTAGATCACTAATCCAGTACGCATTTGTATAACGGGCATTTGGAAACAATAAATAAGACAAACTGCTATAAAAGTTGAATATTAAGTTGTGGTGTATATAAGAAACAAACCAAATGTTAATAATCCAAAACCATAACTGATAGGATTTATCATACTTTTGATTAATATGAAAGAAAGTATATAAGCCAATACCCATTAGCTGAATAATAATACCTAATGCAGCGTCTCTAAAACTCCAAACACCATAATAATCAGAATATTGCATTGCGATTGCGATGATGAGACCGATGAGAACGATGATAGTCGAAGATATTAAGAGCGTAACTGGTAACACTTTAAATGTTGATTGATTCTTCTTGTCAACATGTAGGTTACTTTGTTGAGGCAACTGATCTTTTAATAAGTAATCAGTAGTAACTGAGAAAGTTTCGCTCATCAACACAATCTTATCTATATCGGGGCTAGATTGATCATTCTCCCATTTCGATAAAGCTTGACGTGATACCCCTAAAGCCTCAGCGAGTTCATCTTGAGTCATCTGCGATTTTTTTCTTAAATTTTGAATCTTTAAACCTAAAGTCATTTCAAATTTTCTCCTTAGCTACATTAATATTAACCGATACGTTGGTTGCGAACCACCATTCTATCATTGAAATTGCGCAACTGTTGGTTGCGAAAGCAAATAATGGTGCAAATAGACTGATATAATGAACATTTTTTGTGCGAGATTTTTAATTTTGGCTTAAAAAGTGAAGAATTCAAAAAAATATCCAATCAAAAAGTTATCACTTAATACACTGGCTCAAAAAACGATAAGATTTAACAAGTATCTCAATTCACTAAACTATGTGATTATTTACACCAAATTCATGTATAATGGTATGAACTGAGGTGAAGTATGTTAGAAATTAAATCATTATCAAAGTCCTACAATAGTGGCAAACAAGTATTTCCTGTACTAAAAAATGTTAATGTGGATATTAAAGAAAAAGATTTCGTGATGATTATGGGAGAGAGTGGCAGTGGCAAATCAACATTCTTAAATTGCATATCAACTCTAGATACCCCCTCTTCAGGACAAGTCTGTTTCAACAACAAGGATATGGTAAAAGCATCATTCTCCCAAATCCAATCATTTAGAATGAATGATGTATCTTTTGTATTTCAAGAAAATGTCATGATTGATACGTTAACTATGTTTGAAAATGTCATGATGGCATCCTTAGAACATCACAATGATGTGAAACAACAAGCCAAAGAACTTATGGTTTCGATGAGAGTGGATCATGTTATGGATAAGTTTCCATCTCAAGTATCTACAGGTGAGCGTCAACGTTGTGCGATTGCCCGTGCACTCATGAATAAACCCGCAATATTGTTCGCAGATGAGCCTACCGCAGCTTTAAACCCAATGTTTGCGAAAGAAGTCATGGATATCTTTACAACCCTTAATGAGCAAGGTCAAACCATTGTCATGGTTACCCACTCTCTTAAGATTGCATCGTATGGTAATCGTTTTCTACTTCTTCAAGATGGAACATTTAGTGTGGATGAGTGCTTATCAGGAACAAGACATGAAAATCATGAACGACTACTAGAACTTGCACGGGATATTCTATGATGATGTTTAAAGCTTTTCTAAGAAAACAATGGGGTCTTATTGGAATGGTATCACTTATGGTGGTGATGCTTCTTTTAAGCACTCAAGTATTAATGACTCATCAACTTAAACACCAAACTATGGTAGATAAAGTAATTAGTACCAATAGCCCTCAAATTATGATTCATGTTCATGACATTCGCATTATCAACTACCTCGAACAAGCCATAGAGCGTTACAATCTTGGGGCAGAAGAAGATTATCGAGTTAATTATGAGACTACAATGATCTTTAATACTCGTAAAAACAATTTTGATATTCTATATGAAGTATTAACACCAACCCTTGTTGATTCATTACCACTTCTTGAAGGTAAACCTTTAAGTGAAATAGACATTGATGAAGCTGCAATTGTACAAAGTTATGCAAGTGAGCTTAGATCAAAAGGGATTGATCCTTTTTCTCATACTTTAGTTCTTAATACATCTGAAGGTGATAAATTCTTTAAAATAGTGTCTATCGTGGATTATCCAAACTATAATGACCCTTACATTCCAGATAATGGACTTAAAGGGATACCCCTCTTTGATTTTCCTTATCCTTCAACGGCTTTAATCTTAGAAGATCAACTCATTGGTGTTCAGACTGTAGAAACAACTTCTGAATTCTTTGGAGAAATCACTACAAGAATTAACTACAATAATGGTGTTTCTAAATCCTATCACTTAAGATTTGATGAATATTCTCTTGAGAAAGAGAAGATTGTTATGAATCATCTTTATCGCTCATTAGGAGCTTATACAGATGGAATAACCTTCTATCCAATCTATGAATATGCAGACTATCTCTCAACCAATGAGCAATTATATAGCATGATTGCCCGTTATGGGTTGTGGTTATTATCACTACTTAGTGCTTTAGGACTACTTGTATTACTCCGTCAACAATTCCTTCAAAATATAAAAACATTGGGTCTACTTATTACCTTAGGTCATTCTTATGTGAGAGTGTCTCTTATTCTTGTCTTCCGATTTGTGTTTGCGTTAGGTTTAGGATTAATGCTTTGGTTATCACTTAATGCTTCAGCGTATCCATTTATTCAAGCAAACCGTCAACTTGCAAAAATCATTGATCAAACACCACAAATATTATGGATTAGTGGTTTAGCTGTAGCAGTAGCCTTTATGGTTTGGGTATCAATCAGTGGTTATCTCAGTGTTCGCTCACTGCGTTATGCGCATAGTTCGCTTAGAAATCAAAGAAAGAATACGATCAGAGCATTTCCAATTAAGAAACATTGGAAAGTTAACGTCGCAATTAAGGGCATGTTGTCACGACTTAGTTTTACTAGCATCATGATTGTCCTATTAGGTATCATCATGGCAAGTGCGACTTCGTTCTTACTCATCTCTCATCAAGTATCTAACATCTATAATGAAGAAACTTTAGGTGTAAAGTTTGATTATATTGTGTTGGACGCACCATTTAGTCACTTTGAGACTACAGGAACTATCGCAGAGTCTCAAGTATGGATTCAAAAGCTATCAAACTATCTCTTTGTGGATGTTCACTATTCTAAGAATTACTTCAATTACTACAAATCGTCTGTCTTATTCTTCATGGCTACCATGGAAGGCTTTGTTGAACCATTTGAAGGCACTCTACCTCAAGATTTAAGAAATCAATTCTGGGAATGGAAATACAACATTCGTGAAACAATGGCTTCTCGCAAACAAATGGAGAAAACTAACAGTTTTATATACTCAGTAGAAATGGTCCAAAAGGAAAAATCAGCTGAGCGTGGATACTTATTTATTTCAGCAATTAGTGCATCAGAACTAAATAATGAGCAAGCCGCACAAATTAAAGGCACAATGAATACTTTAATTGACCAAGGTTGGATTGCATATGTGTATCGTGATCAACTTATGGTTGAAGTTGCAGTTCCATACCTAGAGATGTATTTGTTTAATATGGCAGATGGAGTCACACGAGCAGAAGCAGAAGCACTCATGGATGCACAAGGAATAAAATACATGGCTTTTGATGAAGTAACATCGATTCTAAATGATGTGAATAAGGTTACACAAGCTCAAACTCTAGCATTCATTCTTACAGCTGTGAGTTTGCTTATTGGACTACTTCTCATTGTGACTGCAGTTTACTTTAAAACCATGAAGCTTGAACAAGTCTCTAATCAGAAACTACTCACTCAACTTGGTTTACCTGCAAGAACACTAAACCAAATGCATGTAGCTCAGATTGGATTTGTATGGATCAGTGGATTAATCATCGCAAGCATTAGTTTACCGATTGTGTATCAAAGAATGCTTGATGAGATGTTGCAGGCATATGGTTTATATTCAACTACTCCAATTAATCAACTTGCGATTAGTAGTATTGGACTACTCACGGTCTTATTCACAATAGGTGTTGTGGTTGTCTATGCATATAATGGCAGAAGAAATCCAATTATTAAATAATGTACAAACACACTAACTTAATCATCATTGATGAAGTTAGTGTTTTTTTTGACTACCAAAGAAGAAAAATGTTGAAGAAAAGTATGGACTAGGTTAAACAACTATCCAACGAAGCAATAATTACTTCCAAATTGAGGATATATGGTGCTATAATAAAATTGTATACAGTATACAGTATACATAAACAGAGGATATGAGCTATGCAAAAGATTCAACAGATTCCAGCACGATTAAAAATCGCTCATGAGATCAAAGCTGCCATTTTAAGTGGGCAACTAGCACCAAATAGCGAACTTGTTCAGGAAAGCATTGCTTCAATGTTAGGAGTATCACGTACTCCAGTGAGGGAAGCCTTTCAAATGCTTGAAAAGGATGGATTCATAGACTTAGTCAATAGTAAAAAGGCAATCGTTAAGAAGTTTGATGCTTCTGATGTGTCAGAACATTATGACTTAAGAGCTTTACTTGAAAGCCAAGTGGCTCAAAAAGCAGCAATAAACCATATTAACACCACACAACTCCATGAACTTACTCAAGCTATGGATGATTTAGCTGGAACACCTTACTTCATAGAAAAGAACCAAGCTTTTCATCAAATCATTTGGGATGCTGCACAAAGTCCAAAACATGTAGAACTTATTAATCATTTGTGGAATAGAATTCCTGCAGAACTTGTTAGTAGTTCTAAAGAAGATCACCAACAAGCTAATCGTGAACATAAAGCTATCGTGTTAGCTTTAGATAGCCGTGATGGTAAACGTGCTAATCAAATGATGAGAGAACACATTTTGAGAACAAAACAAGACTACCTAAAACGAATGGGCCAACCCAAGACGTTTTAGGTTTTTTTAAACAATGAAAAACACAAACAACACAAAGCAAATAACAGATTCATTACAAAGACATCTTCAACTTAAAGAAGAACTCGTCTCTTTAAAGCAATCTCTTTATGATCAATACCAACTTCCAATTATTAGTATTCAAGCTAATTATCCTGGTGAGCAGAAACTAAATGGTTGGAGCGCGTATACTGTCTTAACATTTGCAAAACAGATTGAAACACACTTCACAATCCTTAAGAAACAACTCATCTTCAACGAGTTAGGTCCACTTGTGCTCATGATTATTAAAGATGATCCTCTAGCACTCAAACAATTCGCAATCCAACTTGAAAACACTCATCCTTTAGGACGCTGTGTTGACATCGATGTATTTGTAAAGGATCGACCACTTTCAAGAATGGATTATGGCATACAAGAAAGATCTTGCTTGGTATGTAAGGAAATAGCACGTGAATGCATCATCACAAGAAAACATTCACTTCATGAAGTTACTCAAGCATTTCACACTCTATTATTATCTTCTTTACAAAGCATTGAAGAAACAATACGTTTTGCGCTACTGAGCGAATGCATGCTGACATCAAAATTTGGATTAGTGACTCCACTGACACAAGGAAGTCATCACGACATGGATATTTATACATTCATTGAAAGTATTGATACGATTGTGCCTTATTTTAAGAAAGTCGATGATATTGACATAAACCAATCATTAGATTCTATCTTTCAAGAACTTCGACGTTTAGGTCAAGACATTGAGAAAGTTATGTTTGAGACAACTCATGGTATTAATGCCCATAAAGGAGCAATCTTTCTCTTCCTAATGATACTGATGGCTCAACGTCTTCCAACTCCCTTAACACAAGCAATCAAACACCTTGCTCAGCCATTAAAAGACGACTTCAAATCAATGAATAAAAACAGCCCTCTCACTGAAGGTGAAAGACAATATCATCAGTATCAAACTCTCGGTGTAAGAGGATGGGTATTAAACGGGGGAGAACCTCTATTATCTCAAGCATTAAACTACTACACTTCAAAACCAGATTCTCATCACCACCAAGTCAACACATTGCTGCTAATTATGAGTAAATGTGAAGATTCAACGATTATTAAAAGAAGTGGAATCCAAGGATTGAAAGAATTTCAAAAGAAAGCTTTAGAAGCCTTCGAGAATCCGCAATTGTGGTCATCTTTTGAATCATATTGTTTAAAATCAAAACTAAGTGCAGGAGGAGCAGCTGATATCTTTGCCTTAGTACTTTACCTCAGTCATTCTCAAGAAAGGAGTCTGTTATGATCATCACAAAAACATCACAAGCAGGCACATTAGAATCCAATGATATCGTAGTTAAGTTAATGCCAAATCCTGAAGGAACCATTCAAATTAACCTACAAAGCGTTGTCTTTAAACAATTTGGTAAGCAAATCAAAGCGCTAGCATTACAAACACTAGAAAATCATGGAATTACCTCATGTATCTGTGATTTAGATGACAAAGGAGCATTAGATTATGTCATCCAAGCACGCATAGAAAGTGCGATACAAAGAAACCTATGAACCGCTCCTATTTATTTATCCCAGCATCAAATGCTGGAATGATCTTATCTAGTATGATCCTTGAAACTGATGCCATAATCTTTGATTTAGAAGATGGTGTTGCACTCAATCAAAAGGAAGCTGCACGAACATTACTTAGAAATGGTTTAGATACACTAGATTTCTTAGATAAAGACATCTATGTAAGAGTCAATGCGGCTGATACTGTCTTCTTTAAAGAAGATGTGTTGTTGTGTCAACATCCCAAAGTTCATGGAATCGTACTACCAAAAGCAGATATGACTTCTTTTCTATCATTAACTAAGACATTACAACCAATGAAACCAACGATTCTACTCATTGAAAGTGCTTTAGGAGTAGTACAACTACCGCAACTTTGTCAGGCATCACCACACGTCATCGGATTATTACTTGGTGGAGAAGACTTAAGTGCTGATTTTGGAGTTGAGCG
Source organism: Erysipelothrix sp. (assembly GCA_018335655.1). Classification (GTDB taxonomy): domain Bacteria; phylum Bacillota_I; class Bacilli_A; order Erysipelotrichales; family Erysipelotrichaceae; genus UBA6182. The sequence continues at coordinate 16,490 of JAGXRX010000010.1, forward strand.
CACAAAAGAAGGTCATGAAATTGACTTAGCACGCAAGCTTGTTGTCTTACATGCGAAAGCATTTAATCTAATTGCCATTGATACTCCTTATGTGGATATTGAAGATCATCAAGGACTTAAAAAAGAAGTAAGATATGCAGCATCTCTAGGATATGATGCGAAAGTAGCCATTAACCCAAGACAAGTGGAAAGTATTCATCAAGCACTCCAAGTTGATCCCAAAAAAATTGAAGAAGCATTAAGTATTGTGAATGCATTTGAGATGAATATTACACAAGGTATTGGAGTCTTTAATCTAAATGGCAAAATGATTGATGAGCCTATCTATCGTAAGGCAAAGCAAGTAGTGATAAAGGCTAAAAAGGAGGGACACCAAACATGAAAAACATCTTAAATAGAGAAGTTCCTTTCAATCCATTTAATGGAGTTCATCCAATAGAACCACAGTCCTTTCCAGTCACTAAACACAATACCAATACAGATAAATTACATTCAAATCTAAGTGATGTTCTCAATCTACTAGATTTAAAAGATGGAAGCGTAGTTTCATTTCATCATCATTTAAGAAATGGTGATGATGTTATGAATAGGGTTATGTTAGAGATAAGTAAGATGGGGATTAAAAACATTACACTTGTCGCTAGTTCTATCTTTGAAGTTCATCAACCATTAGTACAACTCATAAAAGATAAAACAATCACTAAAATTATCACAGCTTATGTAGCAGGACCTGTAGCCCAAGCAATCAGTGAAGGAGAATGTCAAGAAATCTGTTTAATTCACTCTCATGGTTATCGCGCACATATGATTGCCTCAAAAGAAGTAGAGATTGATGTCGCTTTCATTGGAGCACCATGTGCATCAGAACTTGGTGATTGCAGTGGTAGTGAAGGACCATCCGCATGTGGAAGTTTAGGATATGCGGTAGCAGATGCTATGTATTCTAAGAAAGTGGTTGTCTTAAGTGATTACATTCAAGAACCACAACACATTCAAATCAAGAAAGAATGGGTTGATTATGTTGTTAAAGTTGATCGACTTGGTGATCCTAAAGGCATTGTTAGTGGAACGACTACCATTACTAAAGACCCAGTAGGATTACAGATATCAAAAATGACTTTAAAAGTCATGGAAGCAACAGGTCTCTTAAAAAATGGCTTTAGTTTTCAAACAGGAGCAGGAGGCATATCCTTAGCCGTTGCGAAAGATGTGCTAACTTATTGTCAAGAACACAAGATTAAAGGAAGCTTTATCAGTGGGGGTATTACAGGATATCAAGTAGATCTCTTAGAAGCAGAAATATTTGAAAAGATTATGGATGTACAATGCTTTGATTTAAAAGCAGTGAAGTCAATGCATGAAAATCCTAAACATCATCGTATATCTGCAGATGAGTATGCAGGACCAAGTAATCCTGACAATGTTGTCAATAAGCTAGATATTGTTATTCTAGGGGCAACCGAAATTGACTTAGATTTTAATGTCAATGTGACGACAGGATCTGATGGAACACTCATGGGTGGCAGTGGAGGACACTGCGATACCGCAGCAGGAGCAAAGTTCACCATCATTGTGTCTAAACTTGTCAGTTCAAGAATATCCGTGGTGGTCGATAAAGTACTCACAGTCACCACGCCTTATGAGAGTATTGATGCCTTGATTACAGATCGAGGAATTGCTATTCATCCACGCCATCAAGAGTTAATAGAGCATCTGCAGAAGAACACAAAACTTCCTCTTAAAACAATCACAGAACTGTATGAAATAGCACTTAGCTTAACAGGAAAACCTGAACCGATACAGTTTGAAGAAGAGGTGGTTGCGCTGAGTTTATATCGAGATGGAACAGTCTTAGATGTGATTAAAATGGTAAAAAACGAGTAAATACGACGAAAGTTTGTGAATGTTCGTGTCTTCATTGACATGACAAGTTAATCGTTTTAAGATGTAGTTGTAAGCAATGTAACCGGTATCATCCGGGAAAATGGAAGGATGCGCATGCATAAAGCATGGGTACAAGGGATCATGAGTCATACCATTGTGTTAGGTGTTATTGGAGCTGATGTACATGCGGTAGGGAATAAAATATTACATTATGCATATACTCAAGCTGGATTTTTTGTAGTGAATCTTGGAGTTATGGTTTCTCAAGAAGAATTTGTACAAGCTGCGATTGAATCTGGCGCAAGAGCTATCGTTGTGTCTTCATTATATGGCCATGGCGAGATCGATTGTCGGGGTTTACGAGACAAATGTATTGAAGCAGGACTAGAAAATATTAAACTTTATGCGGGAGGTAATTTAGTCGTTGGGAAAACAGATTTTAAGGAAGTTGAAGATAAATTCATAGCGATGGGATTTGATCGTGTGTATCCACCAGGAACAGACCCAAAGACAAGCATTGATGATATCAACAAGGACTTAAACTCATAATGAAACCAATACTATGTATTGATTTTGGTTCTACCTACACTAAAGTTGTAGGGATTGATGTTGACGAACCTAAGATATTAGGTCGTACCCAATCTTTTACGACAGTTAAAGAAGATATAAATATCGGATTAGAAAAAGCAATTGGTAAATTAGCAAACATCACTGGGATTTCAGAATGGCCAGTGCGTTTTGCATGTTCAAGTGCAGCCGGTGGACTAAAGATGATTGCGATTGGCTTAGTTCCACAACTCACCATGGAAGCTGCAAAGCGAGCTGCATTAAGTGCAGGGGCAAAGATACTTAAAACATATTCCTATGAGCTTAATGAAGCTGAATTAGATGAAATCGCAAAACTTAAACCAGATATTATTTTGTTTACCGGAGGCATTGATGGTGGTAATCAAAAAGTAGTACTTCATAATGCACAACAACTCACACAGTGTAAAGTGCGTTGTCCTTTAGTTTTTGCGGGCAACAAAGCAGTCAGTGATCAAGTTGCTAAGATATTAAGAGCGAGTGAATGGAAGGTTTATGTTGCAAATAATGTTATGCCTACTTTGAATGAATTGAGCATTGACTCAGCACGCGCACTTATAAGAGATATCTTCTTAGAACACATCGTAGTTGCTAAAGGACTAAGTAAAGTTCAAAACACAATCGATAACATTCTTATGCCAACCCCATCAGCAGTACTTTTAGCCGCAGAACTGTTGTCTAAAGGTCATATTGGGGCAAAAGGTATTGGAGAATTAATCATTGTGGATGTTGGTGGTGCAACAACTGATGTGCATAGTGTTGCGGATGGACATCCAACCCAATCAAATGTCTTAATTAAAGGATTATCTGATTTAAAGATAAAACGAACTGTAGAAGGGGATTTAGGAGCACGTTATAGCTTACCTTCTTTAGTAGAAGTCGTTGGTATTGAAGCCATTGCAGCTACAATCCCAACCTCAGTAGAAGTTATAAATCAAATCTTAAAAGACTTAGAAGCTCACCCAGAAAGTTTTGTAAGTGAACCAGGTCTTTTAAAGACGCTCGATGATGTGGCAGCAGAAATAGCGGTAAAAGAAAGTGTAACACGCCATGCAGGAATGCTAGAAGTTCACTACACACCTTTTGGAACCGTCTATCAACAAACAGGCAAAGACTTATCACAGGTATCTCATGTTATTGGTACTGGAGGACCACTTATTTATCATCATAATGTTCGCTCTGCATTAAAAGCAGCCCAGTTTGATCCTAAGAATCCATTTAGTTTAAAACCACTTTCTCCCAATTACTACATTGATAAACAATACATATTAGCAGCAATGGGACTTCTCTCAATTAAATATCCTAAACAAGCACTGGCTCTATTGAAATCAGCCATCACCGAGGTATAAATGAACATCAAAAACAAAAAAATAGAACTCGCAGACTTTATGAAATTGCGAGAACAAGTACTTCTCGATTGGCCAACAGGAAAAGAAGTTGATTTAGAAGAGGCATTCGCTTTTCATAAGAATCTACCAATAGAACAATCTTTTTCAGCATTATTAAGTGAAGCAAAACAGAAACAATACATTCTCATTCAACCAAGAGCGGGTGTAGCAGCTTTAAATAAACATATTGAATTACTCCAATATCTTCAAGATGAAGGAACTGCTGATTGTCTACCCTCAACGATTGATAGTTATACACGACATAATCGATACAAAGAAGCCCAACAAGGCTTGGAAGAAAGTATTGTGGAAGGACGATCACTACTTAATGGATTCCCAGCAGTCAACCATGGTGTTGCAGGATGTCGTAGAGTTGTTCAATCCTTAAAAGTGCCTGTACAAGTAAGACATGGTACTCCTGATGCTCGCTTATTAGCAGAAATAACCTTAGCAGGTGGATATACTTCCTTTGAAGGTGGAGGAATATCTTATAATATTCCTTATTCAAAAAACATTAGTCTTGAACAAACTATTAGAGATTGGATGTATGTCGATCGCTTAGTTGGGTTATACCAAGAACAAGGTATATCCATTAATCGTGAACCTTATGGACCACTTACAGGAACCTTAGTACCTCCAAGTATTTCTCATGCGGTAGCGATTGTAGAGAGTTTACTTGCAGCGGAACAAGGTGTTAAAGATATTACCGTAGGATATGGTCAATGTGGTAACTTAATTCAAGACGTTGCAGCCATTAGAACCCTTGAAAGCCTAACACAATCCTATTTAGAAGAACATGGATATCATGATGTGATGATTACCACAGTGATGCATCAATGGATGGGTGGATTCCCACAAGATGAAGCAAAAGCATATGGTGTTATTACATGGGGTGCAGCGACTGCTGCATTTGCGGGAGCAACTAAAGTGATTGTGAAATCACCTCATGAAGCAATGGGTATACCAACAAGAGAAGCTAATGCTCAAGGACTTTTAGCAACTAAACAAGTAGTGAGTATGCTAAAAGATCAAAGAATGCCAAATACTTTAGAACTCCTTGCTGAGATGAAGATAATAGAAATGGAAACACGAAGTATTGTTGATAAGATGTTTGAACTTGGAGAAGGTGACATTGCATTAGGAACTATCCGAGGTTTTGAAGCGGGTGTTATTGATATTCCATTTGCGCCAAGTAAGAATAATAAAGGATTAATCTTACCAGCACGTGATAATGTTGGAGCGATTCGTTATTTAGAAACAGGTAATTTACCTTTCAATGATGAAATCAAAGCATTTAATAAGAATAAACTGCAGGAAAGAGCAGATTATGAAAAAAGAGAAGTTAGTTTTCAAATGGTTATTGATGATGTGTATGCGATTGGTAAAGGAAAACTCATAGGAAGAGCCACTAAAGGGGATAAACAATGAAAATCATTGATGTTTTAACATCTGCAGGGAAGACAGGCTTTTTCTTTGATGATCAAAAAGCAATTAAGACGAATGCAGTTGCGGATGGTCAAACCTATGTGGGAACACCAGTTACACCAGGATTTAGTAGTGTTCGAGTAGCAGGTGAATCTATTAGTGTAATGCTTGTGTTGGAAGATAATCAAATCGCTTTTGGTGATTGTGCTGCGGTTCAGTATTCCGGTGCAGGCGGTCGCGATCCATTGTTTATTGCGAAAGATTATATTGAAGTTATTGAGACTATTGTTAAACCGCTACTCATTAATCAAGAACTTGATTCTTTTGTTCGCTTAGCTCGACTCATTGATTCAACCATTAATCCAAATACACAAAAACCACTTCATACCGCATTAAGATATGGAATCAGTCAAGCATTGCTTGATGGAGTTGCAAAAGCAAACCATACTTATATGGCTGATATAGTTGCTCAAGAGTATGGGACTGAAGTATCTGATGAAGCAATCAACATCTTCATGCAATCAGGGGATGACCGATACAATAACGTTGATAAGATGATAATTAAACAAGCTGATGTATTACCACATGCTTTAATTAATCATGTACCTACAAAGTTAGGTTATAAAGGTGAACTGCTTTTAGAATACATTAGTTGGTTATCAGCTCGTATTCAAAGTAAGCGTTTGGATGAATCCTATTGTCCAACACTACATATTGATCTTTATGGTACTTTAGGTATTATCTTTAATGATGATTTTGATAAAATTGTAGACTACATGAAAGAGTGTAGTGTTAAAGCGCAACCTTTTCCTTTAAACCTTGAAGGACCTGTTGACATGGGTGAAAGAGAAGCTCAAATCAGTGCTTTACAAACCTTAACTAAAATGGTGGATGATCAAAAAATTCCAGTTAAGATTGTAGCCGATGAGTGGTGTAATACAATTGAAGATATCAAGCTTTTTGTGGATGCTAAAGCAGGACACATGGTTCAAATAAAGACACCTGATTTAGGTAGCATTCATAATACCATTGAAGCAGTCTTGTATTGTAAGGATAAAGAAGTCTTGGCATATCAAGGGGGAACATGCAATGAGACAGATCGATCTGCTCAAGTATGTGCCCATGTTGCGATGGCAACTCATCCTGTTCAGATGTTAGCTAAACCTGGTATGGGCGTGGATGAAGGGTTTATGATCGTGACCAATGAAATGAATCGCATACGAGCACTACACCAATATCAGTTAAGAAAAAAATGAAGCATTTGCTTCATTTTATTTTTTCTTCTTCTTAAAAAAGTTAATTTTAATCCATTTAAAGTTTAATGCAATGTGGGTAAAACCAGCTAAAGTAAAGACTGTTCCGGCAATTGGGTGCACTGCTCTAAATGTTGAGTAAGGAATTGCACCTTGTGTTACAAATTGAATAATTCCTGGAATTGATACCGCAAAGAAGCTTAATGCGAGGATGATGTTTACGATTTTTAATAGTTGTAGTCGAGTCATATCTTTCTCCTTTTTTATTATTATAGTGGACAATACTTGAATTTCATATCCCTTTGACTGCACAAACCTTTAATATGACATAGGCACTTTTAGCATCCTCAATCTCACCATTTAAAACCATAGTCTTAAGTGTTGATAATGGAATTTTCTTCACATCAAGATGTTCTCCCTCATCTAAATTCTGGGCAACAAACTCTAAGTCAGACGCTAGATAACATGAAATGCGTTCTGAATTATAGGCAGGGGTTGGATAAATATGTCCTATGAAGTCAAATGAGTTAGCTTTATAACCTGTTTCTTCTAGAAACTCTCGTTGTGCACAATGATTTGGATCTTCACCTCGTCCTAGTTTTCCAGCAGGAAGTTCAAGTAAAAACTTTTGTGCTCCATAGCGATATTGTTCAACGACAAGTACATGATTATCACTATCTAAACCACAAATACATACACCCCCTGTATGCTCTATGAATTCACGTTGACCTTGTTCGCCTTCAATATTCACAAGATTTGCATAGACATTAATAATACGGCCTTGATAAACTTTGTTTGTTTGTATAGTTTCTTCGAATTTTTTCATAGTCTGATTATACCATTAATCCCTTACATTGGTGCTTAAAGGATACTTTCACTGTGATATAATAATGTGGGGAGTAAACTATGAAAAGAACTGGATTCATTACATTTGAAGGTCCAGATGGTAGTGGTAAAACCACCATTTCTAGAAAAGTTGTTGAAGCACTCATCCGTGATGGTTATGACGTAGTCTATACACGTGAACCTGGCGGAATTGAGATTGCTGAAGAAATTCGAAATGTCATCTTAGATCCAAAAAATATAAAGATGGATGTTCGTACCGAAGCGTTACTTTATGCAGCGTCACGTCGTCAACATCTTGTCGAAAAAATACTACCTGCCTTAGAAGCACATAAACTCGTGATATGTGATCGTTTTGTTGACTCATCATTAGCATATCAAGGGATTGGTCGTGGCATTGGTATTGATGAAGTATTTAAAATAAATCAATTTGCGATTGCAGATCATATGCCTGAACTAACACTTTATCTTGATGTACATGCTCAAACTGGATTATCACGCATTACATCACGTAAATTTAAAGATCGTTTAGACCAAGAAGATGTTTCATTTCATCTTGAAGTGGTCAAAGGTTATGAACAAGTTGTTGAAAGATTTAAAGATCGTATTGTTAAGATTGATGGAAATCGCTCGATTGATGCGATTGTTAAAGAGGCTTTAGAAGTCATTTATGAGAGAGTGTTGAATCGCTAATGGCAAGAAAGAAAAAAGCCACACAACAAGAAGTCGAAACTGCATCGTTGTTGGTGCCTCTTTTCACATCCAGTGATCTATTAACTCATCAGCCTGTCGTTCATCAAATTGTTGAAAACAGTTTTAATGCTCAAAGAGTTAATCATGCCTACTTACTTACAGGCAGTGATAATACACAACTTCTTCAAATAGCATTATTAATCTCACAAAGCTTAGTATGTGAGAAGCCATCACCACTTGCATGTGGTGTGTGTGATACATGTGTTCGTGTTTCTAAGAATTTATATACGGATGGAGTTATTCTAAATTCATACCCAGCATCAATTAAAAAAGATGAAATACTGCAAATGCAAAGTGATCTTGCGAATACTGCTCTTGAAATGGCCGCAAAGAAATTTGCAATTGTTCATCATATTGAACATAGTTCTCTTGAAGCTTCCAATGCACTATTAAAGTTCATTGAGGAACCACAGTCTTCATCTCTCACCATTGTACTAACCACAACCGATGAAAACTCAGTATTACCTACTATTCGATCACGTACTCAAATGATTCGTTGTCTTCCAAGTGTAAATCTCATCCAAAGAGAAGACTTTGACAACATAAAAGATGTCGATGACTTAAGTTGGTTTGCCTATGAAGCTTGTGCACCAACCAAACTAGCGATGCAAAGACTACTTGAAAAAGAAAGTTTCCCAGCATCCATTGAAACCTTTAAAAAGATACTAGATCTATTTAAGATGTCACAACCATTTATGGTAAGTGGACAGAAACAAGTCTTTAATCTTAAAGATCCAAATGCGAGAGTGATTGTTATGGATACATTCACAATCATGAATCGATTTTTTAAGGAAGTGGCAGCTCAACGAAAGCCATTTCCAATCAAGATTAGTCCAAGTCAAGGTTTAAATGGACTTGTCTTGACACAACTATCCCAACAAAACTTAACCAACAATGCAAACTTAACCCTTTGTGTTGATTATTGGTTAATTGAAATGGAACGAATATTGAAGGAGGAGAGCGTATGAAATCGTTTATCGCCCGTACACTCTACAACCAACGTATTGAAAATGTGATGATTAATGATGAGGAAACACTCCAAATCAATGATTCTATCATTATTCAGTCGTTTAAAGGACTAGAGTTAGCGAAGGTTAAATCGACACCAGAACCCACTCAAGAAGAGAGTGAGATTCTTTATGTAAGAATGGCACAGCCCCATGACTTTGAAGTTTTTGCGGACATTTCGCTTCTTAACAAGAAAGCACGTCCTCAAGTGGTACGCATCATTGCTCAACATCGCTTAGCAATGAATGTGGTAAGTACTGAATACTCACTTGATCAATCAAAACTTTGCATCATGTATGTGAGTGATGATCGTGTTGATTTTCGTGAACTTCTAAAAGACTTATCTGCTACTTTTAAAACACGTATTGAACTACGTCAAGTCGGTGCACGTGATAAAGCTAAAGTAGTTGGGGGTATTGGAACATGTGGTCAAGAAACATGTTGTTCAAGATATAAGACAAAGTTTGATGTCATATCGATTAATATGGCTAAGAACCAAGGATTATCACTTAACACTCAAAAGTTATCAGGACAATGTGGCAAGCTCATGTGTTGTTTGAAGTGTGAGGATGAACAATATAAAGAATATAAAAAGATCTTCCCTCAACAAAATGCCATTATTCAATATAAAGGACAACCTTATAAAGTTGTTGGACTTAATGTTATTCAAAAAGTCATTAAACTCGATAATCGCAGTGAAGTGCTTTTTATCACATTAGATGATCTTAATGCGAATGGAGGAAATCCTGCATGAAGCGACAAAAATCATTTGAAAGTGACCACCCAAAACTATATATTGTCGCAACACCCATTGGTAACCTAAGCGAAATGACACCACGTGCTATTGAGATTCTTAATGAAGTGGATGTCATTGCTTGTGAGGATACACGTCATAGTTCAAAGATGTTGAAGCATTTCAATATTAAGACAAAACTTATCTCTCATCAAAAGTTTAATGAGAGTGAAAGTGTCAAAGGTATTCTCATGCTGTTACACCAAGGAATGCATGTTGCACTCATTAGTGATGCAGGCTATCCTTTAATATCAGATCCAGGACATGAGTTAGTGAATGCCGTGATTCATCATGGATATAACGTTATTCCAGTGTCTGGAAGTAGTGCATTACTTAATGCCTTAGTAGCATCAGGTTTAGTCACTCAACCATTCTACTTCCATGGTTTCCTTCCTAATCAACAAAAGGAACTCATTGGAGTTTTAACACGCATTCGTCATTACCAAGCAACATTAATATTCTATGAATCACCACATCGCATTGCGAAAACACTTAAACATTGTCTTGAACTTTTAGGAGATCGTAAAGCAGTTTTAGTAAGAGAACTTACTAAGCTTCATGAAGAGTTCTTAAGAGGAACACTCTCTGAACTTGTTGAACAAGCCGTTGACTTAAAAGGGGAAATGGTACTAATTGTTGATAAAGATGAAGGCACTAAACTTCCTGATATGGACCTCAATGATGTATATACCAAAATAGAAGAATTCATTGCGCAAGGCTTCTCTGCAAAGGATGCAATTAGTGAAGTAGCGAAACTTAGTGGCTATCGCAGAAAACAAGTCTATGAGTTATACCACACCAAGCGTTGTTAACTTTACAACGCTTGATGTGTAGCATATAATGATACAAAGAGCTCATAAGAAGAGGGTTAAATGACCATTATTAGAGACTGTGCATACGGTGAAAGCACAGAATGTGTCATCAACATAATGATCTTATGTCTATGAATATGATATGTAATATTCATCGTCACTCCGCGTTAAGGATTAAGTTGCACGATTGTGAACTAAGGTGGTACCGCGCGTAATGCGTCCTTAGACAGTCGTTTTTTTATTAAAAAAGAGGAACATTTATGAACAAGACACCTTATTACATTACCACTGCCATTGCCTACACATCAGGAAAACCTCATATCGGAAACGTCTATGAGATTGTGTTAGCAGATGCGATTGCCCGATTTAAGAAAGAAGAAGGCTATGATGTCTATTTTCAGACTGGAACAGATGAACATGGTCAAAAGATTGAAGAGAAAGCCTTAGCAGCAAATAAGTCTCCTCAAGTCTATGTGGATGAAGTGGCTGCTCAAATCAAATCACTTTTTGATGGCATGAATGTTACTTATGATCATTTCATTCGTACTACCGATGAATCTCATGAGCGTCAAGTTCAAAAAATATTCAAGAAACTTCATGATCAAGGGGATATCTATAAATCAGAATATGAAGGATGGTATTGTACACCATGTGAATCATTCTATACTGATTCACAACTTGAGGATGGAAAATGTCCTGACTGTGGAAGAGATGTTCATAAAGCTAAAGAAGAATCCTATTTCTTTAAACTCTCTAAATATCAAGATCGTCTCATGAAGCATATTGAAGACAATCCACAATTTATTCAACCAGTTTCACGTAAAAATGAAATGATTAATAATTTCTTAAAACCAGGTCTTCAAGATCTAGCGGTTTCAAGAACGTCATTTAAATGGGGAATACCAGTAGATTTCGATGATAAACATGTCGTCTATGTATGGATTGATGCTCTTTCAAACTATATAACAGGCCTAGGATATGACGTTGATGGTAATCATGGAGAACTCTTTAAGAAATACTGGCCAGCAGATGTACATCTAATTGGTAAAGATATCCTAAGATTTCATACTTTATATTGGCCAATTATGTTAATGGCACTCGATTGTCCACTACCTAAACAAGTCTTTGGTCATCCTTGGCTTCTTGTAGGGGATGGGAAGATGTCTAAGTCAAAAGGGAATACGGTGTATTCCGATGATATGGTCAAACTGTTTGGAGTCGATGGTGTTCGATACATTATGCTTCGTGAAATGCCATTTGCGAATGATGGATCCATTACCATTCAAGGTATGGTAGAGCGCATTAATACAGATATCGTTAATATTGTCGGTAATCTTGCGAATCGTACTTGGAATATGTCAATGAAGTACTTTAATGGAACTATTGAAGTGAGTGATGCACCAACAAGTGAGGATCAAGAGCTTATTGACTTAGCATTATCACTTAAATCAGACATGGAAACATCCATGAGTGAACTTAAAGTTGCGGATACGATTGAAGCAGTCATTACTCTCGCAAAACGTGCGAATAAATACATTGATGAAACACTACCTTGGAATATTGCGAAAGATGAAGCACAACGTGCTCGCTTATCACGTGTTATTAAGAATTTACTAGAAACAATTCGCATAGTCTCCGTAGCACTTCGCAGTTTTGTGCCTGAGATTAGTGACAAGCTACTAGTAATCCTAAATAATCCTACAAGCACATATGAATCACTCAATGATTTTGATGTTCTTAAAGTAGGACATACACTTCACCATGAAAACATCATCATTATGCCTCGCTTAGTCTTAGAGGATGTTTTAAAAGCCTATGAAGCACTACTACCAAAAGAAGAAAAGAAGGAAGAAGTGGTTGTGGAAGAAGTCATAGAAGCAACGATAGATGACTTTAAAAAGATGGTCTTTAAAGTTGGTGAGATCTTAGAATGTAAAGTACATCCAGATGCGAATAAACTGCTCGTCTCACAAATTGATGTGGGAGGACGTGTGCATCAAGTCGTTAGTGGTATTGCAACACAGTTTAAACCAGAAGATCTTATTGGAAAGAAAGTCATGCTAGTCACAAACTTAAAACCAGTAAAACTAAGAGGAGTTCTTTCAGAAGGAATGATTCTTGTGGCCACAAATCATGAAGGCAAACAAGAACTAGTATTATTTAACCAAAGTGAAAAAGGAAGTAAGATTTCTTAATGATTCAATCTCGATTAAAAAAATCAGCATTAGGATGGAGTGGATTATTCATTTCTCTTGTGGTGTTGATGTTGTTGTTAGGACAATCAATTATCGTTGAAGGAGGAAAGCTCCTCTTTTCAGAGCGGATTACCACTACATCGAGTCTAAAAAGCACTTCACAGGTATACCAACTAAGTATTCCTATTTCATCGGAATACACAGGTATTGATTTTGTGTATGAAGAGAATGGAAAAGAAGTACGCTTTCTTGGATATCTCAATGAACTAAGTGATGGATACTATCTTGCATTCTCCCAACAAGAAATCAAAGAAGAAACATTTCTTATTCTGTCACCTGTCACTTTCTCACAAGACAACATGAATCTATTTAAACAGTCTGTAATTCTACAACTTGCGGAAGATACTGGATTAAGTGAAGAAGAAGTTGCAAAACTCATTCATCCTACCGTCTTTTATGATCATACCCAAAGAATCGTTAATGATATTCCAATTGTAGTATTGTGGCTTGTGTTAATGATTGGTCTAGTCTACTTCGCGCTTAGAATCTCAATTCGATACTTTAAGATATCACGTAGAAATGAGATAAAGGATGCTCAAGTTTGGGCAAGAAGTAATAAGCGATATATCTTAAATAGCGGATTTCTTCAACTTGGAGTGAATCCACAATTCATAGGATTTAATGAAATACTACTCTATGAGTTAGAGAATGACATCTTAAAACTTAAGACAAAAACAATAGTCTTAAAAATTCAAGGATCTCAGCAACTCTATGATGAAATCACCAAGAAAGTAGTTCCTGA
>JAGXRX010000011.1 GCA_018335655.1 Erysipelothrix sp.
ATTAACAATAAAACACTACTAGATTTTGGTGCTCGTGTACTTAAAGATGTGAAAGATTCACGTCTTGGTCTTAACTGGATTATCTCTGAACTTAACTCCTACATGAATACCTTAGGTGAAAAACTATTTGAAACCTTAAGTGCTCATGATTTTGCCTTGTTTTTAAATCTAATCAGTGATAAAGTCATATCAGGCAAACAAGCCAAAGATGTGTTAAAATGGATGATAGAATCTGGTAAAAATGCTCAAACCCTAGTGGAAGAGCATGATCTTAAAGTAGTGAGTGATGATACATCACTATTAGGTTGGATTGATGAAGCCATCAAAGAAAATCCGCAGTCCGTTGTCGACTTTAAACAAGGCAAGGATCGTGCAGTTGGATTTATTGTTGGTCAAGTAATGAAGAAGTCAAAAGGACAAGCTGATCCTGCACAGTGCAATGCACTTGTGCGCCAGCGTTTTCTTGAACAATAAGGAGTAGTATGACTAAAAAGAAATTTCAAATTTATTGGCCAGGAATTACGTTAATGTTGTCATTAGCGATTTTAGCTGTGCCAGCCACAATTTTCTACAACATCGCTATGGAAGCTCAAGAGATTGCAGGTAATCCTGTTGTTGGAGATCGTTTTGCATTAGACTTAAAACCAAAGATTACTAAAAATCAAGTCACTGAGCTTGCTACTGCGATTGAAAATGTCAGTCCACAAATCATTGAATCAGTAGTAAACCTAAGAGCTGCTACTTTAAGAGTCAATGTGTTAACAGAGATTACAATTACGGATGAAGAATTGAGTGAATTACTTGTTTCAATTAAAGACACTATTTTCTCAAAACTTCCTCAAAGTGAGTACTTTACAGCGTCACTTGAAAACAAGCAATATGACATCGAGATTCATGTTAAAACATCTGAAGATCGAATTGATGAGGCATATCGATATATCATTGCCGCCAAGTCAGCACAAGTTACTGCCTTTGTTGTTCAAGAAGTATCAACTCCTAAGAATCCAGAATATGTAGCATCACTTAATGCTGCACTAAATCCAGGTACAGAAGATGAAGAGGGCGATGATGAGTAATCGTCCTTTCTTTTTAGAAAAAAATGCACGTTTTGTAGCTGACTGTATTGATATGCATCATAGTGGTTTAGGTGTGGTTAAGGTTGATTCTATGGTTGTTCTTGTTAAAGACTTACTTCCTCAAGAGAAAGCATTAATTCATATCATGCGTGTTGAGAAGAAACTTGCATATGCTAAAGTCATTGAAAGACTAGTTTCTAGTCCTTATCGAATAGAGAGTATTTGTCCTGTTTCTATGGCTTGTGGAGGATGTCCACTGATTACACTTAGTGATGAGGGACAATCAATCATGAAGCAAAATATTGTTAAGGATCAAGTTCGCTTTCATGGATTGGATGTTGTTGTTGAACCAACACTAAATTCGCCACAGCGTTTTCACACTCGCAATAAAGTTGCAGTTCCAATAAAACATAACCCATTTCAAATGGGCTTTTACCGTTTAAATTCTCATGAGATTGTGGAGTTTGAAACATGTTATGTTCAAACACAAACTCAAAATAATATACTTGAAGTTATAAGAAACTATCCTCATAAAGAAGAACTTGTGGATGTGAAGCATGTGGTTTTAAAAGAAAATCATGATCAAACTCAAATGATTGTTGGGTTTGTAGTGTCTAAACTTGAACTAGTTTCAAAGTCTTCATTAATTGAAGTACTGTCAAAGTTAAAGAATGTTGTTGGGGTTGTAGCTCATCTTAATGTCAGTGATGGTAATGCTATTTTTAAAGGTAAAGATATTGTCTTGTATGGAGCCAATAAAATTGTGGATGAGCTTGAAGATTTAAAGTTTAAGTTATCACTTCAAAGCTTTTATCAAATAAATCCTCATCAAACACTTCGTTTATACCAAAAAGCACTTGATTTAGCGAAGCTTAGTAAAGATGATGTGCTTGTAGATCTTTATTGTGGTGTTGGAACTATTTCACTTTTAGCTGCATCACGTGTTAAGCATGTGATTGGGGTAGAGATTAATCCGATTGCGATTACTAACGCGAAAGAAAACCAAGAACTTAATCATGTTGAAAATGCTTCATTCTTTGTAGGTGATGCAAGTGATGTGACAAATATTCTTAAAGACTTAGATATGAAAGCAGATGTACTTATCGTTGATCCACCGCGTAGTGGTTTATCAAGTTCTGTAATTGAGCAGATTAAAGAGTTAGGGATTTCTAGGGTTGTATATGTATCATGTAATCCTATGACATTATGTGCAAATCTTAAGGAATTGTCATCACATTATGATTTTGACACGATATATCCAGTGGATATGTTTCCTAATACTCGACACATCGAAATCGTATTAGTTTTGGAGATCAAGTAGTAAATCTATTAAATGGGAAAAAGGGAGAAAGAGTATGGGGCTGCTTAAAAAACTCTTATCAAAGAAAACATATCAAACACAGACAACACTCAGTCCAGAAGCAACAAGATGGAACAAATTCATTTTTGAAGTATGTAACCGTGAAATACCATCCTTATCTATAACACAGAGAAGTGCGGTTTTGGCTTTCTGGTATGATGCTGAGATGAATAATGGAGGTCATTCTGGATACTTTGATTGTTATTCGGACATACATCCTGATGATTTAGTTGATGCATTAAATGCGATTAACGCATCAGCATTTGCTGAAAATTTTATCGAGGCGATTAAATGGGGAATTAAAGATGACTACGAGAAAACTGACAATACTTTTTATCAGCTCATGACTTCATTAAGTGATTTTTTGATGGAATATGTGGAATTGCATAAAGATGATATTTTTGACTAACGTTGGTTCTGATACGACGTTTAGTCACCTCTACCCATATCGAAAACATATCATTATTAGTTCGGATATAACCATTTAGCTTTATCAATATTTACCTAACAAAAGGAGAATTGAAATGGAAAGTATAAACACAATCAATAACTTTCTAAATCGTCTAATCGAAAACAAAATATATTTTCGTTTAAACAAAGTAAGACCTGAGAGTATAATGGTCGAGATTGCCGTTCCGGGTCAAAGATGGGAAATAGAATTTATGGAAGATGGAACTATGGAAATTGAGAGATTTATTAGTAATGGGATTATATACGATGAGTCTGAATTGAATGTCTTATTCAATGAATTTTCAGATTGAAACATATTCTTTGTGGGCGGTAAAACAAATCGTTTTTACATGACTACACAGAAAGCCATTGGTACGACGTTTAGTCACTTCCATCCATGTGGAGGCGATTGTTCTGATAACAAGGACTTAATAGTAAATATGATTATCAAGAAAACATTGATGCAAAGGATTATTAGAAATGAGCAAGAAAAGAATAAAGCCCTCTAATTGGACACCACCGGAAAACTACAAAGATTATTTCTATGCTTCGTCAGATGAAGCGTTTAAAGCAGAGCATCCAATTGGATATTTCTTTTTGGTAATCCTTGGCATAGTTGCTTTGTTGTTGCCCGCCATTCTTTTTCTCATAGTAGTTGGAAATACCTATGGAGGGGAAAACGGTTGGATAATCCTCGGTTTGGCAGGTGGCATTGTTTTCGGTATCGGTTTGTTTAACTATGTTGCAATTATAATTAAGCAGTACTTGGGGCATTGGGTGAGTATTGCTTCCTTTCTAATTGGCGGGGCAATGATGTTTGTCAGTTGGCTTTTATGCCGTTGATCAGTTTGTGCGCTAGGCTAATGGTTGATGTATTCACACTAGAGGGTACAATTTGATCTCGTTTAATATGGACATTCTCGGCATTGCCTCAATTCAACGTGAGGTGGTCACGTTGTTAATATGAAAAGACTAAAGGGTCTTGGGGGATTATCAATGGATGCAAAAGTATTACAAAAATTACTTAATGAGTACGATCCAACTCTGAATATTGAAAGTATTGATGATGACATGTTAATAATAAATCCCAATGAATATTTAACTCTATATGCTGCTGAGGCAAATGATATGCTGGAGTTAAATGGTAGCGGAGTTCATTGGCATATGGAAACAGAAGAAATGGCTAGGTTCATCATTGATATCCTTAAAGGGAATTCTATCGTTATAGAAACTAGATCTATTTTTGTAAAAGTCATAGACATTCCTTCTCGTTATAAGGTTTTATCGAAAGAAGAATATGAGAAGATTAAGCATCGCTATGTTGGGAAAAAGAGGGTACGTATATACTCTGGAAATTCAATAATTCAAAGAGCAGATTGATTATTGTGATATGTTGTGGTGTTAATACTATGCATGTGGAAGCGATTTGTTTTCTTAGCAAAACATTGTAATTAACATTGCAGTAAAATGGGGTTTTACTTTAAGTAACTTTCATAAAGTTCAAAAAAAGATATAAAAATGTGGGTGTGACAAACATGAAGATAATTATTAAAGAAATGGAAACAGACGATGAGATCCATGGTAAAGCATACGTTCATTGGAAATCATGGCAAGAAGCATATAAAGGAATTGTTAATCAAGAATATCTTGATAAACTAACGTTAGATAAATGTATTGAAATCGCATATAAAGTTTCTGATAACACCTTAGTAGCAAAACTAGGAGATAGTGTAATAGGGTTTTCGGCATATGGTAAATGCAGAGACTTAGAATCATCTCACATAGGAGAAGTAATGGCTATTTATGTTTTAAGTGAGTACTATTCTAGTGGTGTTGGATTTCAACTTATTTCAGAGTCATTAAAGAAGTTGAATGAGTACAATAAAGTAATAGTTTGGGTACTAAAGGATAATGTGCGAGCTATTAGTTTTTACGAAAAATTCGGTTTCAAATTTGATGGTAAAGAAAAGACACTTAAACTTGTAACAGACATAGTGGAAAGAAGAATGATATTAGATCTATAACATCTAACCTGTTGAAACATTGGTATGTTGTGCTGATAACTCTAGCCATGTGGAGACTATCGGATTACTTTCTTTAAAAAAGCGCATAACAGAGCTAGCCATGTAACTATGCATGTGGTGATTATGCCACTTAAAAGAGAATCACCTCTTTAATGTTTTGAGATGAAAGAAATCGCTTTAATAAGGCCAAAATATACTTAATGACTTTATAATAAATCTTGACATCTAATTCGACTTGATTTTCATAACTGATATCAATTAATAGTATAAAATTGTCGATTAAATGAAGAAAAGCTAACTCACTTGCATAGATGATTTAGCTTCTATTTCTTAATTTTATATTTGTAATCCTTTTGCTTTTATTTTGGATAAAACTACGTATGAATGTGATTGCATTTTTCACAACATTGATTTTATATAGAAACTAAGACTATTAGTAAAACAAAAGTAATTAAATTAATCGGTCCGAAGAGGTTACGCTCTTTTTTGCTGCTTGATGATAGGTTCATTATTGTACCAAAAAAGAAGAAAACTACAACAAACCATATAAGGACATTACTTACAAAAGTAGGTTGGTTTTTAATGAGATTTGAAGCTGAAGAAACAATATATACAAATCCCCATAAAATGCCGATTTGAATAAGTGCTGCAATTCTTAAAGGTTTAGGTAAGACACCTTCGTGTTTTCCACCTAAAGTATAACTACCAAGTGGTGCTTTTAATGCTAAAGCGAGTTGGAAAATGCTTACACAAATAGAGATAATAATAAAATAAACTCCGATGATTGTTGCCATAGTGTCTCCTTCACTCGTTTATTTTTAGCCTGTAAATATGATGTAGATAATCATTTCCTCTAAAATGCTCATAGGTATCCTTGTAATAGATGAAATCAAAATATTCAACTGCTTGAATACTACGTAGGTTATCTTTATAAATGCATGCATGAACACTATAACTTTTAAATGCTTCTTTTATATAATCAATCAAAAAAGTTAGAGCTTCACGCATATAGCCATTACCAATGAAATCAGGATTTAAATCGTATCCAATATCAACCGTTTTCTCTTTTTGATTTAATGCATGATACCCTAGGGTACCAATAGGGGTTTTGTCACTATTCAATAATATGATAAACCGTTCTTGATTTTTGGGTTTTGTGTGTTGATAGAAATTTATGATATCCATGGCTTGGCTTTCGGCAGTCAAAGGTTCGGCATCAAACAAATACTTGTTAACTTGATCATTTGAAAAATGCTTGTAAATAAATGCCTGATCTGTATCATCTATTGTTTTTAATATTAAGCGTTCTGTTTTATAGGATTTAGTCATTGTTAGTCTCCATATTTTTTAATAAGTTATTTATAAGTGCAAGCCCTGTTTTATCAAGTAATTCGACAAGATCTTTTTCTTTCAGATAAGGCTGATAGAAACTCTTTCTTGCTATAATGGAAAGTCCAACTTGAAGAGCTTGCATTGAAATGATAAATTTCATAAGTGAATCTTTATCAAACTTATCATATGTTGGATTTTCACGTAATGTAGTAAGCATCATATTTACATTTTTCTCGCTATCTAAAGGATTGTCTTCATTTAGTAAAAAATAGTTGTATATTTTAGGATACTTTTTTGAAAACGAGATTGATGCAATGGCATAGCGCAAAAATAAATCATCATGATTCAATGCTTTTATCATGGAATGGAAAATGGTTTGAGCCTTGTCCATCACAGCTTTCTTTAAATCTTCTACGCTTTCAAAATTAACATATAATGGTGCGATAGATGAACCCATACGTTTTGCAATAAGTCTGATAGTCATGTGATCTAGTCCTTCTTGACATGCGACATTAAATGCGGCTTCAATGATAGTTTCTTTCGAAAATTTAGTAGTTGCTGGCATTATTTTGTTCTCCTATAAAAAAACAACTGATATATATCATATGATATAATATAGTAGAATTTGACTAATATGTCAAGAGGTTTGAAATGTCGCATCAATGATCACAATTTGAAAAATAAAAAAATATCAGAGCAACTTAAATCATTTCGTATAAACGAAGGGTCATAAACCAATTGAAGTTAGGGAGACAGCACTAAAAGGTACAATCATTATCCAATATCTGATTAAAAGAAACAGCCATATTATCAAGTATTATGAAAAATTAAATCAAAAACAAGAATTAAAGATTTAAAAAGATGACCCTTTATTTGGATCAACTTAGTTTTATTTACACATATGGGGTCAATATTAACTTTTAATATGTCCTTCAGAGCGACATTCTGAGGGAATCATTATTAATGTGCACTAGAAATCTTGGAATCAATATATTATTCGCGTATAGGAATCAGGATATGCGCTTTTTTTGCTAGAGATTTATAGAAAACTCCCTAAAGTATAGACGAATATTTCCATTAATAACAAACTTGATATAGCGTATGCTATAATGTTGTCTATAAGAGGTGATAATAATGATGGACCTAGCTGAAACAATAAAATTATTACGAGGAGAACTTCAAATTACTCAAGAAGAGCTTGCTCACTCAATTCATGTCAGTTTTTCCACCGTTAACCGTTGGGAGAATAAAAAGGCAGTTCCCAATCGCATGGCAAGAGTGTTGTTACTGGATTTTTTTGAGAAAAAATCAGTTAAAAGAGAACTAATTGAGTCATTGAGAAATTATAAATAAGACTAGTCAAAGAAGATTCATATATGACTAGTAAAAATAGAATCTTAAGAACGAAATTATGAACTGAATTGGGTTAAATCCTAAGAATACACAGATCTTGAAGTCGTTAATCAAGGAGTATGAACCAAACTTGATCCAGAAGTTGCATGAATTCTCATTCAACTATTGGGTGAGAAATACGTTATAATCTAACCTTGATTAATTTGCTAATTGAATATTGCATGAAAGAGGTGACTAAATGAATTGGAATATCGTCCCCGAGTATATTTCTTTAATCTTTATAATTATATTGATACAGTATTCAAGGGAATATAGTACTACATATAGTCTGAAAAATAGATTGTTTATTTTTAATTTATGGTTTGTTTTAGTGCAGATTGTAATATCAATTATTTCAATACTGGCAATCGAAAATTATTCGATTATTCCAATTTATATGAATCATATCGTTCAAATATTATATTTTCTTTCAGTTCCATTGCTACCAAATATTTTTCTACTGTACATATTTGCTGTGATTTGGGAAGGTGAAGTAAATGTAATTAAATATTTGAAAGCTTCACTACTTCTTAATTCAGTGTACTTATTGTTTGTGTTCTCAAATCCATTGACACAACTAATATATCATTTTGACGAGTCAGGAGGCTTTGTCTTTGGGGATGGATTTTTCATTGTATACCTTATATCGAACTTATATGCATTTGCAATAATAGCAATTATATATATCGGTCGAAAAAGAATTGATCGAAATATGAGGCGTGTATTGTTGTCGTTTCCTATTCTCATTATATTTGCACAAATAATCCAAGGGTTTTTCCCTCATACTATATTGACTGGATCAGCTGCTACTGCAGGGCTTTTAATTTCATATCTCTATTTTCAAAATAAGATGATTTATGTAGACATGCTGACTGGAATAAATAATCGCAAAGCATTTACCAAAGAATTAACAGATTATATGATAAGAAAAAGAGAGTTAGAAATTATTCTAGTGAGTATGGATGATTTTAAAGATGTAAACGATAATTATGGACAGCAAATAGGGGATTCATTATTAAAGGCAATAAGCAAGGAACTACAAAAGCTCGCACCCAAAGGTAATGTTTATCGATATAGTGGAGATGAGTTTGTAATTCTAATAGAAGAACAAGAATCAAATAAACACAAAAAAGAGGCTTTGATTGAGGTTCTCAAAAAAAACTGGATCATCAAAGGCATTCATTTAGAACTTAGTGCTAGTATTTGTGTGTTACATTATCCAAAACACGCAAACTCATTAGGCGAAATTGTTCAAGTTTTGGAGTACGGGATTGGTTTATCTAAGAAACAAGGGAAGGGAAAAGTTATTGAGTCTAGCGATAGTACAATTAAAACTATTGCTAGGAAAAATTTAATTTCAACCTTCATTAAGAAAGCTATAAAAGAAAAAGAGTTTGAAGTCTATTTCCAACCAATTTATTCAATGAAGGAAAATAGATTTACTGCGGCTGAAGCACTATTGAGACTTAAACATGATGAGCTTGGTGTAATAAGCCCAGGAGAGTTTATTCCTATTGCAGAAGAAATAGGTATCATGCCAGATTTAAATTATTTCGTCATAGAAAATGTCTGCATTTTCATTAATAGATTGATTGAAAGTGATATTCAATTTGATTTCATTTCACTGAACATGTCAAACTCTCAAGTAATAGACAATGAGTTGATTTTTAATATGAATAATTTGCTAAAGGATTATGGTGTAGACGCGAAAAAAATCTATATTGAAATCACAGAGAGTATTTTTATAGATCAATTAGAGGAAGTAAATAGTATCTTAAACGAACTTGGAGAATATGGATATAGATTTTGTATTGACGATTTTGGAACAGGTTATTCGAACATAACTAACATCATTTCGCTACCTGTTAGTGTCATAAAGATTGATAAAAGTATTGTGTATAAGTCAATGAAAGAAGAGAAGAACTCGATAATTATTCAGGGAATAGCAAAATCTTTTGCTAATGTTGGATTTGCAATTTTGACAGAAGGAGTAGAAAATCCAGATCACCTTGAAATTGCAAAAAAATTAATGAGTGATTATGTACAAGGATTTTTCTTTGCATTTCCACTACCTAAAGATGAAGCAATTCGCTATATGGGTAAAAGAAAAAGTTAAAAAAAGTGATAATGGGAACTAGAGTTTTATAGATGATTATATAGTTTTTAAGCTTTATAATATAGTTTTTTTATTAACGTTAAATTACATATTGATTTTAATAATATTATAGTATATGCTTAATATTATTAAAGGAGATCTAACTATGGCTATAGAAATTGTTCCTGAGTGGATGATAAATCTTGATGATGAAGACATATCATTTATGAAAAAATTCCTTTTAGCATCTGGTTCCCTAAAAGAAATAGCAAATCAGTATAGTGTTACATATCCAACGGTGAGATTAAGACTTGATAAGTTGATTCAGAAGATACAAATTAGTGAGGATGCAAGCAGTGAGCCATACATTTCACTGATTAAGCGGCTCGCTATTAATGAGAAAGTCGACTTTGATACTGCAAAAATACTGATATCTGAATACAGGAAAGTAAAAAAGGAGGAGAAATAAATGGATCTTTTTGGGTTTTTGATTATTGTTGGAATAATCTGGCTACAGATTATTCTCTCAAAGAAAAATAGTGAATGGTACGGACTTACACTACCATTTATCAGTTTTTTCTATTCTCTAATTATTGTTTTTGGACGTGCAGTTTTCGAGATTGTTTCAGGTTGGGGTATTTTATGGCTCATTGTAACTGGTTTATTAATTAGAAATATCCCTACACTAGTTCTCATGGTAATTTACTTCGCTTGCCGAGATGGGAATATACTTAAAAAGCAACTTGTTAAAATGAATATTCAAGATTTGGATTGAAATCGTTTCTTTAAGTATTTTTACTTTGTGTCTCTAGATGATTAGAGAGGTTCTATTTTTTATAACCCACAATTATTATCTCAAATTGAACTCCAAAAACTCTCTATTTGCATCTTATTTATGCAGGAAGTGACTATAAAATTATGTTGGTTTTGCTGCATAGCTTCAAGATGAGTTATTGATGACTAAATCAAAACATTTCGATAATGAGCTTTGTAAGTCGATATTTTACTTATTGATTATGAGACATAATTGGAGGTAGTGAAAATAGAGGTCGATGTTAACAAATAGTGTTTAAAGCTAATATCATGTTTGAAGAAGTTAAACCTAATACTATAAGGGACTTATAGACAACATCATATGTCTCATCTATAATGAATCTTTAAGTAACCTCACCCCTTTTAAAGGAGAATCATATGCAAGCAATTATGGAACCTATATTTCATGTTTCATATCTTACAACTGTCGTGATTATTGGTTTGATTATGATTAAGAAATCCAACAACAATGACTATTTTAAATGGTTTGGAATCATGGCAGTAACATTGGGCTTTGGTGATGCTTTTCATCTAATTCCTAGAATCATTGCTTTGCAGACTACAGGATTTGAAGATCACGTAGTATCCCTTGGTTTTGGTAAACTTGTTACTTCAATTACAATGACGATATTCTATTTAGTTCTATATACACTTTGGAAGAAACGTTATTCGATTACTAATGTTCTTAAACTTGATATTACAATGTGGACTCTTGCAATCATACGAATCGTGCTTTGTTTCTTCCCGCAAAATCAATGGTTTGTGTCTGACTCATCCATTACTTGGGCAATATACCGAAACATTCCTTTTGCAATTATGGGTATTATAATGATCGCACTTCTTTATAGAAGTGGTGTTCAGCATAATGACAATAATGCTAAGAAGATGGCACTTGCTGTTGTCTTATCCTTTGCTTTCTACATCCCTGTTGTTCTTTGGGCACAAGTAAACATGCTTATAGGAATGCTTATGATTCCTAAGACTTTAGCTTATTTATGGATTGTATTCATTGGGTTTGGAGAATTTAGAAAATCTCATAAGAATCGATAATATTATTTAGAATCTTATAATCATTTAATGCTTTAATACATGAAATTTTGACGTAGATGCTAATTAATCTTCGTCTTTTATTGTTTTTATATTTGAGTTGCTATATATTTAATTATGAGTAGAAACAGTACAAAGTATAGTTTCTAAAGTGAGTAGATACTTATAAAGGGAGGGGAAGTAATGATAATATACACTATAATAATTGCAGATCGATGTCGAGATAATGTTTAAACAAGAAAGATTGACACCCTATAAAGGTTCAAAAGGAGAAAAATCGATTGAATATTGAAGATATTTTATCAGTTGGATATGAAATGGAAGCAGCTGAAGCTGGAAGTTGGAGAATATTTGACGAAGAAAATCCTGTGCCTGGATATTTTGAATTTGATTGGCTAAGCAGTAGATTCCCAGATTTGTATCATGAGTTTGCAATATCGACCATTGGACTCATAAGTAAACTACATACCTTAGTTGACTTTTCTAATATGAATGTATTGGATGTTGGAGCAGGAACAGGACGATCATCAATTGAATTGTCGAAAAAGGCAAAAAAGGTTCATAGCACAGATGTCTATAGTTCAGTCATTAACTTTGGGAAAAATGAAATACAAAGATTAGGCATTGATAATATTGAGTATACATATGGAGATCGTGATAATCTTCCTTTTGCTGATAGCACTTTTGATGCCGTAGTTTTTTCATGGGCAGAAGCAAATCACAATGAAGCATATCGTGTACTAAAGAATAATGGCTATCTAATTCAGATGGCATCTATACCTGAAGCGTTGTGTGGAGAGATCACAGATCATTTGCATGGAACAAGTATTAATAATCAGCAAATATTCCTTTCAAGTTATCCAGATGAATTTGAGCAAAAAGACAGTACAGTCTTTTCAGGTATTCCTCTTGTTGGTTTAGTAAAGGTGCATAGATTCACTTATCTATCAAAATACAAGTCATCTGAAGAATTGGCATCAATTGTTAGCCGACTTTATGGACCAAAAGCAAAAGAATATTTTACAACTCGCAAACAAGATACCTATGCGTGGAGAAATGAGATACTAATTGCACAAGTTAAAAAGTAAAGTGTTATAAATTACAATCTGTTTTCAAAAATGTTAATTACTTTCATTAGAATCCTAATTACACCCAAAGGGGCACCAAATGATTGAACTATTCATTCCTAAGGCAAAATTTCTTTTCAACAACCAATATGATTTAGTGGATCATGAAGGAAACTTAGTATACCGACACCGCTCCTCTTTTTTTCAAACCAAACGTTCTCTATTGAATATCCACAATGAAGTGATTATGAACTCAAAAACAGTTTTTGGGTTTAAACAGAAGCATGTTATTACTCAGAATAATGAGTTAATTGCTGAAGTATACTCTAAATCAACTTGGGGTGGAATTATTGTTCCACAAAAAGAATTAGATGTTAGAGTAAAGGGGTATTGGCGATTTACAGTATTAAGGAATGAGGAAGAAGTGCTAAGTATCACCAGAAGTAAACAAAAGAAATACTCCTATGTAGTCAGCGTCAAAGAAGATCAAATCGATTTTTTGATTATGTTAATGTTTACAATTATCGTGATGTCAGAAGATTCTTTTGTTTCATAAAATGATGTGATGTAGATTTCATCTTTTTTAAAATTATTGCTTGCTTAAAAAATGGCAATAAGGATTAAGTTTTAGAATTCTATGAGAATTTAATATACTTTCTTTACTTCATAGAATACTTAAAGTGATCTAATCAAATGGAGGAAATATGAAAAAAGAAATCATGTGGGATGAACAAGTTGATGTTTTAATTGTTGGAAGTGGGTTTGCAGGTTTAACTGCAGCAATTGAAGCATCTCTTTCAAACAAACAAGTCCTTGTTATTGAAAAAATGAAAAGCTATGGTGGAAACTCAATCATCAGTGATGGAGGGATAGCAGCTCCTAGTACTAAACTTCAAGAAAAATGGAACATACAGGATAGTGAACAACTCATGTATGATGACATGATAAAAGCAGGACTTGGGATCAATCTTCCTGAACTTTTACATACTGTTGTTTATAATGCGAAGGAAGCGTTTGAATGGACTATAAATACACTAGGTGTCCCATATTTAGATAGAGTAGATATCTTTGGTGGCCATAGTGTTGCACGATGTTATACACCTGTTGGTGTTACTGGTGGAACAATCATTCGAAAGATGGTGGATAAGATTAATGAGCTGGAAATACCTATACAGTTCAGTGTTTATTTTCAATCTATAATAACTGATGACTTAGGACAAGTGATAGGATGTGTTGTTTTAAAGGACTATGATTACAAAACCAACACTGGCATTCCTACAAAAATAAAAACAAACAAAGGTATTATATTAGCATCTGGAGGATATGGCGCAGATGTTGCTTTTCGCTCCATTCAAGATCCAAGACTCGATGAAAGTATTCAAACAACTAATAAACCATTTGCGACAGCTGAAGTTCTAAAATCAGCATTAAACATCGGTGCAGGATCCATTCATTTATCACAGATTCAACTTGGGGCATGGGCTTCACCTGATGAAAAAGGATTTGGTCATGGACCGTTGTTTGCGGATTATATACTGTTTCAATATGGAGTTATTGTAGATCCATCTACTGGTAAAAGATTTGTGAATGAGTTGGGTGATCGCAAACAATCAGCAGATGCCATGTTAAGAATTAATCATCCATGTGTGGGTATTGCCGATGAATCAGCTGTTAAACATTCTGGGTGGGATATTTCAAAAGCTATTTCAAGAGGTGTTGTGAAAACATTTGATTCTGTAGAAGATTTAGCTAATCATTATGAAATGGATCCTAAAGAAGTAAATGAAACTATTCTTAGATACAATGAGTTTGTTCTTAAAGGCAAAGATGATGATTTTAATAAGCAAATAGTAAGTTCTGCTCAACCGATTGAAACTGCACCATTTTATGCTATGCGTTTGTGGCCAAAAGTTCACTTTACTATGGGGGGACTTTCAGTCAATGCGAATGCTCAAGTACTAGATTCTAACAATCAAATTATAAAGAATCTCTTTGCAGCAGGTGAGGTTGTTGGAGGAGTACATGGAGCAAGTCGATTAGGAAGTTGCTCGATTACTGAATGTATTGTTTTTGGGAGAATTGCAGGGAAGAATGTTTAAGTATTGGTAAGTAAAAATGCTACTTAGAAACGAACTTATTAAGGAGAAATACTGGGATATGAGAATTGAAGTAATTCCTGTTTTAGAGGCAGAGAAAACCATCTTAGGTAATTTGATTGAACTCTATGAATATGACTTTTCTGAATTTCAGAATACTGATGTAAACTCTTTAGGATTATATGGTTATTCTTATCTTGATTATTACTGGACAGAAAACAGACGTTTTCCATACTTTATCAAAGTTGATGGAAAGCTAGCTGGATTTGTTATGGTATGTGGTCATTGCTATGTTTCAAAAGACAATGAGACATTGTTTATGTCTGAGTTTTTCATTATGAAAAAATATCGAAGAAATGGTATTGGAAAAACTGTAGCAAAGGAAGTATTTAACTTACACAAAGGGAAGTGGGAATTAACAATCCATCCTAAAAATCCTGTAGCATTACAGTTTTGGCCAGCAGTCATCGAAGATTGTGTAGGTAATGCTTATTCAGTGATTGAGAATGTCCCTCATGTTTATGATGATGAATTAGCCTTAGTCTATTTATTTGAACTTTAAAATATGAAAATTGATGTATGTAATGTGTATATGTACAAATCAGATTTCCTTTAAAACTAATGTAGGTTTTTATCTAGATGTATTTAGAGTATTTTGAAAGAAACAGTTCATAATCATGTTTTTCAGTAATCCAGATAATAACATCAATTTCTTGTATATTAAGACGTGAATATGCTTCATAACGATGATTTCCATCATTTAACTCAAATCCATCATTCACAAATTGAACAATAAGAGGAGGCATATCCTTTTCAATTTTAATAGTATTCTCAAGCCTTGTAACTCTATTTTCAAAACCTTCTTGATCGACTCTCCATTTCATGTTTTCCTCAGGGCCACAACAGCGAGTGAATAGTGCTAATGGCATTTTTAAAGGTCCTAAAAAGAATCTGTTGTATAGTTTTAATCCATCAGAAAGTGCTACATTATTTCCATTAGACATTAAAAAAGTATGAATCCAATCTTCAAGTTTTCCATTTTTAGCATAGTTTTGTGCTGATGATAAAGTGTTTTTGTATTCCATGTTGAATGTTTCCTTTCTTAACAAACAAATATGTACAATCAACTCCAAACAAAGATAGTGTTCAATTACTTGTAGTTCAATATACTCACACAATATCTGAAAAAGTAATGATATTCTATTAACAACCAAGATATTACTTCTTGTTTTATAATGATTCACTTTATAATAACTCATTTTACTCTTTAGGATAATACCGTATTTAAAAATCAAGCATTTTAATACTTAACTCATATAAGACCCCAAAACGTCTATTTAATGCTTTATTTGCTTCTTTTCCAATACTTTGTGAAGTAATTATATATTGTCAACATCTGATTTAATATATAATATACACATATATAAACACATTACATCTTGAAGCGTACCTGATAATTTATAGATTATGATTGGAGTTTAACCATTTATTAATCACTCAAGGGGAAGAAATATGTTTGAATTTAAAATAGCTTTAGATGAAGATGATTATTTACAATTCAATATGTATCATTTGTTAAATAGTTCTAATGGGAAACAACTTTTACTACTTTATAGACTTATTATTCCGTTAATAAGTTTTATTTCTATTACCATTTTTATTAACGAAGATTCAGATTTACAGTTTGTTTTGATTGCAACTTTGGTTTCAGTGATTATTTCAATTCTAGGGATTATTTTTAGTAAAAAGGTAATTTTCATGTTCTTGAAAAAAGGAATTCAGAATCTGAAAAAGGAAGGTAAACTTCCTTACAGCAAAAACACAATACTAAAGTTCGATGATGATTTTATTTATGAATTCACACACAACGCTGAGAATAAGACGAAATATGCAATGATTGAAAAGATTGTGGTAACAGAAAAAATTATTTATATCTATATTAGTTCAGTCCAAGCGTACCTGCTGCCAAAAAGTGCTTTTACAAATGATCTAGAGAAAGATGAATTCCTTAATTTTATCAACAATAAGCTGGCAACTTCTAGAACAGTGTCCTATAAATAACTTAAATGAGAATTGAAATATTTCTAAACCACTAGTGATATCAAAGATTATCAAGGTTAAGATGTTTATATCAAATGAAAATTACAAAGTAAATATAACTGAATACTCATGATTATTATAGAAAGGCAAGAAAGTGAACAAAAAATTCAAAGATCTATTTACAAAACAATCTTCCAAATACTATAAAGTTTTTTCTAGTTTACTTTTTGGAGTATCTAGTTATAAAAATAATCTAGAAGGGAAAAAGGACTTAGGATACTACAAAAATGAAGCATTTTATAAACTTGCTATCCTATTTATTATCATTGGTCTATTTCCCATTACTTATGGAGCTTACTTGTTTTTTGTGGAAAACAATATTGTTGCTGGAGTTTTAGAATTACTATCATACCTTGTTATTTTGATATTACTATTAAGCGATCGTATTAGCATATTGAGAAAGAGATATATTTTTGTCCTATGCATTTTCTTGCTAGGTTTAATGCTACTTCTAATCACCGGCCCTTTGGGTGCAGGACTACTTGTAATATTTTCATCATTTGGACTAGCTTCTGTTTTGCTAAATAGAAAGCAAAGTGTATATTTTATTTATATGAGCTTATTAACTTTTATCGTTATTTCAATATTCCTCCATTTTGGGTTTTTGGATAATCTCGCAATAATCTTATACAAGGGTTCATGGTATATTATGGCCATTACAACTCAAAGTTTAGGGACTCTATTTGTGTTGGTTATCAATAACCTTTTTAGTAATATTGAAAAACAAATAGATGAGATTGAAAGAACCGCAAAAATAACTGTAGAAAGTGAGCGCAGTAAATCTGTAATTTTGTCAAATCTTCCAGGAATGGCATTTAGTCGTGATTACGATCGAGATGGAGTTATGCATTTTGCTTCTCATGGTTGCATTAAGTTGACTGGATACTCTCCTGAAAACCTAGTTAATAACAAAGATATATCCTATAATACACTGATTATTCCTGAGTATCGTGAAACTTGGTGGAAAGAGTGGGAGCGAGTAATCAGTATGAGACTACCTTTTAAATATGAATATGAGATCACAACTGCAACTGGAGATCGAAAATGGGTCATGGAACTGGGTGAGGGAGTTTATGACAAAAATGGCGAAGTTGTTGCTCTTGAAGGAATAATTCTAGATGTTTCAGATCGTAAAAAACAAGAGGAAGAAACAAAGCGTTTACTTGATCGAACATTGTCTATGTTCAATAATCATGAAGCTGCTATGCTTTTAATTGAACCATCCTCAGGGGACATTATTGAGTCAAACAAGGCGGCTAGAGCATTTTATGGTTACTCTAAAGAAGAATTCTTAAACATGAAAATCCAAGATTTAAGCACATTAGAAATGGAAGAAATTAGTTCGTTGCATTTGAAAGCTTTAAGTAATGGTAGAAAATATCTTTCTTCTCAACATCTGTTAAAAAGTGGCGAAGTTAGAGTTGTTGATGTATACAGCAGCACAATAGAATATGGAGGAATGAAAGTTCTTTTCTCGATTATTTTCGACGTTACAGAAAGAGAAATCATCGCAAAAGAAAACGAATTCTTAGCAACACATGATTATTTGACTGGGCTTGGCAATAGAAGGTATTTTGACGACCAGTTTGATCAAAGAGTTAGAAGTAGCGATTTCCCTATCTCTCTTTTATTAGGTAATATAGATGGGTTTAAAACTTTTAATGACGCATTTGGGCAAGTTAAAGGCAATGAAGTTTTAGTAGAGATTGCAGATAGATTGGCAACTCTCGTCATTGATGGTGGTGCAGTTGCTCGTGTCGGAGGTGACGAATTTGCCATCTTAGTGTCTGGTAAAAATGAATCTGAAGTTAAACAATATATGGATTTACTGACTCTGGAGTTCGATAAAGATCTTAGGAAATCAGGTAAAGATGAAATCATTTCTATTTCATGGGGATATGGAATCCAAAGAAAAGAAAAAGATTCATTGGATGATCTTCATAGAGAAGCAGAAGCATTTGTCAACAATAGAAAGTTTTATAATATAAACAGTCGAAGAAGTAATACTGTCAATGTGATTATGGAAACTCTATTTACGAAAAGTGAAAGAGAGAAGAAACACTCTGAGCGAGTTGGGAAGCTTTGTGAAGCAGTCGCCCGTCAGATTAACATGAGTAAATCAGAAGTAGATAAGATGAGGGTAGCAGGCCTTCTACATGATATTGGTAAAATCGGTATTGATGAAACTATTCTTAACAAAGAAGGTAAGCTTGATGCAAAAGAATGGGAGATAATGAAACTACATCCGGCAAAAGGTGCTTCAATTCTCGCGAAAACAATTGAATACAATGAAATTGCGGATATAGTGCTGTCACATCACGAACGATATGATGGGAAAGGTTATCCGAATGGATTAAAAGGTGAAGAAATACCACTAATGGCACGAATAGTTGCAGTTAGTGATGCTTATGATGCAATGACAGAACAAAGAACTTATAGCACACCTTTTAGTAAAGAGGAAGCCATCACAGAGTTAAATAGATGTGCAGGGTCTCAGTTTGATCCTGAAATAGTATTGGTTTTCATCAATGTGGTTCTGGGAATGGAGAACACTGAATAATAGATTTAGAAGCCTAAAGAAGAGAATTTCTAGATCATTATAGTGATTAGTATTTCGAGGGTATACTTACCTAATTAAGTAATTAAATAGTATACATTTTATCAAAATAGCAATGAAGCAATATTAA
The DNA here is from genome assembly GCA_018335655.1 of Erysipelothrix sp. Lineage (GTDB taxonomy): Bacteria > Bacillota_I > Bacilli_A > Erysipelotrichales > Erysipelotrichaceae > UBA6182. The sequence goes on from JAGXRX010000011.1 coordinate 19,540, forward strand.
CAAAAGGTTGCAAAAAGCAGTTTCTTAGGATTCTGTATTCTCATCAGAAAGGATGATCCATGTCTCAATTTCTGTACTTTATCTTTATCTATACCATTCTAATATTTATCTGGAGTTATATCTTTGTGAATACTAAGAAGGGGGACATAATTAATCAATCTTTTTTGATATTTTTAGGAGTTATATTAGTCTGGATGATTCTTGATGTCTCAAGCAGTTTCGTAATTCAAAATAGTGTGCTTAACTTCATAGCTAAATCACTCTATTTCATATTGATGCTTAATATGGCTGTCACCTTTTTGAATTTTGTTTATCGATTGGTGAATAGAAAATATGATTTACTGTTTTATCTGAGCGTGTTTCTGAATACTGCAACTATCATTGCGAGATATTTTTATCCACTCAGTTTCTCAGATCCAAATTTTTGGCGTTTAGAAAGCCTGTTCATTGGTTCATTAATGGCCTTCATTTTCACTGTTCCAATGATAGTGTCTATCTATATTATCATTCAATATTTACGCACTACGAAAAAATCGTTAGTTAAAAGTCAACTTAAGTTCACATTAATTGGGGTTTCAATCGCCACTACCGTAAGTATATTGTCAGAATATGTTCTACCTGTTTTGTTGAAAACACCTCCTCAGATTTCCTTGATGTACATTGCTATTTTGATATTTATCCTGTTCCTGTTTTTTGCCATAATCAAGTTTAGATTTCTGAATATTACTATCGAAACAATTTATGAAAACTTGTTTCTTTACTCAAATGAAGGGATTTTACTGATCGACAGTAACATGAATATTCTTAATATTAACCATGCCGCAAAAAGTATCCTGAAAGATTTCGAGGGCGATGAGCAAATGAAAATTAACTCATTTATCAAAGAGTATAGCTTTGAAGAGGATTATTTTCAATATGAAGTAACCATACAGGTAGATAATGAGTTGCACCATCTTCTCCTGTCTCAGTCTCCGATTCAGTTCAATGAAAATGGGCCATCAAAAATTCTTCATATCACTGATGTTACTAATAAGCATATTGCTTACTAAAAGAGAAGGAATTGCTAATTGAAAGATCATTCATTGATGATCTAACAGGCTTAAATAACAAGAACTACTTCCTTGAAAGATATATGAATTCTTCTAACACCAATAATCGGAATCTACATTTAATATTCATAGATATTGATGGTTTTAAAGACATCAATGATAATTATGGACATTTAGCGGGTGATGAAGTTCTTAGAACTGTTGCTAGAGGAATCAAGGATTCAATCCGCAATAATGAAATCGCTATTAGATACGGTGGTGATGAATTTCTAATAATTTTAGAAGGCACTATGCAGAATGATGCTAAAGCAATTGCCGAAAGAATCCAAGTGAACGTAGGTAAAGATAGATTCGACATGGAAATTGAAAGTATAAAAATAACTCTAAGTATTGGATTACACTATGGTATTGAGTCAATGTCAGATTTAATTGTTAAAGCTGATAAAGCGATGTATTTTTCAAAATCACACGGTAAAAACATGATTACTGTTTTTAACGAGATATCTTAAAGTGCAGCATTGAAGACAACTGTGAAATATGTAAACTATTTGATGTCACTTTAATGTGATTATCATGCTTTAAAAGAGATAGTGTCATATGAATATAATTAGGTGTAGGATGAAATTCATTTCCTACAATGGTAAACGATATGAAAATAGTAACATTTAATATTAGATGTGATTGTGGAGTAGACGAAGAGAATAATTTTGAGTTCAGAAAGCCATATATCTTGAAGAAAATAAAAGATGAAAAGCCGGATATTGTTTGCTTTCAAGAAGTAATGTCACATGTAGCTTTATGGTTGAATGATTCACTATTTGATTACATCATCGTAGGTTGTGGACGTGATGAAAATCTTGATGGTGAGCAAGTGAGTATTGCTTATAGAAGAGATAAGTTTACATTGATAGCACTTGATCATTTCTGGCATTCAGATACACCGCATGTTGCAGGTAGTCATTACCCAGAGCAAAGTGTTTTCCCAAGACTTTGTACACAGTGCTACTTAATGGAACGAGAAAGCAGAAAGATCATTAGAGTGGTGAATACACATCTAGATCATATTAGTTCAGTTGCAAGAAGTAAAGAACTTGAACTTGTTATGAGTATTATCACTTCACCTTCAATGTACAAGGAATGTGTAACAATTTTTGCAGGAGATTTTAATGCTCTACCTGGATCAGAAGAGATGTCAGTTATCAAATCATATCCTGAGTTTAAATGTCTGACTACAAATATCGGAATTACGTATCATGGTTATTTCTATGATAATGGATTTTCACAGGATGATACTTCACCACAATTAGATTATATTTTTGTACGAGGTGATGTTGAGTTAAAATTTGTTGAGAAGTGGAAAGATGTTCATAATGGAGTGTATTTGTCTGATCACTATCCAGTGTCAGTGGTTGTTGAATGAATGAATTCAGAAAGAATCACTTTGAGAAGATATCAGTGTTGATTATACTTAAATAATTCGGGGGACTATATATGGAAGAAATAGTATTTATTGAGAAAGATTTGATTCCAAACGATAAAATGCTAATTGAAGCATTGAAAGATTCGTATACTCGCTATGTTAAGATTTTGGAAAACCTCAATTCAATGAGCCCTAATATTCATACAGAATGGAAGTATTATGGTAAAAAGATTGGTTGGCTTTTAAAGCATCTAGATTCAAATAGAAACATATTCTTTCTAGTAGTAAATGATGGCTCTTTTAAGTTATCTTTCACATTTGGTGAAAAAATAGTTTCAAGTATATTATCTTCAGCTGATGTCCGTGATCATACTAAAAAACTTCTTGAAAATGCTAAGAGATATGCGGAGGGGACTACTATAATTATCTCTGTAGATTCTGACAGTGATGTTGAAGAAGTTATTAGGCTGCTTAAATACAAGATTATTGGATAATGCTTTTACAGCAAGCTAATCACTTAATTGGTTCACGTAGTTCTTCAAGACTCATTGAAGAACTTTTTATAATTAACAATTTGACCAATCGGTAGGTTTGTTTTATAATGCATATAAGGAACTTGATAACTATGACTGATTTAAGAATTATAAAAGGTAAAGAGATGAAGAAAAATATTATTTTTTCTACATTAAAACTGATAGCAGAAGAGGGCATTGAAGGAATTAGTACACAAAAAATTGCAGATCATCTCAATATTAGTAAAAGTAATATTTTCCACCATTTCAAATCTGTTGATATTATTTTAGATGAAGTTTTTGCTACAATCCTACAATCTATGCTAGAACCAATATCATCACACAACTATAAGAATGTAAAAGAGTTTTTGATGTTCATTGGTAAGGGTGTTTACCAATTAATTTATGAAGAACGTACCATTTACATTGTAATGTTTCAGCTTTATACCATGTCTTTACACAATGAAAAGTATCAAAATCTCATATTAAGACAGAAAGAAAAGATCATTCAAGTCATTTCTAGTGAACTTTCAAAACTAACAGATTCGGATAAAGACACATGTGAAACTGTCTCAGAAATACTCTTAATGAGTTTAGATGGGTATGGTTTGAGTGCTTTATTAGATGAAAGACCGCCTCATTATGAAAGACTATGGGAGTTAAACGTTGATTATTTATGTAATCTATTATCAGAAAGTAAAGGAGGCAGTTATGATTAAAATACCAAAATTCTTTCATGAAATCCTTGGGGAAACTCAAAGGCCAATTGAAATATTGTTCATAATATTATTCGCAACAGTGTCAACAACATTCGCTTTTGTTTTCTACAATGATTTTTTAAGTTCACTTCCACTATTTAATCAAGTGATCTTATTACTCCTCACAATAGACATCACTGGTGGTGTAATTGCGAATCTAACCTATGGAACTGATGAATACTACTCAAAAAGAAAAAAAGCAAGACTAATCTTTATTGCTATTCATGTTCAACCTATTCTTATTTTTCTACTTACTAGTTTACCACTATGGGTTGGTTTCGTATTGTGGGCATATACAATCCTATGTGCTTTTGGTTTAGAATTATTCAAGAATCATCCTTCTCAAAAAGTCTTCGCAGGATTTAGTTTATTCATAGGATTAATCATTCTATTTGGATTTCAAAGCTTACTTACACTTTTTGTTACTTTTTTGATGTTTATGTCAAGTGAAAAATGGTCCACGATGCGAATGAAAAATGGTCCACTCAGCGATGCGTTTTTTGGTTTAACCAAGACATCGTTTTTTTAATTCGATAACTATCTCCACTCATATCCAACACATGGGATTGGAACGCAACACGGTCTACAAGAGCTCCTGTAAGAATTGGATCCTTAAACACTTCTTCCCACCGATCAAAGGTGAGGTTAGTTGTAATCACGATGGAACCAATGTCATTGCGATTAGAGATGAGGTTGAAGAGGATTTCACTTCCTTCCTTATCAAAGGAGACATAGCCTAGTTCATCCAGTATCACCAATTGATACTTCTCAAACTTTCGCTTATATTGTGCCACCTGATGCCGACTCATCGCCTCTTTTAACTCGATGACTAAATTTGGGACACTTACATATAAAACAGATAACCCCTCAGAGCAGGCCTTAACACCGAGTGCAGTAGCCAAATGCGTTTTCCCAGTCCCTGGATTTCCAATCAAAATGACATTCTCTTTTCTGTTGATAAAGTCTAAAGATCCTAACTCATGAATCTTCTTCTGAATATCATTAGAGAATCCCTCTGATTGGAAATCCTCCAGAAACTTTCTTTGAGGAAACTTGGCATTACGAATACGATGTTGTATCCCATTCTGATTTCGTAAACTGCTTTCATGTTTTAGAACGGTTTCAAGAAACTCATGATGACTCATGTTAGTGTGTTGTGCTTCAAGAAGTATCATTTGATAGTTAGCGCGGATATAGGGGAGTTTAAGTAATTGCGCATACTCACTAATGGACATAGTCCTTACCTCCCTTTAGGTTGTATAGCTGATTAATTTGATGCATTTGAGACCGTGTCTTTGCCTCCAACACATGATAATATTGCTCGGTAGTATTATTAATCCCTGAGGATATGTATCTTTGAATAATCTCGACTAACTGCTCCATGGAAACATCTGGATTGTTTCGGATGAGTTCTATGAATTCTTTAGGTTTTGATATAAAATACTGTTGGAAGATGTTATGGAGTATTGGATAACTTTGAAGAACCTGTGAGTTTCGTATGGCCCTTGGTTTCTTTAAAAAAGTATCTAAGTAATGTTCGATTTTGAGAATATACTTACCCTTACCATCTTCCTTTTTATGTGTGCAGACATAGGCTTGATTCGCATAAATCATCAGTTCTTCATGATAAACTTTCATTGACACCTTTTTTTCAACTAGATATTCTGGTACTGAATAGTGGTTTCCTTGAAAGCTAATGCAGCTATATTTATCGACGGTAGCTATTTGATACTGAGCCAGTTCAAATCGCGGTAATGCTGGGGATAGGTGCATCTTTTCTTCATGAATACGGCTTTTTTGATTAAGTTGTACCAGGCAATCACTTAAGTGATTACGGGCGTCTTCAATACTATGAAACGCATATTTCTTTGAAAAAGCTGCCTTGCGAATCACTTCAACACTTCTTTCCACATGACCTTTCTCATTTCCACGAAAGCAATTGGTGGTAATCACACGGTATTTATAATATGTCGATAAACGAATTAAATCCTCATTCAGTACTTTCTCAGACTTTCCAATAAATTCTCTTACGACGTTGCGCATATTATCATACACGACTTCCTGATACATTCCCCCCACCATATCAAAGAACTCTACATGTGATTCTAAGAAAACTTCCTTTTTTTGATTTATGTAGAGATACGCCCATCGAAATCCTGAAGCAGGACATGAGAATACTGCTAGAAAATATGTTTTGACTTGATTTTCTATCTGTAATCGTATTTCACCAAAGTCATATTCCACTCTTTGTCCAAAAGGGTAGCACTGACGAACAAATGCCTCCTTTGATTTCAATCTCTTAACTCGAATATAATCACATAGACTCCGGTAACTGATATCATGACCAGCTTCGATGACAAGCTCATGGATACCTTTGCTGGTCAAAGATTGTTTGTGACTAGCTCCCAAGAGATTGTCTTTCTTTAACTCTGCTTCTAGAATCGTTGATACCAATGTATCAATATCAGAAGTATACTTTCTTTTTGAACGATTGGAGCTGTCATACTTAGGGGCTTCAATCATTTTTAATAAAAGGTGATCCTTATCAATTAGAGGATCAGAGGAATCTTCAAAGTACTCCCTTCGATTTAAACAGTATTCCTCCCAGTATCGCTTCACTGTCTTGCGATCAATTGACAACTCTTTTGAAATTTGTCGATATGACTTTCCTTCAAGTCGAGCCTGTATTACACCAAACTTATTCATGTAACTCAACATGTCCTTTCTGCCTCCTTGTAGTCTACAAGAAGGATAATACAAAATAAGTGGTCCTTTTTTCAACTGCAACTTGCAGAAAAATGGACCACTTTTAATGTACTATAAACA
>JAGXRX010000012.1 GCA_018335655.1 Erysipelothrix sp.
GGCATCAGACTTTGACTCTGACATTCCCTGGTTCGATCCCAGGTACCCCAGCCAATTTTTGACCCGTTAGCTCAGGTGGTAGAGCAACTGACTTTTAATCAGTGGGTCGTAGGTTCGAGTCCTACACGGGTCACCATGTTGCGAGTGTAGTTCAATGGTAGAACTTCAGCCTTCCAAGCTGACTACGCGGGTTCGATTCCCGTCACTCGCTCCATATGACAAAAATTCGAAACTGCGTAGTTGCAGTTTTTTTTTAGGATTTTTTATTGACTTCTTCTATATTGATATAGGAGGAACCTCATGTATCGGACATATACATTTCCAATTTATCCAAATGAAGAAGCAAAACTATTATTGAACAACATGTTTGACGAACTACATATACTTATCACAGAAAATATTAAAAATCTATTGTCAATTGATAGCGAATTTAATGAATCTCCAACTCTTGTTCCACATCTAACCTTGCCTTACATAGATAGTATTTCAAAAATTATTTTGAAGCATAAAAGATATGGATGGAGCGATGATAAGAACACTTTCTTCATAAAGCTCAAGAAACACATGCATTTTAGGATGATGAGTTTTTCAATCAATAAAAGTGTGAACATCAAAACTAGACATGGGAAAGTATATTCGATTCCATACAGAATGCGTGAATATGTAAAACAAAAACTTACGCAAACAAAACCAGTAAGCATTAAGATTTTTATGAAGAATAATAAGTACCTTGCATCTGTTTTGATTAAAATAAAACCTAGTATTAGTGATGGCACATATAAAGCAGGTTTGGATATTGGAGTAAAAGTACCAGCAGTTTTATATACTGAAAATGGAACGATAAGATTCTATGAAGGGGGACGATATCGCAGATTTCTATATAGTAAACAAGCATCTCTTCTAAAGACGAATAGAATTGATTTATCAAGAAAGTTAAATGTGAGTCGCAAACTAAGAGATTTGGATCATAAGATTAGTTCAAAGATTGTAAAAGACTTGATCAAATTTAAAGTTCACACACTAAATATTGAAGATTTGAAGTATATTCAGTTAAAGCACTCAAAACAACTAAATTCATCGTGGAGTTATGAAAGACTACAAAGATATATCATTTATAAATGTGAAACAGCGGGGATAAAAGTACTAAAAATAAACCCACATTACACTTCGCGCGCTTGTCCAATTTGCATGAAGCATAATGTAGCCTACAAACGAGTTTATGAATGTGATTGTGGATATAGACATCATCGAGATGTTGTTGGAGCAATTAATATCATGCATAAATAAGTTAGCCAGTTCTACTATAGGTACAGTTACTGGAAGGATTATGAGGAATCCATAATATGCCTCAAGGGATCTCGAATCATGATATACTCTTATCAAGGAGTCATATTATGAATATATTAATAACAACAAAAGATACCATAAAGCTTGATTATTCAATTAACATAAACGTTGAATATTTAAGTGAGTTAGGTTTATCAACAATCGAAGAAATTGAAGACAAGTACGATGTAATAGTAGGTGGTTTTGAGTTAAAGAAGCTTAACTTTTCAAAGTTTTTAAACTTGAAATTCATTCAATTGATAAGTGCGGGCTATGATTACATAGATTTAGATAAAAACTCCAATGTCATGCTTTCAAATGCACGTGGAGTATATTCGAGTGCTATCGCAGAATGGGTTCTAAGTGCGCTATTAATGGAGATTAAAGAGTTTAGAACTATTTTTAAGCAGCAAATCGAAAAAAGATGGGACAGAACTCTAAAATCTCAAGATTTGAAAGATAGACGAATAGTCGTTTTTGGAACAGGTAGTATCGGTTGTGAAGTTGCTAGGTTACTAAAACTACTTGGTGTGCAGATTGATGGTGTAAACTCTAATGGAAGGTACATTGAAGGGTTTAATAAAACGTTGTCACTAAGTCAATCAAAAACAATGATGAGTGATTATGATATTCTAGTTTTCTGTCTACCATCAAACAATGAAACGAAAGATTTCTTGAATGAGTCTAGTATATTAGAATTAAATTCGGGGAGTATAGTGATTAATGTTGGAAGAGGAGATCTTATTAGTAAAGAAGCGATTCTGAAAAGAAGTGATGTTAGATTCATTCTTGATGTACATCATATAGAGCCAATACCTATCGATAGTGAATTGTGGAATCTTGATAACTTGCTTATCTCTCCGCATATCTCATTCTATTCCAAAGAATATGTTGAATCATTGAAAGATTTGATTCAAATCAATATTTTGAATTTGTTAGATAGCAAAGAAGTGATTAATAGGGTAAAGTAATTGAAGAATTAAATCTAAGATGATATTATCAAGATGCTCGATACCTTCTTAACAACATTTTATCGACATATAAGCACCTCCTGCAAAGGTGCTTTTCATTTATATATGGTATAATATTCACATGATAAATTTCGAAATTTTTAATAAAAAAATAGGTCTTTCACTTTCGGGGGGAGGAATAAAATCATACGCTCAACAACCAATCATTGAGTATCTTTATGCTAAAAAGATTAAATTTAGCTATTTTGCAGGGACAAGCATGGGGTCTGTGGTTGCAACACTTTTAGCACAAGGACTTAACGCGGAAGATCTAAAGAAATCTTTGATAAGATTAGAGAAGAACTTCATGGATAGAAAGATTATCACACCTAAAATTACATCAATCGCAAAAAATAATCACAACGGGTTTCTTGAAGGTGAGAAATTAGAAAAACTACTTGAAGAAGAGTTTGCACTTCATGGAATTACCCATATTGAAAACTTGAAATCTAGTTTATTTGTGGTAGCAGTAGATTTAATCACATCACAACTTGTTATATTTACTTCTTGTAAAACCTTTAAATCTAAGAACCCAAATGTAAAAGTGATCACTACTGGGAAACTTTCTCAAATAGTAAGAGCATCTTGTTCTATCCCGGTACTACTTCCATCTGTTGATATAGATGATATGAGACTTGTTGATGGAGGACTACTAATGGCCATGCCTGTTACTCCAATCATTGACGCTGGAGCAAAGAAAGTCATTTCAATATCAATGCTATCAGACCCTACAAAATCTACGTATGATTCAATAATGGAAGTTGGTCTAAGAAGTTTAGATATGATAATTGATGCATCTATTTATATAGAAAAAGGAAAATCAAATCTAAACATAAATATTCCTTTAGGTGATATAACTATCATTGATGTTGGAAAGTCATCTCAAGTGTTTGAGATTTCAAAGCAATGGCTGATTGATAACTCTGTAGAACTTAATAAACAATTGAAAGAAAAGGAGATACTATGATCACAAGGAAACTATTAAATGGTGTTGAAATACCTGCGATTGGATTAGGGACGTGGAAAATACCAAACGATGAAGTTGCGGATATTATCGTTGAAGCTGTTAAATTAGGTTATCGACACATTGATACAGCAGCCGTTTATCGCAATGAAGAAGGTGTCGGCGAAGGAATTAGAAAATGTGGGATTGACCGCTCTGAGATTTTTGTAACAACAAAAGTCTGGAATGATGATCAAGGATTCCTAACTACCCTTAAAGCATTCGAAAAATCATTGACTCGTTTAGGATTAGAATATATTGATCTCTATTTAATCCATTGGCCAAAACCGTTAAATGCTGAAACATGGCGTGCACTTGAACACTTATATAACGAGGGTAAAGTGCGAGCTATTGGTGTTTCGAACTTCCATCCTCATCACTTTGATGCTTTGATGGAAACTGCAAAAATTAAACCCATGATTAATCAATTTGAGCTACACCCTAAATTAACTCAAGAAGTTAGTGTTTTGTTTTATCAATCCCAAGGTGTTGTTGTTGAAAGCTGGAGTCCTTTAATGAGAGGGCAAGTAAACGACAGTGAAATCTTATTAGATATCGCGAAGAAATATGGGAAAACACCTGCACAGGTAGTTTTAAGATGGAACATTGATAAAGGTTTTGTAACCATTCCGAAGTCAGTAAAAGTTGAAAGATTAAAAGAGAATATCTCAATCTTTGATTTTGAACTCGATAAAAATGATATCGCTAGAATTGATTCGATGAATATTAACTACAGAACTGGTCCTGATCCAGATTTAATTTCATTTTAATAACTTATTAATTATCTTCTTATGTGCCGTAATAATAGGCACATTTTTTAATTCATCAATTTTCAAAGTAATCCAATCATCTTGATTAAGATCAATTTGATTATGGTAAATGTTTAATTTCCATACTTTATGAGAGAAAACGTGCTTCGTTTTATAGTCGGGCGGCATATCTCTCACTTGCTGAGTCATTTGAGGTAAACGATACATGCCGGACATAAGTCCATCAGAATCATCTAAACTCATCAAAATACTATCATTACTTGTATTTATAAACACATCATAAAACTCATCTTTAACTTGATTTTTCTTAGTAGATATAGGCAAGGATGATTGCATATTATTAGTCTTTGCAAAACAATATTTACTAAGTGGACACTCTATACATTTAGGATTCTTAGGGGTACACACTAATGCGCCAAATTCCATCCAAGCCTGTGTAAGAATATAGTTATTATCATTATCAAGAAAAGGAGTAAGTTTCCCCTTAATACTATCAATTGTTGAACGTTTTGATGGATCAGTATTGATTCCAAACAGTCTTGTTGCTACGCGAATGACATTTCCATCAATTGCTAATACGGGTTTATTAAAAGCAATAGAAATTATTGCACCTGCTGTATAATCTCCTACACCGGGCAGTGAGCGAATACTATCATAATCTTGTGGAAACACAGAGTTATACTCACTAACAATTTTCTTTGCGGCAGCATGAATAAACCTAGCTCTTCGATAGTAACCTAATCCTTCCCATGCTTTGAGAATTTCACCTTCTTGAGCAAGTGCTACACTATCAATCGTTGGAAACTTTTCTATCCATCTCAAGTAGTATGGAATCATGGTATCAATCTGTGTTTGCTGAGCCATTATTTCTGAAATCCATATATGATATGGATCACGACTATCTCTAAAAGGTAATGATCTTTGGTTCTGAAGATACCAATGAACTAATTCTTGTTTAATTTCCATAAAATAATGATAATTAAAAAAAGTGACATTGTCACTCTTTTTATTTTATGAGTTGTTACCAGGAGTTAAGTAATGAAAAAGGAGGGAGGTTTTAAACATTTCTAATTGGTAACGATACAACACTTTAGCTTTACTTTGATGTTGTTGTCATGATTATAGCAACCTTTGAAATCATTTTCAAGTAATATGAAAACTTTTCACTTTGATTTCACAATTGTCTTTTATTACAGATATTCACTAATAATATAGGGCTTTTTCTGCTCATAAATTAAATTAGATTTAACCAATGAATTGTTAGAATTGATATAGTTGTGTGAAAGAGAATACATTTTTATAGATTGGTCACTAATGAAAGATCTTTAATCTTCAAATCAGTTTCTTGATAACTTTCAAAATAACACGATTATCTTTCTAAATATATAATTAGAATATTGAATTCGCATAAACAACTCTTTTTTTCTTTCAATCATGATATATGATAAAATGTCACAGAGGTTATACCATGGAAAAATTCAAATTTACTATAAACACAAAATGTAGCGAAACTAAGGCAAGAACAGGGTATATAGAGACCCCTAATGGGATGGTAAAAACACCTATCTTTATGCCAGTTGGGACACTTGCAAGTGTTAAATACTTATCACCAGAAGAATTGACAGATATTGAAGCTGGAATCATTCTTTCAAATACATATCATTTATGGTTACGTCCAGGCGAAGATATAATAAAAGAAGCAGGCGGACTACATAAATTTATGAATGTTAAGCGACCTATATTAACAGATTCTGGTGGGTTTCAAGTCTTCTCTTTAAGCGCAATGAGAAAGATAAGCGAAGAGGGGGTTGCCTTTCGCAATCACCTCAATGGTGATGCTCTTTTCCTAACTCCAGAGAAATCAATTCAGATACAAAATGATCTTGGTGCAGATATTATTATGAGTTTTGATGAATGTCCGGCATATCCTGCCACTCACGAATATATGAAGAGTTCAGTTGAGCGAACACTACGATGGGCACAGCGTGGAAAAGAAGCTCATCAAAATCCTAACCAAGCATTGTTTGGAATCGTTCAAGGGGGAGAGTTTGCGGACTTAAGAGAGTATTCAGCTCGAAAAACTGTTGAGATGGATTTTGATGGATATTCTATTGGTGGTACATCAGTAGGTGAAAGCAAACCAGTCATGTATAAAATGATTAAGGACACAATTCCTTTCCTACCTGAAGACAAGCCACGATACCTCATGGGAGTAGGTACAGTGGATGCAATCTTAGAAGGTATATCGCAAGGGATTGATATGTTTGATTGTGTGTTGCCTACGCGCATCGCTCGTCATGGTACTGCTATGACAACATTAGGTAGAATTAATATCAGAAACCAACAATATGATCGAGATTTCACTCCTTTAGACCCAGGATGTGATTGTATTGCTTGTACAAACTACACACGTGCCTATTTAAGACATCTTATTAAGAATAAGGAAGGATTAGGAATGAGACTCTTATCCATTCATAATCTACGATTCTTAATTCGATTGACACAACTTGCTCAAGAAGCTATTGAAAATGGAACATATAAATCATTTAAAGAAGCTATGGATGAGAAATTCGGATTTAATAAAGGGAACACAAAGGGGTATTAATGAAAACGAGTGATTTTGACTACAATTTACCAGAGAACTTAATTGCACAAAATCCAACTGATAAACGCGATATGTCTCGTTTGATGCATGTTCAAGTTAAAGAAGGAGGCTTTTCACATTATCATTTCTCTGAAATAGTAGACCTACTAAAACCAAATGATGTTTTAGTGTTGAATAATACCAAAGTAATTCCTGCACGCTTATATGGAATGAAAGAAATTACTCATGCGAAAGTTGAACTTCTAATTTTAAAATTAGATGGAATATATGCAGAATGTATGGTAAAGAAGGCAAAAGTCGTCAAGATTGGGACAAGAATTCTTTTTCAACATCCTGACCTTGTTGCTGAATGTGTTGAGGTGTTAGATGAAGGACTACGCCGTTTCAAATTCACTTCTCAAAGGCCAATCCTTGAAATGCTTTATGAAGTTGGAACTATGCCACTGCCACCATATATAAAACATAGTACTACCACCATGGATCGTTATCAAACAGTCTATGCAAAAAAAGAAGGAAGTAGTGCGGCACCAACAGCTGGATTACATTTCACCCCAGAACTCATTGAAAAGTTAAAAGAAAAGGGAATAACATTTGTTGAATTGACGTTACATATTGGTTTAGGAACATTCAAACCTGTAGAAGTAGAAGACGTTTCAATGCATAAAATGCATTCAGAAACTTACTATATAAGTGAAGAAAGTGCAAAGATTCTATCAAAAGCTAAGGAAAATCAACAAAGAATTATCGCTGTAGGCACAACCAGTGCAAGAACACTTGAAAGTGTTATGCAAAAACATGGTAAAATAGTGAAAGACGAGGGAGATACAAACATATTTATTACTCCAGGATATAAGTTTAAAGCCATTGATGGATTAATTACTAATTTCCATTTACCAAAATCAACATTAATGATGATGGTGACTGCACTAGGAGGATATGATCTTCTTATGAGTGCATATAAGGAAGCAGTAAGCCTTCAATATCGCTTCTTCTCATTTGGAGATAGTATGTTTATTGACTTAGGATGAACGCAAAAGAACTTTATGATTTACAATTAAAGACGATTGAGGAAATCAAACTAAGTGGTCGTAAACCGACCCTTCTTTTGCATTCTTGTTGTGGACCATGTAACACGTATCCTATGGAATATCTATCTCAATTTTTTCAATTAACGTTATTCTTTAATAACCATAATATTTATCCATATGAAGAATATAAGAGACGCTTTGATGAATTGTTGAACTATGTTAAAGTCTTTGAAAAAAAAGAGAACATAAAGATTGATGTCATTTTACCTCCAGATTATCTTAATGCTTCATTTAGTGAAAAACTAAGACCATTTGCAAATGATAAAGAAGGGGGAACACGCTGTAACATGTGTTTTGCTCTTCGTTTGTCAGAATCAATGAAGTACGCTTCTAAACATGAATTTGAGTATATCGCTACTGTAATGAGTGTTAGCCGACACAAAGATGCATTAGCAATTCATGACATTGCTTCACGGCAAGTATTAAAATTTCCAGATTTAAAGTATCTCCCTTCAAATTTCAAAAAGGGAAATGGTTATAATCGAGGAATTGAAATCTCAAAAGAACACAACATGTATCGCCAAGATTATTGTGGTTGTCAGTTCTCTCAATCATGTGGAAAGGAATCCATCAAATGCGTATAAAATTGAATCATAACATCGAACAATTAGAAATGAGTGGTATTCGTTTATTCACAGCTCAAGCATCATCACATGAAAATGTAATCAAACTTACGATTGGTGAACCAAAGTTTACAACTCCTGAGCCGATTAAAGAAGCACTAAAGAAATCTTTAGATAACAACAGAACATTTTATCCATCCTTTGCGGGTAGTGACACTTTTAAAAAGGAAATCATTGCCTATGAGAAACGTGTTAACGGTGTTGAATATGCGATGGATGAAGTTCTAATCACTCAAGGTGCTACAGGAGCTATTTTTGCAGCTCTTGGATCTATTTTAAATCCTCAAGATGAAGTGATACTATTTCAACCTACCTATATCGCATATCAACCTGCTGTTGAGTTCTACAAGGGTGTTCCAGTATTTGTAGATACTACATCTCATCAATTTCAACTCAATTATGATGATATTAAGCAATGCATTACTCCAAAAACAAAAGCAATTATCGTGAATTCTCCAAACAATCCAACAGGGGTTATTTACACAGTAGAATCACTAAATGTGATTAAGCGGATTCTAGATGAACATGATTTATTTGTAATTTCTGATGATGTATATGCTCAACTTGTCTATAAAGAAGCTACATTCTTAAACCAAGATATTCGATATAAAGATAAGACAATACTAACTCAAAGTTTATCAAAACCATATGCGATGACGGGATGGCGTATTGGCTATCTATGCGCTCATAAAGAAATCATTAAGAATGCTCATAAGATCCAACAATATGCTGCTGCTGGGGTACCACTATTCATTCAAGATGCTGGAGAAGTAGCACTTAATACGAATGTGGATGAAATGACAGCCTTCTACAAGCAAAACCGAGATGATGTTGTTTCAATTCTACATGATGCCAATATTCCATTTGTTTATCCTGAGGGGGCATTTTATATCTTTATTGATATATCTTCAAAGGGTTTGGATTCATGGAAGTTCGCAACACAATTTTTAGAGGAATATAAGGTTGCAGTTATTCCTGGAGTTGTATTTTCTTCAAAAAGTGATCACTTCATAAGAATATCATTAGCAGCTTCAAATCATGATTGTAAAGAAGGTGTGAAAAGACTAGTGTCCTTTCTTAATGGTAAAACACAGTGAAAGATGATGTACAAAGACTTACCGTTTCTTATAGTATTATTCATGGTTTAGGATCATTGATTACTTGGATTTTATTCACATCGAATCATCCACTTCGATTTTTATCATCGGAAAACTTAAGATATGGATTTAGTGTGATATTTATCATACTCATTTATATGGTAATGGGTTATATAACCATGTTAGCTCGTTCTAAGTTTCTTAAATCTTCTGTGGATGCCTTTTATTTTACAGGGATAATCCTTGGAGTTAATCTATTAAGTGCAATCCTATTTTGGATTGGGTCATCACAATTATCGCTACAATGGCTGAATGTATTTGCCTTAAGTGTTAATTTCCCAGGTTATCTTTTTCTTTTAACTTTGCCTCTCACACTACTTAATCTTAGTATGATTATAATACTGCCTCCATTTTCATTCATGATTGGATTATTAATTCGACAAGTTCACCATTAAGGAGATCTCATGAAACAGTTCATTACAACTATAAAACCACTTATTGTTCTCATTTTGAGTTATGTTTTGTATCAAGTTAGTGATTGGTTATTTAATGGGCAACCTTATACAATGTTGGTTGCCATTATTACACTCGCGATGTTCTTTTCATTAGGACTTGTACTTCATACTAATAAAAGAAAAAATCAAGACTGGATTAAGAAAGTCTTGATTAGTCTAATGTTAATAGTTATTGCATTTGATCGCTTAGGAATCGTACAGATTCAAGTATTATCCCTAAGCAGATTGATTAATGATTATCCTTCTATCATTAATGGGTTTGTTGTCTATTTAGGGTGGTTATTCTTCGAATAAAATCCGACCTAAGCGTATATGAGTTGTACCATATTTTAATGCAATTTCAAAATCATCACTCATCCCCATGGACAACCAGTTCATGTATGGTGAGTGTTTTTTTATTTCAGTACTTAATAACTGAGCTTTTTCAAACACTTGATGTGTTAACTCTAAATCTAAAGAAGTAGGTCCCATGACCATAATTCCCTTAAACAAGCAATGAGGATAGTGTTCTTGTAGATTTATAAGTTCAAATACTTCGGGTTCATTCATTCCATATTTAGAATCTTCAAGTGTTAAATTGAGTTGAAGGCACACTTGAATGACCTTGTTGATACGTGAAGCTTCCTTTTCAATGACATCTAGAAGTTTCTTAGAATCTACAGAATGAATACATGAAATGTAAGGAAGGATGCTCCTTACTTTATTGGTTTGTAGATGTCCAATGAAATGCCACTCCCAAGGTTGATCAGATGAAACTTTAGACAACAGTTCTTGTGCCTTGTTTTCACCAAAGATACTAATACCTTGATTAAATGCATTGTTTATTTCACTTAGTGAACGTTTTTTTGAAACACCAATACATGTAACATTTGAAGGTAATTGAGTGATTAGTTTTGAATTCATAAACACATTATAAACGAATATTAAGCGAACGTCACTTGTGCACTCACTCATAAATTTCTATAATTGAATCAGGAGAAAATCTATGACATTCTTTAAACACTTTAGTGATCTATTGAACATTATCCCTGTTATGCCTTTTGATTCAACGAATATTCTTCTAATAATGATTGGTCTTTCAAGTGCTATTATTCCGATTCTAATCGCAGTACCATTGACTCAACGTGGACGCAGAAATGCCCTTGTACTTTGGGTGACGATTATTGTATTACTCGAAGTAAGCCGTCAAATATGGGCATTATCATTAGGTCGTTATGATTTCGCAGAAATGTTGCCCTTGCATCTATGTGGTATGCAAGTTATCTTAATGCCAATTATGCTAAAAACAAATAAAAGAGAATGGCGTACTTTCGTTTATCTTACTGCACTTATTGGAGCATTTGCTGCCATTTTATTTAATGAAACAATTCTTGGCAAGTATCCATTTTGGCATTTTCAAACATTACAATCATTCGTTATTCATGGATTAATCATGATGGTTCCACTTTATGACATCATCTGGTTTAAGTTTCGACCATCGTTTAAAGAACTACCATTCGCCATTATCTTTATGGCATATTTAGGAGTGCAAAGCTTTATTATTAATCTTTTGACTGGAGGTAATTACTTGTTTGTCTCCTTTGCGCCTAAGAATACTCCATTAGAATGGGTAGAAGCAGCTGTAGGGTCAAATCTATATATTCCTGTGATGTCAGTGATCGTATTAATTATTTGGTCATTATTGTTAGTGCCTTTTATTAGAAGAGGAGGAAAGTATGAAGCCATTTAAAGAAGCAGTATTCTACCAAGTTTGGCCAAGAAGCTTCTATGATACTAATCATGATGGTATTGGAGATCTAAAAGGCATCATAGAAAAACTTGACTACATCAAAAGTTTAAATGTGGACTACATTTGGATTTCTCCATTCTATAAATCTCCACAAGATGATTATGGATATGATGTTAGTGATTACTATTCTATACAAAGTGAGTATGGAACAATGGAAGACTTCAAACAACTTGTTGCCTTTGCGAAAGAAAGAGAAATAGGAATCATATGCGATTTGGTCGCAAATCATACTTCAACCCATCATCCATGGTTTCAAGAAGCACTAAGAAATCCTCAAAGTGATAAAAGAGATTATTATTTCTTTAGACCTCAACGTGAAGGATATCCTAATAATTGGATATCGATTTTTGGTGGAAGTGCTTGGACGGCAGTGAATGATCAAGACTATGCTTTGACACTCTTTACCCCAACCCAAGCAGATTTAAATTGGGATAATCCTAAAGTGAGAGAAGAAATAAAAAATATTATGTCATTTTGGTTGGATATGGGTATTGCTGGATTTAGACTTGATGTGTTTAATACAATCTCAAAAATAGAAGGACTTATTAGCAAGGACCCACACAAGAAAGGATTTCAATTTGCGGATGACTATATATTGAACCGACCACTTGGACAAACCTATCTTAAAGATATTCTAAGATCACTTAAGCATAAATATGATTTCATAACCATTGGTGAAGGTATGCTAATCGATCAAGCATCAGCTCAAGTTATGTGTGGTAGTGCTGATGATCAACTCGATATGATTATTCATTTTGATTTACATATGCTTGGTTGTGGTCCACTTGGTAAGTTCGACTTTAGGAAATTATACTACTACACTAATAAAGATTTTAAACATGTACTACGTTCATGGAATCATGCTGCCCAAGACAAGGGATTTCATATTGCCTCAACAATGTCTAACCATGATCAACCTCGAGCAGTCTCTCGCTTTGGTGATGACACTAAATATCGCTTTGAAAGTGCAAAAGCATTAATAGCAATCAATTTCTTTAATGTTGGAAGTCCATTTATATACCAAGGTGAAGAAATAGCAATGAAGAATATGGACTTACCTTTTGAAGAGTGGAAAGATTTTGAAGCTAAGAATACATACAAAGCACTTCAAAGTATGATGAAAGTTCCTTCTTGGATTGCAATGAAAATTGTAAAGAAAATGAGTCGAGATCATGCACGTGGAGTCATGCAATGGAATAATCAAAAGTATGCAGGCTTTAGTGATATAAACCCATGGTTCAAAACAAATGATGATTATGAAGCGATTAATGTTCAAATCCAAGACAATGATCCTCATAGTGTTTTAAACTACACAAGAAAGTTGTCGCATATTTATCATGATTATCCAGTATTCACTCAAGGGTATTGGAGTGAGTCTGAAGTTAATCATCCTCAAATGATTGTCATGAAGCGTGAAAATAACACTCATTGTTTGACGCTTATTGTAAATTTTTCTAAGAAGAAGACAGAATATAAGAAAGAAAATGATCTTGGAGAACTCATACTAAATAATTATGACAGTCCAAACACGAACAATATATACAGACCCTACGAGTGTCATCTTTATCTTAAAACACTAAAATGAATGGGTATTATTCATGAAAGATTGTTTTGATTTTGATATGATAAAGACCATTAGGAGGTAAACCATGTTAACAATAGGAAGTAAGGCACCAGCCTTTACATTACAAAATGAAGTTGGAGATTTAGTCTCTTTATCTGATTTTAAAGATCAAACGATTGTACTATACTTTTATCCAAAGGATGATACTCCAGGATGTACAACTCAGGCATGTACATATCGTGATTTTGCTGCTGAGTTTGTTAAAAGAGGTGTTAAAGTCATAGGTATCTCAAAGGATGATGTTAAGTCACACAAGAAATTCCAAGAAAAATATGAACTTAACTTCACCATCTTAGCTGATCCAGAAACGATTGTTGTTCAACGCTATGGTGTATGGAAAGAAAAATCAATGTATGGAAAGAAATACATGGGTGTAGCACGTACAACCTTCGTTATTGAAAAAGGAATAATTAAAGCTATCTTTGAAAATGTTGATCCAAAGAACGATGTTGAAAAAGTATTAAACTTTCTTGATCAACAATGAGGATTATTTACGCTAGTCTTGCGGTAGTCATGTTTGTGTTAGGGGTTATTGGTGCATTTTTACCAGTCATGCCAACTACAATATTCATCATTATTTCAGTCTATTTTGCATCAAAGAGTTCTCCAAAACTCCTTGAGTCTATAAAGAAGACTGAAATCTTTAAGGAATATTATGATGCAGATGCAAAGACATTATCAATGACATTAAGCAGGAAGATAAGAATCCTAGTTGTTGTCTTTATCACTCTATTAATCTCAGCGATTTTAGTTCCAATCACTTGGGTACGAATATTACTTGCATCACTATATATGATTAAGTTGTTAACATTCATATTCATTGTACGAACAAAAGAAGCATCCTAGGATGCTTCTTATTTTTGAGATTGAAGGAACTGATGAAGTCTCATAACTGCTTCATCATTGATATCAAGATGTGTAACAAGTCTTAACCATCCATGGGTACTTGGACCAAAGATTAAATCAAAATCAAGTGCTCTCTTAATCCAATCAGATTCAGATTGATTATGTCTAAGTTTAAAGAAAACCATATTGATATCTCGATGATTTACTTTGACTTCATATTTAAAGTCCTGAAGCATTTTCGTAATTTGTGCAGCTCTTTCATGATCTTCTTTTAAGCGATCAACATGATGTGTCAGAGCATAAATTCCTGCAGCTGCTAAGATACCACCTTGGCGAATACCGCCACCAAGCATCTTTCGATAACGACGTGCTTGGGCAATAAATGCTTTTGATCCACAAAGCATTGATCCTACAGGTGCTCCTAATCCCTTAGATAAGCAAAACATAAGTGAATCTGCATTTCCTATTAATGAACTTAAGGATTCTTGATTAGCAATATGTGCGTTAAATAGTCTTGCACCATCCATGTGTACTTTGTAACCAAAATCATGTGCTTGTTGGATGGTTTGATTCATGATATCTGAATTAAGACAACGACCATCTCCAAGAGCATTCTCTACAATTACCATTGAGACTTTAGGGAAATGAATGTTGTCCACGCCTTTATATTTAATAATATCACTAGCACTTAAGTAACCAGTCTCATTGTAAACAAGTTTAGGGTATGCACTTGATAAAAGTCCTATTGCGCCGACTTCATATTGGTTCACATGAACATTAGCATGCATTAGTACAGCTTCACCTTTTTGTGTATGTGACATTACAGCAAGTTGATTTCCCATTGTTCCAGATAATACAAAAAGCGAAGCTTCAAACCCAGTAATCTGAGCAACATAAAGCTCCAGTGCTTTGATGGTTGGATCATCTTCATACACATCATCTCCAACCTCTGCATTCATCATTGCTTCCTTCATTGCCTTAGTAGGACGCGTTACAGTATCACTTCTGAAATCAAACATACGATTTCTCCTTTGAAAGTTCTTTATTTTTAGTCTCACATTGAGTAAACTTGTTGTGAAAGGAATTTTCTATGAATCAACTTATCAACTTTTTAGTATTTGCCTCAAATGGCAAAGTGCTTGTTGCACTTATTACATTTATTGTATCACTTGTGTTAATTGTATGGTTAAGTAAAAAATACAATCTCAACAAGTTGCAACTTCTTATGTTTGTGTTACTTGTTTTATTTTGGGCTTCAATTAATATCATTCGATCTTATCGCAGAGTGTATGCTATTTCACCTGCTGAGTTTGGTGGTTTAGGAATAGATGGACTTGTGACTGCATCGATTGTGTCTGCATATGGACTTATCTCTATTTTTGCACGTCTTCCAATCTTTGTCTTATCTGATTGGTTTCAAAGTCGTAAATGGTTTATTGCGCTAGCTTTATGGGCAATCATGCTTTCAAGTATTTATGTGGTTGTTAAACCAGATGCTACATCATTATATCTTTCATCTCTTGCCCTAGGACTCGGTGCAAGTATGTTAGCACTCTTTAACGTTATGTTTTCTGAGACCTTTGATTCAAAGGATGCATTAGTCTCTGTTTCCATCTTATCAATTGCACCTCTCATGGCAGAGTTTTTAGTTGCACCATTACAAACATATGCAACTCAAGAAGTCGTTAAGAATTATACATTACTATGGTCATTATCTGCAGTACTTGCACTCATAGCATTTGTGTTACTATTACAACTTAAAGATAATAAAACTAAGGTTACTAATTTCTCTTTAAAAACTTTTTTTAGAATCCTGTTTACACCACGCTTTATATTCATTGCGTTATTTGGTGTATTAGTATCCTTTATTCGTTTTTCAACCTCACAAGCAAACATGGTAGCCTATGCACGTACAGATCTTGTGAATATGTCGTCACTACTTGTAGCATATCTAGATGTGGTGTTCACACTCTTTCAACTTGGTGCTGGGGTTATGGTTGGCTTATACTTCAAACAAAAGTTTGGGATTAAATGGACACTCGTGTTAGGCTTATCTCTTTCAGGGCTGTTTGCATTAATCGGAGGATTAAGTACACATGACATTACTTTATTCTTTGCATATGGTTTAAATGGCTTTGGATATGGTATATCATATAATCTTCTACTTGGTTTAGCTTTAAGTTCATTCTTGAAAGAAGAGCGTGAAATGTCCATGGGGATATATCAAACGTTTTTTGCGATTGGGATATACTATGGAGATCAAATCTATGGATTAGTATTAAGACTAATCCCAGGAACTGTAGAAGGAGCAGCACTATACCAAACTGTATTTCTTGGAACTGCAGGAGTGGTTGGGTTCTTGATTGGATTAGTATTATTAGTGGTTAATGGGAGAATTAAACAAGGACTGGAAACATGAAATTATTCGTAGAAGTTAATTCTAAGGAATCTTTACAATCACTTCTAACATCTAATGCAAGTATCCTTGTGATTGGTTTAGAAGGGTTTAGTGGTGAACGCCTTTATAGTGTTTCATTTGATGAATTAGAAAACGTCATTCAATCCATTCATCACCATCACAAGCAAGTTTGCTTACTTTTCCCATACATTGTTTTACAAACTCAATTTCAGCACTACACATCTCAACTCACAACATTAACCTCAATGAACATTGACTTCATTGCGTGTGGAGATGTAGGACTTGGCTATTTCTTAAGAATGAACAATACAAATTCAAAACTCATCTATATGAATGAAACAATGATAGCCAATCCTTTTGATGCGCAAACATTTCTTGAGTCAGGTTATGATTTAATCACACCTGCAATGGATATCACTTATGATAAGAAACTAAGCTTCGCACAAAAGATGCCTTCACAAACATTATTTCAAATATGTGGAACACATCTTATATCTACTTCAAAGCGTCCACTCTTAAGTGCATACTATGATGTTATTAAAACACCAAATGCTTCAAAACATGTCAAACTGCGAGAGCATAATCGTGAACAATCTTATTTTGGGCTTGAAGATGATCAAGGATTTCATGTCTTTCATGAACAGCTACTTGTGTTAGACCATCCAACTTTCTTAGCGTGTGATTATGGATATTTGTCTTCACTCTTTGTTCCTGTTGAGGAAACACTTCATTGGATAAATCTTATCAAATCTAATGAGTTTACCATTGAAAACGTAATGAAATCATCAAGTTTTAGTGCTTATAGTGGTCTTGAAGAAACCGACAAAGGATTGGAGGCAGGAACATGAGTGTAGAATTATTAGCTCCAGCTGGAGATTTACTACGCTTAAAAGTAGCCTTTGATTTTGGAGCGGATGCTGTATTTATTGGAGGAAAAGCTTTTTCACTTCGTGCAAGAGCTTCCAACTTTACAATCAATGATATTGCGCAAGGTGTAAAGATTGCTCATGAGCGAGGAAAAAAACTTTTTGTAACTGTGAATATTATTCCTCATGAAGATAATTTTGAAGGAATTGAAGCTTATCTGACACAACTTAATGATATTGGAGTGGATGCAGTGATTGTCGCAAGTATTGCAATGGGTCGTATAAGTAAGCGAGTGGCTCCAAATATGGAAGTTCATATCTCAACTCAAGTCAGTGCTGCGAATGAACATGCACTACACTTTTATATATCTTTAGGATTTGATCGTGTTGTGCTCGCTCGTGAATGCACCTTAGAAGATGTTAGATCACTTGTTGAAAGCCAAATTATTCCTATCGAAGTGTTTATCCATGGAGGAATGTGTGTCAATGTATCTGGACGATGCACATTATCAAATCACATGTCACTACGTGATGCTAATCGTGGTGGTTGTGCACAAACCTGTCGCTGGCGTTATGATGTAAGAGATTTAATGAGTGGTCAAATATTATCCAAACCAGATCTATCATTTACAATGTCTTCAAAGGATCTAAATGCAACACCTCATTTGAAAGCACTTTTAGAAATGAATGTTGCATCTCTCAAAATTGAAGGACGAATGAAAAGTGAATATTATGTAGCAAGTGTAGTCAATGCATATCGTCATTTTATGGATCACCATGAAATACTTGATGAAGAAAACCAAATTGCTCAAACATTATATGAGTTATCAAAAGCTGCTTCACGAGATACATTTGATGGATTTTATGAAAAACTTCCTCATAGTAATTCCATATTATATGGGGTGAATGGTGCAGGAGTAAATCAAGATTTTGTCGGTGTAGTGCGTAAGATTGATTTAAAAACACAAAGAATGTGGATTGAAGTAAGAAATGTCTTTCAAGTCGGAGATACACTTGAAGTATTTGGTCCATATCATGAAAACCGTCAATGGTTAGTTCAAGACATGAGAAATGAAGAAAACAGTGAACTCCCAAGAGCATATCAACCGATGTCACTTGTGTCACTTCCACTTATTACCCCAATAGAAATTGATGAATTCATCAGAAAGGTAACACTATGATACTAGAAGGCGCATTAAGTGTTAAATCAGCACTCACATATCAAAGACGTGTTATTCACGAAGTCATTCTTCCTACAAAACTTTCCAAAGATCAAGGATATATTTATCACTTAGCAAAGAAGTATAACGTAAAAGTGACACAAAAAGATGATGTATCTTCTCTTGTGACTGGGCGTACTCATGGTGGTGTACTTGCGATTGTTGAACCTATCGCAATGGATCAAGTCTTTCCTCTTGAAGGATTAGTTTTAATAGTTGAGGGGGTAGATGATCCATTTAACTTAGGTATGATTATGAGAACTGCTGCGATAAGTGGCTTTAAAACAATCATAACCAACACCAAAGATTTTTATGATAATGAAGCAACTATAGTTAAATCATCAGCAGGTATGAGTGAAGCATTAAACTGGATTCGCTCATCAAACATTCCATCAGTGATTGAACAGTATCATAAGAAAAACTATCGACTCATATGTGCTCAACGCAGTGATGCATCTAAACCTTTTGATCGAGTTCAATATCCTTCCAACGTAATATTAGCAATCGGTGGCGAAAAAAGAGGCTTATCTAAAGAAATTCTTGATTTAAGCTTCATGCACGTCGTGATTGAATATCCTTCAACTCAACGTGTTGCATTATCTGCAGTCTCTGCAACTTCGATATTGACTTATCATATCGGTCGACAATTGATTCGTGATATACTATAAATATATGAAATTAAAGATTGCATTAGGACAAATGCGAGTCAAAAGTGGTCATATTGAAGCCAATGTCGCCACTATGATTGCTATGATTCACGAGGCACGCCAAGCGGGAAAAGATATTATTATTTTCCCTGAGATGTGCATTAGTGGATATATATTAGCAGATCGTTACAATGATTTTGCATTTTTAAAATTCGCAGAATCCATGAATGAAGTTATTAAAAACCATTCACAAGATATTATTGTCGTCTGGGGGAATATCGCATTAAGTATAAATGAAACATCAATCAAAGGCCATGATGGTCGCTTTGGTCGCGCTAATGCTGTTTACATCGCTCATCAAAAGAACTACGTAAAACGTGAGAACGGTTTAAACTATCCAGGAGTTAAAACACTACTTCCTAATTATCGTGTCTTTGATGATTCACGTTATTTTTTAAGTGCCTTAGATTTAAATAAAACCTTAGGCTTAGATTTCTATTCACCATTTATTGTGAATATTGATAATCAAACATATCGCTTAGGTTTAGAAGTATGTGAAGATTTATGGAGTCAAGATTATTCATTTAACCCAACACTCACATGGGTGTCTAATAAAGTAGATATGATCATCAATGTATCTGCATCACCATGGACACTTAATAAGGAAGCATCCCGTTTTAAAGCACTTGCACATCATGCTAAGCAAACATCAAATTTTCCATGGTTTGTCTATGTTAATCAAGTAGGTTTTCAAAACAATGGTAAAAACGTTATTGGATTTGATGGAGGATCAATGGTTGTTGATCCAAGTTTGAATGTCACAATGCAAGCTAATGATGACTTTAAACAAGCACTTGTCTTTGAATCTAAACCTAATGACTGGTTTCAAACCAAGCTAATGACAGGTTTAATCGAAGCAATACGTTGTTTTGATGAAGAAATATTACCATTTAAACCAAAATGGATTATAGGTTTATCAGGAGGACTTGACAGTAGTATTGGTGCAACCTTAGTAACGATGGCACTTGGATGTGAACGTGTTATTGGTGTTAATATGGCAACTCAATATAACTCAAATAAAACTATATCCAATGCTCAAGATATTGCAAAAAAATTGAACATCCAATATTCGGAAGGGTCAATAGAACCGCTTGTCGATATAACCCATCAAGTAAGCGAAACCTTTGGGTTCCCACTTGAGAGCTCATTAGCACAGGAAAATGCTCAAGCACGTATTCGAGGTCATTTACTTTCTTCGATTGCTTCAAGTGTAGGAGGAGTCATCCTTAACAATGCCAACAAGGTTGAAACAGCATTAGGATATGCAACCCTGTATGGTGATACGATAGGAGCACTTGCTCCACTGGGAGATCTAACTAAAGTTCAATTGTTTGATCTTGCGAAAGATATCAATACCTACTTTAATGATGAGATTATTCCTAAGAATCTAATTGGTATGTTAAGTGACGAGGGTTATTCTTTTGACTTACCTCCAAGTGCTGAACTTAAAGAAAAACAAGTGGATCCTATGAAGTGGGGATATCATGATGCGTTAGTAACAAAACTAACCCAATATCCTGGATATCAACTTACAGAGTTTGAGCGAAGTGTTTTAGATAACACTCTAGAAGATGAAACCATGAAACATTGGTTATCAGTATATGGACTTACAGATCTGAATGCATTTAAAGAAGATATGAGATGGTTTAAGAAGAATGTTAATCAAGCGGTCTTCAAACGGATTCAAATGCCTCCAATTGTATTAATATCTCGAGGTGCATTTGGATATGATTATCGTGAAACGCAAGGTTACTATCAGGAGGAAAATCATGAAATTTAAACTAGAACATAGTTTACAAACTACGATTCTTGGCTTCACAATATCAGGATTACTTATTGTAGTCTTTGCACTCATGGTGATGAATTTTCAAGTAGTCCGTGATGGTTTCAATCAATTAGCAGGATTATTACTACCATTTATTGTTGGATTTGCGTTAGCGTTTCTTATGTCGCCATTTCAGAATATAATTGAAAAGAACCTATTGAAGAATGTTAAACTGACAAGAAAATTCAAAAGGATTATATCCACTTCATTATCTTTAATCTTTACACTAAGCGTATTAATTGGATTGTTTGTTATTGTGACACCACAACTTATTTCCTCAATCAACACTCTAATAGAGCAAATACCAAGTTACATTGACAGTACTTCCACAGCTTTGAATCAACTAATAAATCAACTTAACATTGAACAAGAAGCCAGTGCTTTCCTTCAAGATGTCAGCGATGACATACTTCAAAGCATTAATCAATTGGGACGTGATGTATTGCCAAGTATATTATCAATGAGTATTAATCTACTAACTATTTTGTTTAGATTTGTGGTGGGTATCATTATTGCGGTTTATATGCTACTAGAAAAGGAAAGATTTATTAATCAAGTAAGTAAACTTACATTGGCTTTATTCTCAAAAGAAGATGCAACTTTAATATTTAGAATTTCAAATCTTGCGAATGATAAATTTAACAAATTCATTTATGGAAAAACTATAGATTCGCTGATTGTGGGTGTAATTTCATTTATTGTGATGAGTTTTCTTCAATGGCCATATGCTTTATTGATTTCTGTCATTATTGGAATAACAAATATGATTCCAGTCTTTGGACCATTCATTGGTGCTGTTCCTGGATTCTTAATTCTATTTATAGTTTCTCCTACCACCGCTCTTTGGTTTATATTATTCATTGTCATTCTCCAACAAATCGATGGCAATATAATTGGTCCTAAGATACTAGGAGATTCACTTGGGTTACCAACACTTTGGATTATGTTTGCGATTATTGCAGGTGGTGGACTATTTGGAATAATAGGTATGTTCTTAGGAGTACCAATCTTTGCGGTAATTTATGTTATTGTCAAGGAAACAGTATTATTTAAACTCAAAGATAAAGGAATAGAATAAAGCCACTTCAACGAAGTGGCTTTTTGTTTAATAACTAAATAGTAAATCAGTATAAGTTGGAATAGGATATAAACTATCATCCATTAATCCTTCAATCTTATCGGCAATCTCACGACATTTAATCATATGTGGACGAACGATATCATTGAAGAGTTTTCCTTTTTCACGAATATCATCCATTCTTTGTCCTTCATCCACTAAAAGCATTAATGTCTTCACAAAATCATAAGCTTCATCTACAAGTGCAGTGAGTGTACTTACTTTTTCATTTGCAAACCTTGATGTAGTAACAAGTGAAGAAGCATGAATATCTTTAAGAGCTGCAGGTAATACGGATTTTAATAAGATCTCTGAAAGTGAGCGAGCTTCAAATAACACGGCGCGATAGAATTGTTCATGAAGAATCTCAACACGGGCATGAACTTCTTTATCACTATAAACCCCCTGACGTGCAAACATAGCCAATGTGGTTGGTTCTAAATAGGAATCAATGGTTTCATTGAATGACTTAATATTTGGAAGACCACGACGTGCTGCCTCTTCTACCCAAGCTTGTGAGTATCCATCACCTGAGAATAAGATACGCTCATGCTTTTTGAAGCGAACGATTAAGCTATCCACAATGGTTTCACGAATATCTTCTTTAGTACTTGACTCAATCTCACTCGCAATGAGTGCTAACTCATCAGCTAATGCAGCATTAAGAATTGTATTTGTGGTTGCGGCAGATCGAGATGAACCTACCATTCTAAATTCAAACTTAGATCCTGTAAATGCAAATGGAGATGTACGGTTTCTGTCTGAAAACTCTTTAGGCATTTCTTTAAGGTTTGATAATGGAGAATGTACTTCACGTGTTTTTGTGATGGATGCAACTCCATTTGCTAAAGAGCGAAGTAAATCTTCTAAAGTAGAACCTAGATAAATAGAGATAATTGCTGGAGGAGCTTCATTAGCACCTAAGCGATGATCATTTCCAGCACCAGATGCTGACATGCGAAGTAGGGTAGGATACTTGTCAACCGTAGCCATAACTGCGACAACAAATACTAAGAATCTTAAGTTACTACCAGGTTCATCACTTGGATCAAACAGATTGAGTCCTGTATCAGTTTGAAGTGACCAGTTATTGTGTTTACCAGAACCGTTGATTCCTGCGAATGGTTTTTCATGAAGTAAACATTCTAAACCATGTTTTTTAGC
The DNA here is from genome assembly GCA_018335655.1 of Erysipelothrix sp. Lineage (GTDB taxonomy): Bacteria > Bacillota_I > Bacilli_A > Erysipelotrichales > Erysipelotrichaceae > UBA6182. The sequence goes on from JAGXRX010000012.1 coordinate 23,615, forward strand.
AGTTTTCTTTAAGATATCCATAATCAACTGGTTTTGATCAATCGCGATATGTGTAGGAGCATAAATAGGAACAATCTCAAATTGATTAAACGCAACTTCATTATGTTCAACCTTTGAATAAATTCCAAGTTCCCAACATGCTTCATTTACATCTTTCATGAAAGCTGAAATCTTTTCAGGAATTGAACCAAAGTAATGGTCTTCAGAATCTTGACCTTTAGCTGGTGCATGCCCTAGTAAAGTGCGTCCTGTAAGTTTTAAATCAAGACGTTTTTTAAATAACTCAGCATCAACTAAGAAATATTCTTGTTCTTGACCTAGAGTTGGCGTGACACTTTTTACATTTTTGTCGCCAAGTAAATGTAAAACGCGCGTCGCTTCTTTTGATAAAGCGCGCATTGAGCGAAGTATTGGTGTTTTCTTATCCAATGCTTCACCATTAAATGAAACGAATACACTTGGAATACATAATACATGCCCGCGAATGAATGCAGGTGAGGTAATATCCCAGTATGTATAACCACGTGCTTCAAATGTAGCGCGTAGTCCACCACTTGGGAATGATGAGCCATCAGCTTCACCTTTAATCAGTGCTTTTCCAGAGAAGCGAGTAATAGGAACACCATTATCGTTGGACTCTAAGAAGGCATCATGTTTTTCGGCGGTGTTTCCAGTCATTGGTTGGAACCAATGGGAATAGTGAGTTGCTCCATTTTCAATAGCCCAAGTTTTCATGACATGAGCTACAGCATCTGCAACTGAAGGTTCTAGAGAAATCTCATGAGCAAGTGCTTCTTTCCATTGCTCATAAATTGGACTTGGTAAGCGATCCTTAAGAACTTTGTTGTGACATAAATTCTTTCCAAAAGCATCAATACTTGATTTGTGCATAATTTATTCATCCTTTGCATAATATGGGAGTATTTTAGATTATCATTGAAATAATTGCAAGTCATTTTGCACAAAAAAAGCGTTTAATTTTTGATTAAACGCTTTTGGTCTTAATCCTCGACAAGCACAACCTCAGTTACGAATGGGATTTCATCGGTGAGAATAGCTTCTACACCCATTTTATATGTTGTGTCAGTGGCACCACATCCTACACATGCACCAAGCAAGCGTAAGGTGACAACACCTTCATCATTAACATCCACAAATTCAACATCTCCACCATCACGTTGAATATAAGGTCGAATCTTTTCGATGGTATCTGCAATCTGTTCGATATATTGTTCTCTCATGAGACACCTCCTAATCATCGTTATTATAGCACAAAGCATAAAGTGAGTGTGTTATAATGTCAATGAACATGAGGTAGTTTTATGATTAAAGTAGGTCAAGTTGTGGTGGGTCGCATTAGTGGCATTCAGCCATATGGTGCGTTTGTTGAGATTGATGAGCAAACATCAGGACTCATCCACATATCAGAAATGAGTGATTATTTTGTTAAGGACATTAGTTTATATGTTCAACTGCATGATCAAGTATATCTTAAAGTATTGGAAGTATCAGAAGACGGTCGTCAACTTAAATTGTCACTTAAAGCTGTATACCAAAGACCTTTAAGAAGATTTAGAGCGCGTGATTTAAACCAACGATTACCACAAGGCAATATTGGCTTTAAATCACTTGCAGAGAAACTACCTGAATGGATTCAAAGTTGGAAAGGAAAATACCATGATTAAAATTGATTTAAGCCACGCAAAACTAGCATCTTCGATTTTTGATAAGCAAAGTGATGTATCACGCATTCATTCATGGATTCATGAAAAGACTTATAAAGGAAGTGATTATCTTGGCTGGGTTGATTGGCCATTAAACTATGATACAAATGAGTTTGAAAGAGTAATTAAAGCTGCAGAAAAGATTCGTAGTGATGCGGATGTTTTACTAGTAATTGGGGTTGGAGGTTCTTACTTAGGAGCACGTGCTGCCATTGAGTTTGTTAAAGGACTCTATGATGAAAGTAAACCAAAGATCTATTATGTTGGAAATACGTTCTCATCAACTGCACTACTTCAAATTTTAAATAATATTGAAGGAAAATCTGTTTATGTCAATGTTATTTCTAAATCAGGAACTACAACCGAAACAGCTTTAGCTTTCAGAATGATTCGCTTAAAAATGCAAGAATGGTATGGCGATGAAGCGAAAAATCGTATCTTTGCGACTACCGATAAAGCTCGTGGAACACTTAAACAACTTTCCAACGACATGGGATATGAAACATTTACGATTCCTGATGATGTGGGCGGACGCTATTCAGTCTTTACATCAGTAGGATTATTACCGATTGCGGCAGCTGGGGTGGATATAAGAGCATTAATGAAAGGGTCATTAGATGCTTATAATGATTTAAACACCGATGATTTAGCTCTTAATCCTGCATATCAATATGCAGTTGCTCGTAAGCTTCTTGAAGCAAGTGGTAAATCAGTAGAGATTATGGTTTCCTATGAAAGCCATTTTGGCATGTTAGCAGAGTGGTGGAAACAGTTGTTTGGAGAGTCAGAAGGAAAAGAGGGCAAAGGATTATTCCCTGCATCAGTAATTAATTCTACTGATCTTCATTCTATGGGTCAATTCATTCAAGAAGGAAAGAAAGTTTTCTTTGAATCAGTACTTCGTGTTAATGAAGTGTTACTTGATGGAGTTGTACTCACAAGTGAAAATGATACAGATCAAATCAATTATCTTGGTGGTAAATCTTTACACTGGGTAAACCAACAAGCACTTTTAGGAACATTATCTGCTCATGTGAATGAAGGAAATGTACCGAATATTATTATTGATATTCCAAAACATGATGCTTATACATTTGGATACCTTATCTATTTCTACTTTAAAGCTGTTGCGATGAGTGTGTATATGGATGATGTGAATCCATTTGATCAACCAGGCGTTGAAGTTTATAAGCGAAATATGTTTAAGTTGTTAGGAAAATAATAGTTATGAAAAACAATCATGTTTCTATGATTGTTTTTTTTGGTATAATTCTTTCAGATTGGGGAGGAAATATTAGAATGTTTAAGTTAATTTGGATAGGTCTTATGATGATTATGCCTTTAATAATTTCATTGTTCTTTGAATTTGAATATTCAATTATCTTTGGTAAAGTTGTGGTGTATACCTTAACTACACTTTCTTTCGTGTTTGGACTATGGATGATTAAGAAAGATTTTATTGATAAATTGGATTAAGATGAAGTTTTAAAAAGACTAACTGCAAAGTTAGTCTTTTATAATTCTACTTATAAGATGCTGCGTACTGTTTTAAGTTATCACTTAGGCCATACCATACATTAATGGTAGTGACTTGACCAAATTCATTTTGAAGTTTTTGAACACCTTGTTTTGTCTCAAGAATTGATTCTGAAGGACGAGAGTCTTCTTCGAATACCCAAAGAGCTCCAAAGAATTGATCAGGGAAAGTTTCTTGCAAGCGAGCTAAGAATGTTTGTCCCTCTTCAAGTGTTTTTAAAAATAGAATCGTTGATAAAGTATCACCAAGTGTAGCATCTTCACTTACAACAACGACATTTCTAAATTGATTGGTAGGAAGTTGAGTCTTAGGATTAATAAGGTGATGATAGAAAGTACCTTGTTCATCGAAATAGTTTTGTTGATCAATACCTGATGTTGAAATTGCAACATTAAATGGCATTTCAATGTTTTCAACACCGTTAGCAACTCCAATATTCCATGGTTTGTTTTCTTCCTTTAAACCCAATAAATTAATAGAAGAAAGACCTGCAGAAATGAGGGCACGAGTTAATCCTGCTTCAATGATGGCTTGACTTGCTTTATCAGCAGCATAACCTTTGGCAATACCACCTAAATCTAAACTTGCGCATGATTTAGTAATAAAGATAGTGGAGTTGACTTCATCAATTTCAATTAAATCCCAACCAATACATTGTGCAGCTTCAGCTAATAGTTCTAAGTCGGGAGTAGGACCGATCCCACCATTTCCTTTAGCTATTTCGCGGTAGCCATGCCATATTTCAAATATTGCACCTGCGGTAACATCAAAAATACCATCACTAAGGTCGTACATTTCTTTGGATATTTTTAGTAATTCAATGACTCTTGGATCAACTTTAACTGGAACAATTCCAGCCATTTGGTTGACTGTGTAGAGTGAATTAACACCTTCATAAGCTGCATAGCGATCAAAATGTTGGTTAAGATCTGCGATGGTTGAGCGAAACAGTTCAAACTTTTTATCAAAATCACTTTTTGAACGCGTTAAACCAATAAGTCGAAACTCAGTATTGAATCCAGCAGTTAAAGTAATATTACTAAACCGTTCTATTTCAAGTGCTTGTCGAATTTGGACAAATGCAATCACAAAGATTACAAATCCAATTAATCCTGCACGAAACCATTTGTTTTCTAACATAATCTACTCCTTTACTGTAATAGTATACCAAAGCAAATGTAAAAAAGTCCTAATTATTTTGTGTGATTTGTTATAAATTTAACAATACGTATTTAAGCTTGTGAATGAGAGTGATATAATGTCCCTATGTCATGGCTCATGAAGTCATTTCAAATGTTAAGAAGGTTGAAAGGAAGGTTACTATGTCATTTTGGATTGGTTCAATGCAAAAGCACATCGAAGGTTTCAAAGAACTAACTACTTATAACGACATCGTCAATATCGCTGCGCCTAAAGAGGTTTATATTCCTCTTATCAATGGTGTATCCACAGCGTTTGAAGTGTTAGTAAAAGAAGGCGATCGTGTTTTTGTCAATACAAAAGTTGCAGTACGCAACGATAGATTTGTAGTTCCGTTATTCTCTCCTGTATCAGGAGTCGTCAAAGGCATCAAAAAAATGATGCATTCTTCTCTCAAGCAAGTCGATCATATTGTAATTGAAAATGATGAGTTATATGAATCAACTAATTCAATTCCTCGCTTTGATCTTGAGAATGCTACCAAAGAAGAAGTTATTGAATTTGTGAAGGATTCAGGTATTGTAGGAATGGGTGGTGCAGGATTCCCAACTTACTTTAAGTACTTAACTCCCGCAACATTACATTATGTGTTAATCAACGCTGTAGAATGTGAGCCTTACATTACTTCAGATTATCGCATGATGGAAAACTACACTCAGGATTTAATTACTGGGTTTATTGCCTTGAAGAAAATGGCAAATGCACAAGAAGTGCATATTGCGATTAAGAAATCTAAAAAGACGTTAATTAAGTATATTCAAGAAGCAATCAAACCATATCCATTTGCCTCCATTAAAGAGGTGGATGATGTTTATCCTATGGGTTGGGAACGCACACTTGTATATGCAATCTATAAAAAACGTTATGATAGAATCCCTTGTGAAGTTAATGTTATCGTGAACAATGCAACAACAGCCATTGCTCTTGGACAAGCTATTAATCATCAACAAGGACCTACTCATAAAATGGTAACTGTATCTGGTAATGGAATTAAAAATCCTGCCAACGTCTTTGTACCTGTAGGTACTCCAGCAAGCCATATTATTTCACAACTTGGTGGATATACAGGTGATCAGATCACATGTGTTGCCGGTGGACCAATGATGGGTAAAACCATGACAAATGATGCATGGGTTATTACACCATATACTAATGCAATTACGATTACTCAAACAGTTAAAATTGATGATATGACGTGTCTGCGTTGTGGAACATGTAATGATCATTGTCCTGCAGGATTACTTCCAGTTCGAATTAATAATGCTGAACAAGCAAAAAATGTTGATCTTATTGCACAGCTTCATGCTGAACTATGTATTGAATGTGGATTATGTACTTATGTATGTCCATCAAAACTTGAAGTGACAGAAGGTGTTCGTAAAGCTAAACGAGCCCTTGCATTGAAGAAGGGAGTTTAATCATGAAATTTACTTACAAAGTTTCACCGACGATGAAAACTCGTCAAAGTACGCAACAAATCATGTTCCTTCTTACTTTAGGACTAATGGCCGTCGTATTGTTCTCATCAACATTCTATTTTGTTGAATACGGTATAGATTATGTTATTCATTTATGGAGCTTACTTGCAGTTGCTGTTCTAGTAGCTGTCGGTTCAGAGGTAGTTTGGGCTTATTTACTTAAGAAAGATGTTCTGGCATATTTAAAGACTTCATTTCCTTGGGTAACAGCAATTATCTTAGTATTAATGGTTCCAATTTCGACTCCACTTTATCCGATTGCGATTGGTACACTATTTGCCATCGTTGTCGCTAAGCTATTGTTTGGAGGATTTGGACATAACGTCTTTAACTTAGCTGGTGTTGGGCGTACTGTTATGTTGTTTAGCTTTGGTGCAAGCATAGTACCAGACCTTATTACATCGGCAACTCCAATTTCTTCTATTGCAAATATTGGTTGGATTATTACTGATCCCGCTTTAGTTGAGCCATTTCTTGCTCAGTTTGGTGGTATCACTGGTTTACTTCTTGGATGGTATCCAGGAGGACTTGGTGAAACATCAGCATTACTTATTATGATTATTGGAGCTTTCTTAGCAATTAAAAATGTACTAGACTGGCGTATTCCTGTGTTCTATATTGGAACACTGTTTGCACTAGCTTCCATTATTGCAGTTGTTCAAGGTATTGGTGTTTGGTATCCTCTTTACCACATTTTTGCGGGTGGAGCGATGTTTGCAGCAGTATTTATGTTAACTGATCCTGTTACTAATCCAACTTCTGCATCAGGTCGTATCATCTTTGCGATAGGTGCAGCAATTATTACTATCTTAATTCGTGTTCAAGGTAACTACCCTGGTGGTGTTGTCTTCTCAATTCTTATTATGAATATGTTATCACCAATGATTGATCGCTTTACTGATGGATGGCAATTAGCTTTATCCAAGAAATATGTAATTTCAATGGTATCAGTATTTGTTGTTGGAGCTATTCTTATGGGTGTTGTTGGACTTAACATGAAAGCTATCGTTATTGCAGAACCGGAACCTGAAGTTCCAGATATTACACTTTCAACACCAATTTCACTTGATCAAAGTGCAACTGCAGTTAAAGGTGTGGTTCTCTCATCTACAACAGAAGGTGACTTCGAAGTAGTGCTTGTAGAAATTCGTGGTTATTCAGTATTAGAAGGTGGCTATGATGATGCACTACCTAACAAAATTGAGGTCAAGATTAATAAAACAACATTAAAAGTAGATAGTGTAAAGGTTGTTGAAATCAAAGACACTAATAATATTGGAACAAAAGTAGATAATCCAAAATTCTTGGATCAATTCAAGGATGTCGATGAAACAAGTAGTGTTGATGCTGTATCAGGTGCAACAGTGACATCATTGTCTGTTGTACGTGCAGTGTTCGCAGCACTTGAACATGTGAAGGGAGGAGAATAATATGAATAACAAAAAGATTATTCACATTACACTTTTTCTAGCAATTATTGCATCACTATCAGGTGGGTTACTTTCATTTGTGAACTCACTGACTGCTCCAATTATTAATGAAAATGCAATTGCAGCTGAAAAAGTGACTTTAAAATTATTATTTCCTAATACCGATGAATTTGCCCCGGTCACTGGTTTTGAAGATGAAACAGGAGCAATCTTGTCAATCTTTGAAGCTAAAGGTGCAGGTCTTGCTTATAAAGTATCTCGCATGGGATATGCAAATCCTATCGTTATGATGGTAGGTATTTCCAATGATGGGAAAATTGTTGGATTTGAAGTTCTAGAATTAGCAGATACCCCAGGTTATGGAATGAAAGTTGGAGAAGCTCCATTTAAGAATTCTATTATTGGGAAGTCTACAACAGATGGTTTGGATTTGATTTCAGGATCAACTATTTCATCAATGGCAGCTATAAATGCAATTAATGCAGCAAGAGCTCATTTCAATAACTTTAAAGGAATTGATGATGATGGTTCTGGTTCAGTAGTTACTCCACCAGTACCTGAACTTGGAAGAACAATTTTATTTTCATCCGATGAAGCTACTTCAGTAACAACTGTTGTGACTAACGAAGTTGTTAATGGTGATGAAAAGACATTCACTGTAGAATCAAATGGTTATTCAGTGCTTGAAGGTGGTTACGCAGATGCAAAACCTAATGTATTCAATGTCACAATCAATACAGTAACTAAGGTGATTGTTAAAGTTGAAGTTGTTGAAATGAATGATACTAAAGGTATCGGTGATAAAGTAGAACATGAAGTATTCTTATCTCAGTTTGTTGGACTTGAACTTGAAGATGAAAATTCTAGTGTTGATATTATTAGTGGTGTAACACGTACGTCAATTTCAGTGATTCGCGCTGTAATGACTACACGTGGGAAGTAGGTGAAACTCATGAGTCTATTTAAAAACCTATCAAATGGGATGATCAAAGAGAATCCTGTATTTGCTTTATACTTAGGACTTTGTTCTGTATTAGCAGTTTCCAATACTATAAACAACGCATTAGGTATGAGTGTAGCAGTTATTATCGTGCTTACAGTATCAAACGTTATCATTGCGGCAATGAGAAAAGTCATTCCTTATGAAATCCGTATACCAGTTTATATTGTTGTCATCGCAACACTTGTAAAAATTGTTGAGATGCTTATGCAAGCCTACACACCTGAGTTGTTCACAGCTTTGGGAGTGTTTATTCCATTAATTGTTGTTAACTGTATTATCCTTGGACGTGCGGAAGCTTATGCTTCTAAAAACACCGTGGGAGCGTCATTCATTGACGGTATAGGTATGGGACTTGGATATACTGTTGGGATTTTCCTCCTAGCGGCTATTCGACAACTATTAGCAACAGGTGGACTTAACTTAATTAATCCATTTAATCAGTTTGTATTCTTTGATATCACAATCATTCCAAGTGAATTTACGATTCCTCTTTTTGCACAACCTGCAGGAGCGTTCATAACATTCGCAGTATTGGCTGCTTTACTTGAAGTTTACAAACAATCAGGCACTAAACCTGCCAAGAAAGGAGCATAAGAATGGAACTCTTTTCACTATTTATTTCCGCCATTTTTATCAATAACATCATCCTCAATAGATTTCTTGGGATGTGTCCTTTCATGGGGGTTTCTCGTAAGACTTCTTCAGCATTAGGTATGGGGGGTGCAGTAACATTTGTTATATTCTTCTCATCCATTATTACTTTTGGATTATACACCTATGTTCTTGATCCATTTAATCTACGTTACATGGACCTCATTACATTCATTCTGATCATTGCGTCATTTGTACAGCTTGTAGAAATGATTATTAAGAAATTCTCCCCATCACTATATAAGTCATTGGGAATCTTCTTGCCATTGATTACTACGAACTGTGCTGTCTTATTCGTAGCATTAGAAAACATCAAACAAGGTTTCAACTTCACTGAAACAGTGGTTTATGCTTTAGCGGTACCTATTGGATTCACACTTGTGTTAATTATCTTCTCTTCAATTCGTGAACGCCTTGATATTGCAGATGTACCACAAGCTTTGAAAGGAAATCCAGTGGCGATGATTGTTGCGGCAATTATGGCACTTGCATTTTCAGGATTAGCAGGATTAGTGTAATATGCAATTCATTGCACCAATCATTTTTCTAGGACTTTTAGGAGGTCTATACGCTTCATCATATTACTTGAATCTAAAGACACCTAAACCTGAAGGATGTGAAGATTTGGATGTATCATGCGGATCTTGCTCAATATCTTCGTGTGGCTTACATCCAGCAAACAAAGCACTCATAGTGGAGGAAAAATCATGATTGAAGCTATTATCCTCATGTTAGTCATGGGAACATTGTTAGGATTTGGATTAGCAGTATCTGGCGAAATATTTTATGTGAAACCGGATGAGCGATTTGAGAAAGTCTTAAATATGCTCCCAGGTTACAATTGTGGAGCATGTGGTTATCCTGGATGTCAAGGTATGGCGGAGGGATTATTGACTGGTGAAGTTACCGCTGTTTCTCAGTGCAAACCTTCAAATGCTCAACAACGTACAGATATTTCAAGTTATCTTAATGAAAACCCTGGACCAGATGGGAAGCTATTAGTTGTTAAACCTTAAGAAAACGGGATCTTCCGTTTTCTTTTTATTTTAAAATTTCTTAAAAAGAGTATAATAATCTAATGTGAGGTTTAAACATGATCATTAATGTACTTTTACTTATATTAGGGCTTGCATTCATTATTAAAGGTGGAGATTGGTTTGTAGATTCAGCCATTTGGATGGCGAAGATAACAAAGATTCCTCCATTTATAATCGGTGCAACAATTGTGTCATTAGCAACCACTGTTCCAGAGGTTTTAGTGTCAGTAATCGCAACATCACAAGGATCAACAGACTTAGCTCTTGGAAATGCAATAGGATCCATTATTGCAAACATTGGATTAATAATGGGTATTTCCTTATTTGTGTCACCACCTAAAAAAGTGAGCAAAGATTTTGTCACTAAAGGACTATACATGGTAGGTTCTGCCATTTTGCTCATCATATTAAGTCTTGATGGAATGTTGAGTAAAGGGCAAAGTATAATACTTTGGATTTTATTGATAGGATTTATTGTATTAAACATTCTTTCTGGAAAGAAAGAAATAATCATAGAAGAAGAGCTTCCAAAAAAGAATTACATTCTTTTATTTGTACTTGGTGCACTTAGTGTTGTGATTGGTGCGAGACTTCTAGTTGACAATGGGGTAGCTATAGCAAGAGCTTTAGACATTTCAGAAGCAATCATTGGATTAACCATAGTTGCTATTGGTACATCTTTACCAGAACTTGTGACGACTATTTCAGCATTGATTAAGAAAAACTCAAATTTATCGCTTGGTAATATCATCGGGGCAAATGTTATGAATATTCTACTCGTTATTCCTGCTTCTACACTAGTTTCAGAAGCGGGGTTAGTCATGCGTCGTCAAACCGTTGTTCAGGATATTCCATTCTCATTACTATTTATGCTTATAGCAATGTTACCGCCATTAATATTTAGAAGGTTTTTTAAATGGCAAGGTTTACTATTACTTATAACATATGTACTTTATCTCATCATCACAATTTTCTAAAACAATGAAGGAATTCATTGTTTTTTTTCGTATTTAAAGAAGAGAGGTGATTATGAAAAGTATTAGTTTTATGTTTGGTCTTTTTGTCTTCTTTACATCCATCATAGTGTCAATGATTTGGATTATTCTTTTTCAAATTCATAGTGATCAATTTCTATTTCATTACAAACAGTTGCATCGAACTTTAAGCTTGTCGTGTTTAGATTATTCATGTACTGAAAACCAATTACTAACACGAATTGACAATGAAACAAGTAAAAGATGGCCAAACAATTCATTCTTTAAAAGAAGTATAACGACATTACTTTATGATCCACTTGTTTTGGAAATAGAGATTGAACTAATAGTACCAACACTTCTTAAAGATATTTCTTTAAAGTACTCAAAAATAATGATAGAAGAGAGGGAATGAGTATGTTTGACTATACTGTGCTTTCACCATACATTCAAGATCCAATGGTAACTGATATAAACTACAATGGCTATGACTTGTGGTGTGATCATCTTAAAAAAGGGCGGTACAAGGTTCATGCCTTTCAATTTCATGATCAAATGCAACAATTAGCATATCGATTCGCAAATCATGTGAATCAAACTTTTAATCCTAAAACACCTTTAGTTGAGGCTCAATTTGATGGAATGAGATGGTCAATGATTCATGAATCTATTACATCCAAATTATCAATCTCAATTCGAAAAACGCCAATGGTTGCTCGATTAACAACAAAGTCTATGATTAAAGAGGATTATGCACCGACTCATGTAATTGAATATCTTATGAATGCGGTTAAAAACCGCAAGAATATTCTTGTGTCTGGATTACCTGGTGCGGGAAAAACAGAACTTATTAAGTTTTTAACTTCAGCAATCACACCCTATGAGCGAATCATTACCATTGAAGATACCTTAGAAATGCATGTGAAGGCTTTGTATCCGTATTTGGATTCGGTAAGTATGAAAGTAAGTGAGCAATTTAATTATGAAGATGCAATTAAAGCGGCATTAAGACAAAGACCTGATTGGATTCTTGTGTCTGAAGTCAGATCTAAAGAAGTCTTCTATTTATTGCAAAGTATGTCTACAGGGACTCATTGTTTATCAACACTTCATTCTTCCACTGCAAAATTAATACCACAACGATTAATGCATATGATTCCTGGACATGATTTATCTTATGATCAGATGATTGCTCTTATCCATGATGCGATTGATATCGGAGTTCATGTTCATTCTGTGATTACCAAAAAGGGAATACATCGATGCATTAGGGAGGTTGTCTTGTTTAGGCTTGATGAGCTAAATCAGCCTCATTGTGAGGTGTTTTATGACAACTCAGTAGAGTTAAGTAAGTTGCAAAGTGAGGATGATGCATGTATTTAGGAATAACAATGCTTGTCGGGGTTGCAATTATTGTTTACATAAATCAGCATGTAAAAATACCAATGTTGTTTAAACGATGTAAAACTGTTAATTCAATTTATGGACCTTCATATGGATACTTTAGTCGTAAAGAATCTTGGATTCAAATGTTATTTCTCTTAGTGATATTGGTACTTATGGGATATCTGTTTAAACTATCTTATGAGTATAGTGTTGTTTTATATGTAATGGGACTATGTGCTATGCCTCTTTTTCTTCATTATCAAGCTAGGGCATATTACCATGCTTATAAATTTAATCAAATAACTACGTTTCTACAGCATTTCTTAGCTCACTTCAAAATCTATCATCAATCCTATCATGCGTTAATGGACGTGAAGAATGTAGTTGATGAAGAATATGCCATCCTAATTGAAAAAGCCTTAGAAGAGTTAAATCAGGATGCTTCTAAACATCCACTTCAATTTCTATATGAGATTAGTCCACATTTTATTATTGTCAATATCATGTCTTGGATAGAACATGTTGAAAGGCATGGGGTTGAAGAATCATATGAAACATTAGATATGTTGGAGAATGATATTGATGATTGGATTGAAGATGAAACGATTTATATTAAGAATTTGCATAGCATTAAGAACAAAATTGTTATTCTTGTGGGATTGTCGCTTATCATTGCCATGTTTAATCAGCATATGTTAAGTAGTTTTATGGATTTATCTTCTAATAATGTATATCAGCTATCTATCTTTGTATTTATTAGTGTCTTGTTGTTAACAACGATTAAAGCATATGAACTATTGAACACATCATGGATTCTTAAAAGTGAGTGCTTATGGAACGATTGATTTATATGCTTATCGTTACAGTAATCTATGCACTTCTATGGATGAATAAAAAAACTTTAGAAAAACTGTTTTTAGAAAAGGAAACACCACTTCTCTTGCATATATTAGAGCGAGAAGAAGTCAGTGAGTTCTCATCTAAACGGGTCACAAAAGGCTTGTGGGTAATGGGATTATCACTGTTGTCACTAGCTTTGAATCAAAGTACATTTGTAAGTTTATCTTGGATTGTGATAGCAATATTGATGATTAAATGGCCGGCCCTTGTGTTGAAGCAGCTATATCAAAAGCGGTTAAATCAACTCAAGATTGAATTCCCAATTTGGCTTCGACAATTGCAAATACTCTTGCAACATAATACGGTGGTTCAAAGTTTAAGACTTTCTCAATCGCATGCTCCTCAATTATTTAAGGTGGCCTTAAGAGATTTGGTAGTTCAGCTAGAAATGACGCCCCACGATTTGTCGCTGTATACTAACTTTCTTCAAGAATATCAAAGTATTGAGGTACAGCGTGCGATGAAACTACTTTATCGCTATAATCGGGTAGGATCTCAGGATGCTACCCGACAGTTAGCAAGACTAATTCAGGCAACTACTAAGTGGTTACGAGACCAACGATTTAATCAGCAGTCTACAACTATATCTTTAGTGGGGTGGTGGGGTATGTTGCCTTTATTGGGTGTTGGGGGATTATTCTTAGTGATGATGGTGCAAACTATCATGACATTATTAGAAAGGAGGTGAATAGATGAAAGCTTTTTTTGAAGAATATGGTTTAGTACTTGTGGTTACTGTAATAGCAGTTGGGATGATTGCTTTTTCAGAGGATTTCAAGGTAACACTTAAAGATAACTTAAATGCACAATGGCAGAGTATGACACAAGTAGGTAACTAATGAAAGGTTCGTTCGAATTTGCATTTATTATGACCTTTGTCATGATGTTTCTTGTGATAGGACTTGGGTTAATTAGAATAATGATTCAATATCAAGATGCAAAAATGCTACAAGAAAGAATTGTTGCATATATTGAAGTTATGGATCACTTTGATGAGCAAAGTCTAGCACAACTAACATCGATATCCATATGCTCACAATGTGAAGTGAGTTATGAAGCGGATGAGTACAATCGGATTGAAGTAATTGTTACTTTTCCACTTAATCTTCCAATTATCGACTGGTCAATGCAGACAAAGATTAGAGCAAAGACTATCCCATTGTTTTAAAAGGCGAACTTTCGCCTTTTATTTTTAATTTCTTGTGCTATTATATTTGAGTGAGGTGAATATGATATTAACGATAGATGTTGGAAACTCCAATGTATTTATAGTTGGATATGTCCAAAATAAAAATGTTTTTGAAAATCGACAAGAAACGATCAAAGTTGATGTTGTTCAATATTACATACAATACTTTGAAATGATTAAGTCTATGTGTGAGCATAAAGAAGAAGTTGAAGGTATTGTCATTAGTTGTGTTGTGCCATTAATAGAAGAAGCGATATTGTCATGTATCGTTGATGTATTTGAAATAGAACCATTATTTGTGAATGGTGACTTAATACAAACATTCGAAAACAGATTAGTTAGACCACAAGAAATTGGAGCAGATTTACTTGCAACCACCATTGCAATTCTTGATAAGAAGTTATATCCAGCATGTGTTGCGGATATAGGTACTGCATCAAAGGTTACAGTGATTAATGAAGATGGTGCATTTTTAGGTGGAGTAATTGCCCCAGGGATTGGTATATCAGCAACAGCGCTTAATAAGTCTATTCCTCATCTTCCTCCGATCGAGCTTAAAGTTCCATCTCAAGTCATTGGGATTGACACGGTCAGTGCTATCCAATCTGGTGTTATGTATGGCTTAATGGGAAGTATTGAAGGAATATGTAATTCAATTGAGACCGAACTTAATCAACCCATGAGAAGAGTTTTAACGGGTGGATACGCGAATTTGATTCATTCATTCATGCCAACTTTTGAATTTATGCCATATTTGTTGAATGAAGGACTACTTATCATATATAATCGGATTGTAAAGGAGAATTTATGAACACAAAACAAATTGCATATAATGCATTGATTATATCTTTAATTGCGGTAATGGCATTTGTTCCTTGGTTAGGAATTATAACTGTTGGACCAATATCAATTACCATTCTACATGTTCCTGTTATCATTGCAGCTTTATTACTTGGGGGGAAAAGTGCAGTCATTGCGTCATTAGCTTTTGGTGTGAGCACCATGTTAGTGGCAATGACTCGTGGAGTGACTCCAATTGACTTATTATTTGTTAATCCAGTTGTTTCCGTATTACCTCGTTTATTGTTTGGTCTAACATTAGCAGTATTAGTCAAATTGTTTAGTAAAACTTCATTAAATACGACACTTACTGATATAGTCGTTGCGGTCGTTGGAACACTTGCACATACCGTTTTCGTTTTAAGTATACTATTCCTATTCTTAGGATATGAAGGAACATTACTTACTCAGCTTTCAATTTGGTGGACTTTAGTACTTGGAATTCTACTTACTAACACATCACTAGAAGTTTTGGCATCAATATTTATTGCTATACCAGTTGTGAAAGTATTACGTCGTACACTTCGCTAAATTATCTATTCTCAAGTGCTTTACAATCTTATAGAAATACTATAAAATAGAAAAGCACTTAAACATGGCGATCGTGGCGAAGTGGTCAACGCACCGGGTTGTGGTCCCGGCATTCGCGGGTTCGAGCCCCGTCGGTCGCCCCATTAGTTAAATGAAACGAACTTCTAAAAAAAGTTCGTTTTTTAATGATTTGTAGTAAAATATTAATTAAGTGAGGTGGTTGTTATGGACTGGAAAGTGAAGCTGGATAAGTTTCTGTTTGAATGGGAGTATATGGAAGATACAATCGGTATATTAGTATGCGGAAGTTTTATTACAGGAGAACCATCTGCTCATTCAGACTTGGATGTTCACATAATTTTAAGTAATGATGTTGATTACCGAGAGCGTGGCAATCGGATAATTGATGGTCTATTAATAGAATATTTTGCCAATCCACCAAAGCAGATTTCTAAATATTTTGAAGAAGATTATAGAGAGATTTGTCCAATGTCGCAAACTCAATTCATCACAGGAAGAATACTTTTAGATAAGACGGGAGTAGTTCAGGAGTTAAAAAACAAAGCAAAAGAAATGTTAGAAAATAGATATCAAGAAATTGACTCAAAGATCTCTGAATTAAACAAGTATGCTATTTGGGATATGTTAGATGATTTGCAAGATGCTTTAGAAAGTGGAAGAAAAGATTTTAATCTAATCTATTATTGTAATTTGGATAAACTATTATCACTTTACATGCGACTTATTAAATATCCATATAACTATAAATCAATACTGGGAAACATAACAAGTGAGTTAACAAGAAGTAAATATCTGTTGGAAGAACTACCTGATAAGCGAATAAGTGAAATAATCACTAATTGCATAACGTCGGATGAGAATGCTGATAAACTATTTAATTATGAGT
>JAGXRX010000013.1 GCA_018335655.1 Erysipelothrix sp.
GTACCATGCTCTGAAGTTGTGTTTGATAAGCGATATCCTACCATAGCATATTCATAAGGTTTTACATCGTTAAGTAGAAACTGTGCCATGGTTTTAAATGCACTTGGTCCATAGTAATCATCCGCATTACAAATCATAAATGGTCCATTAATAAGATCTTTACAACTGAGTAATGCATGGGTTGTTCCCCAAGGTTTAATACGTTCTGGTTTTAATACATGGGATGTAAGAAAATCAATATCTTGATATGCGTATTCCACTTCAATAAATGGTCTAATCTTATGGACCAAGTTTGTTTCAAAGAGTGATTCGTGTTCTCTTTTAATGATGAGAATAAGACGCTCAAATCCAGCTTTTATTGCATCAAAAATAGTGAAATCAATAATGGATTCATGATTGCTTCCTACTGGTTCAATTTGCTTGAGCCCACCGAAGCGACTTCCCATTCCTGCTGCTAAGATAACTAATGTTAATTTTGATTTTGACATAATGACTCCCCAATCTTAATGCCATTGTATCATAGTCTAGATTATTTTAAGCACAAAAAAAGCCTTGTGAGGCCTTGATTATCACATGGTGCCGCTACCCAGAATTGAACTGGGAGCTGAGCATTACCATTGCTCCGTTTTACCATTGAACTATAGCGGCATGTGCTTTTCTATGATAAACAATTATTGTGCTTTTTGCAAGTCCACAACTTGATTTTTTCGAAGGATTGACATGCATTGATTTAGTGGTAAACCTACCACAGTATAGAAGTCTCCTTCTATCTTCTCAATCATCCAACCTGCTTTTCCTTGAATTGCATAAGCCCCTGCTTTGTCCATAGGTTCTTGAGTATTAATATAGGCTAAAATATCCTCATCACATAGTGAAGTCATTTTGACATTCGTAACTGATAATACTTCTTCCTTAAAGGATGAAGACTGTATAACCATGGCTGTCATGACTTGATGTGTTTGTCCACTTAGTTTTTTTAGCATTCTAAAAGCATCTTGATCATCAATAGGTTTCCCAAATAATTCATCATTCAATACAACGATGGTGTCTGCTGAAATTACACATGAATGTGGATATTGATTGAATACTACTTGATTCTTTTCATTAGCCATTCTTGTGACATATGTCTTAAGAGGTTCATGTTCATGGATTGATTCATCAATGTGAGCAGGAATCACATCAAAAGAAAGGTCGCATTGATTTAACATCTCAAGGCGACGTGGTGATGCGGATGCAAGGATGATTCTCATGTGAATAACCCATTCTTTAGAATCTTAATAACTTCATCCACCACATAATCTAGTTCTTTCTCATCCTTAAACATAATATAGTTTAACCCTATAAAGTTAGAAATACCCATCATCACAAAAGCTACAATCTCAGGATCATAGGATTTCATTCCACCAGTATCCTGTGCATGTCTAATTTGACGAGCATAATTAGAAGCAAATTGGGTATAGTATTCCACAAAGAGTTTCTTATCAATATATAAAGATTCCCAGATGATATTGTAAATGTGTTTATGTTTAGCTATAAACAAAAGAAATGCTTTTAAACCAACTCGCTCAGCTTCGACACGATCTTCAATGCCAGCAATTTCCTTCGCAATATGCATACGAATACGGTGTGAATATTGAATGAGAAGATAACGATAAATACTCATTTTATCTTCAAAGTAAATGTAAAATGTCCCCAACGCGACGTTGGATGCTGTGGTAATATCGTTGATCCCCGTGCCATGATAACCCTTCTTGTAGAATAGTTTCTCTGCTGAGTTAACTATCTTATTTAGGGTTGCCATTCCACGTTTGGTTTTAGGCATATTCACAAAATTTTCCATAATTTCTCCGTGGCATTAGTGTATCATTTTCATCACTAATGGTCTACATTTTTATAATTCTAATGAATGCTGATGACTGATATGTCCAAGGACTAAAGAAACGAATGTATTGGGTTGTTCATACATGGATGCATGACCACACCCTTTTAAAATAATATGCGTTGATGAGGTAATTGCTTTCGCAATCTTTTCTTGTTCATAGGAAGGTGTAATGGTATCAAGATCTGAACTTACGACAAGTGTTGATGCTTTAATACTTGAAAGCTTTGGTAATACATCAAAGGATTCTGAAGACTGGGTTAAGCGAATCATAGATTGCATAAATTCAGGATTTGAAAAGACACCAAGTAATACTTCTTTTCGTTGTGTCATCCATGTCTGATGAGTTTCATAAAACTGATGAGAATAAATTGTAGGAAGTGTAGTTAAGTAGAATGATAGTGGATCATGGGTTGCTTTTATCCATGAATCTCCAATGTCTTTCAACCAAACAGAAGTCTTTGCAGTGGTGTTAAAGACCATGAGTTTTTCTACCATTTGAGGATATTGCACACTGAAGTCTAAAGCCACTTCACCACCATACGAAATACCACATACATTAAGTTTTTCAATATTAAGTGCTTGAAGTACTTCATAAAGCATGTGTGTTTGATCATGGACTGTATATGGTTTAGATGCTTTGTCACTTTGTCCTTGATCCATGAAATCTAAGAGAATGACATAAGCGTGTGATGTAAGGGAAGGTAAAAACATTGCCCAAGATTGTGTACTCATCATGATTCCATTGAGTAATAAAAGCTTAGGATGATCTTTGTTCCCATGTGTCTCTACATGAATATTTCCATACGATGTTTGGATTAAACTCATACAATGATTCCTAGTGCCTTAGCTTCATCATGAAGCGCTTGTCTAAAACGTGGGTGAGCAATATTGATAAGACGAACAACACGCTCTTTAATATTAGTACCTTTTAAAGCAGCACATCCATATTCTGTCACAATATAATCCACATCATTACGAGATAATGATACTGCTGCACCTTGTTTGAGTTGTGCAACAATTTTTGAAATTTCTTCTTTTTCACCTGTTTCTGGATTTCTAACATGTGCCGTTGAGTATAACGCAATGAATGAGCGGCCATTTTTTGCGCGTTGAGCACCGATTGCTGTATCACTTTGACCACCAGTTCCTGAGAACTGAGTTGAACCAATCGATTCAGAACAGCATTGCCCTGTTAAATCAACTTCAAGAGTAGTATTAATGGAAACTTGGTTATCATTAAGTCCAATAATCGCAGGATCATTGACGTAGTTTCCATCAAGAATCATGACAGATGGATTATTATCCACAAAATCATAAAGTTCTTGAGTTCCTAACACAAATGTAGTGACAATTTTACCTTTATGAAGTGTTTTTTTCTTCCCAGTCACAACACCCGCTTTCGCAAGTTTCATGAGTCCGGTTGTAAACATTTCCGTATGAACTCCTAAGTCTTTCTTATCCATGAGGGCATTGGCAACCGCATTAGGAATACCTCCAATACCAAACTGTACACAATCACCATCTTTGATATATTCTGCTATATAACTACCAATGAGTCGATCTTTATCATTCATTTCTGATTCAGGAAGAACAGGAGGTAAATAATCTACTTCCATTAAATAGTCGATGTCATTAATATGGATTTCCATATCCCCAAAAGTTCTTGGAAAGTTCTTATTGGATTCAAGAATCACAATATCTGCAGCTTCAATAAAACGCTTTTCATATGTGTTTGACATGGATAATGAAACAAATCCATGTTCATCCACAGCACTACAAGAACCAACGTAAATATTAGTTTTCTTGTGTGATAATCGCTTTACTCCAGCTAAGTGTAAGTGATTAGGGATAAATGATAAATTACCCTGTTTATGCATCTTTCTTAAAGCAGCACTATAAAACCAGCCATCAACTTCAAAGGCATCTTTATATTGTTCCTCTAAAAAAGGGAAAGCAGACATCGGTAAACAATTGGTGACATTCACACAATCAACTCGATGAGCAATGGTATGTAGATTCGATAAAAAATGTTTTGCCTCTGCAGCACCAAGTCCTGTTACGATAGTGTCATTACTTTGCACCAATTCTAATGCTTCTTCAATATTTATCCATTTTGCCATGGTTTCTCTCCTTAAAAATAAGAAGGTTGAGTGGTTGGTCCACTCAACCTTATCTTATTATAGTATAAATTAGTTTCCTAGTAGATCATCAATGGATTTTAATCCATCAACAACTTTCCATAATCCAGCTTCTGCGCCGTCAACTACAGAAAGATTCATTTCTTGTGTACCAGCACGTAAGCCATTACCATAATCAATTGATCCACCAAATGGATTTCCAATAGGTGCAGATTCCATTGCGTCTAAGTAATTTTCCCAGTTCACAACTTCTTCATTTGCAGCTAATCTTCTTAATCCTTCAGTGAAGAAATGAGCAGCGATCCATCCTGTCATTGCGAATGCGTTTGTAGCATAGTCTGGTGCAGCAGCAGCAAATTTTGCAAGTTCTGCAGCACGATCGCCTTCAAAGGATACCCAACCATTACCATAAACTTGGAATTTACCAGCAGCATCAGCAACGAATGTCGCAGCGATTGCTTGTGATACGTTTACATAAGTTGTAATTACATCTTTGTCATTACCTTGAGCAGCTAATTCTTTAATGATAGTAGGAATTGTTGCTTGGATTGCTCCACCGATAATGAAATCAACATTAGCTTCTTTAATCGTTGTTACTGCGGATGAAACGTCAGCTCCACCTGGAGTAACTTGTGCTTCTACTAAAGTAAGACCTAATTCTTGAGCTTTCTTTTGAGCTCCCCATAACATATCTTTACCAGCATCATCATTAGTATAGATAATACCAATCTTCTTAGCATCAACTAAGTCGACAGCACGTGCAACCATGATTTGGCCTTCTGTACGATAAATAGGTTGTACAGGCATAATTCCACGATCACGACCAGTTGCTTTGTCTGAGTATAATTGACCAATCCCAGTAGCGAAATAAACTGCAGGGATACCATATTCTTTTAGATCTTCAAGTGTAGCACCAACTACTGGTGTACCAAAGTGACCCACGATAGCGAATACTTTTTCGTCTTCTACCATCTTAGTTAAACATGCTTTACCTTTAATTGGATCAAATTCATCATCTTCATGTAAGAATTTGACTTGGCGTCCATCAATACCACCAGCAGCATTAACAACATCTAAATAAGCTTGGATACCTGCGATGAATGGTACACCAACAGGGGCGAAAGCACCGGATGTTGCTGCACAGTTTGCTATTAAAATCTCTGTGTCAGTAACTCCTTGTGATACTTCTTCTTTAACTGTAGGGGCACATGCTGTGACCACTAATGCTAAAGCTAGAACTGAAACTAACTTCTTGAACATAAGTTCCTCCTTTTTTCTTCTTCAATGCTTTAATGCATTAAATTCAATTTAATGTGCGCCTAAATAGGCTTCAATGAGTTTAGGGTCATCTTTGAGGACCTGTGCATCACCTTGGGTGTTAATTTCACCAAGTTCAAGGACATATGCATAGTCTGCAATCTTTAAGGTTTGCTTAGCATTTTGCTCAACGATGAGTACTGTGACTCCTTGTTTTGCAATATCACTTACAATGCGCATAATATTACTCACAATAAGTGGTGCTAAACCTAAAGATGGTTCATCAAGAATAAGTAGTTTAGGATCTGCCATAAGCGCTCTACCAATCGCAAGCATTTGCTGCTCACCACCAGAGAGTGTCGAAGACACTTGACGTTTACGCTCTTTTAATACTGGAAATGTTGTATATACAAGTTCAAACAGCTCTTTGATGCGTTTTTTAGATTTGACTGTAAATGCACCGACTTTAAGATTCTCTTCTACTGTAAGGTCTCTAAATACTTGACGACCTTCAGGGGATTGAATTATCCCAAGATTAGCAATGACTTCTGGCTCAAGGGTTGAGATAACTTTGTTTTCAAATAAGATTACCCCTTGATATGGCTTTACTAGTCCTGAGATACAACGTAGTGTGGATGTTTTACCTGCACCGTTTGCTCCAAGGATAGCAACAATCTGACCTCTATGAATGGTAAGATCAATACCTTTAACAGCTTCAATCGCACCATAGCGAATCTTTAATCCTTTTACTTCTAATAGAATGTCACTCATCATCGTCCTCCTTACCAAGATATGCTTCTTGAACAAGTGGGTTCTTTTGAATGTCTTTAGCATTTCCTATAGCTAGAAACTTGCCAAAGTTAATGGCACATATCGTGTCACAAACATCCATGACTAAGCGCATATCATGCTCCACCAGTAAGACACTACAATTAAACTCGTCTCTAATTTGGCGAATAGTCTGTGCAAGCTGAAGAGTTTCCACATCATTTAGCCCTGCAGCAGGCTCATCGAGAATAATAAGTTTAGGATCAGACATGAATGTACGAGCAAGTTCTACTTTTTTTAGAATTCCATAAGGTTGTCCAAACACAAGCATATCCCTGCGCTCATAAATGCCTAATTTCTTAAGAATACCTTCTGCCTTTTCTCTGTAGATAGCTTCCTCTTTAACTGCTTTTGGAAGTCTTAAAGCTTGTGAGATAAGTCCTGTTTTATAGTCAATATGTGCTCCAATGAGGACATTATCGATGATAGATAATTCTCGAATTAATTCTACGTTTTGAAATGTTCTAACAATTCCTTGACGAATGACTTGATGAACCTTAAGATCCACAAGATTAATGACTTCGTCTTTGATATTTTTGAAGTATAAATTCCCATGATTTGGTTTATAGAATTGGGTAATACAGTTAAATACTGTAGTTTTACCCGCTCCATTTGGACCAATAAGTCCAAAGATTTCCTTCTCATGAATGGTGAAACTGAGTTGATCAACAGCTTTTAATCCACCAAAGGCAATACTTAGGTCTTCAATTTTAAGAAGTTCGTTATTTTGTAACATCTTGGACTCCTTTTCTAATCTTCAACCAGATTTTCTTTAAGTCATATCCGATGTTTATGAGTCCATTAGGATAGAACATAATGACGACAATGATAAGTACTCCATTAAGAACATAGGATAGTTGATTAAAGAATGGAATTTGTTTGAGGAATAAGTCTGGAATTGCAAACACGATGAATGCACCAAGAACAGTTCCATATATCGAGCGAAGCCCTCCAATGACAATCATAGCTAAGAAATCAAGTGATAACTTTAGATTCCACGTTGAAGGATATGCAAAGCGAATGAAGTGTACATACATAACCCCTGCTAATGAAGCAAGTATAGTCGCTAAGGCAAAAGCGATAAGGCGATATTTTAGTGAGTACACACCCATTGCACTTGCAGCTGATTCAGAACCACGCATAGCATTGAAAGCACGTCCAACTTGACCATTCATCATATTGTAGGTAAGTAGCATTGCAATGACTAAGACAATCACAATGAGATAATACGTTGAGGCTCGATCAAGCTGAAATGTTCCTAACAATAATGGGAAACGTGCTGTCTTGCCAGAAAATCCATTCGTAATAAATTCAAATTCTTCAAATGTTTTTCTTAAGATTTCTGATACCGCAAGCGTTGCAATCGCAAGATACATTCCTTCAATCTTTAAGGAAATGAGTCCAACAAGAACCCCTAAAATTGTAGGGATAAGCACTGCGATAAGTAAACTTAGTTCGAATGGTAGGCTTAAATCTACTGTGAGATAAGCTGATAAATAGGCTGCTAATCCCATAAATCCTGCAGTACCTAATGATATCAATCCTGAATATCCAAGAAGGATATTAAGCCCTAGAGCTGCAATCGCAAATATTAGAGTTCCACCAATAGTAATAATCGTGGAAGATTTAATTAAACTAGTGTATTGAGCTAATAATGGAATGGTTGCTAATAGGAGTCCAAAGAGTACAAATCCCATCCATGGTTTAAAGGCTTGTTTTAAATTTTTCATCATTACACCTTTTTAACCACTTTCTTTCCAAACAATCCATATGGGCGAACAGTGAGGAACAGCAATATCAACACATAGAGAATCTGTCCACCCCATACAGGTGAGACATAGAATAGTAATAGGTTTGCGACAACCCCAATAATATAAGCACCTACCACTGGTCCATAGAAAGTTTGAAAACCTCCTAGTACCGCAGCGACGAAGGCATTAATTTGTACCACATCCATAAGGTTAAGAGTTACTGTGGTAGTTGGGGCAATCATTACCCCGGAAATAACTCCAAGCATACTACCTACAGCCCATGCTCCTAGAGTTACTGTTTTAGTTGGCACCCCCATAAGACGAGCAGTGTATTCATTAGAAGCTGTTGTACGAATTGCTAATCCAACTTTAGTGTATTGAAGAACATAGAATAATACTCCCATGACCACTAAACCAAAAGTAATGTTGAAGATTCCATTGTAAGAAATGTTTGCTCCAAGAACACTTAGATTTCCACTTGGTAACAAGCGAGGTAAATTGAGAGGATCTACTCCAAAGAAGATAGGAGCTAACCCTACAAGTATCATAATTAGTCCTAAGGTGATGATTTGCTTAGCAACTGGAGATACTTTCTTTGTATGTCGAATAATGACTAAATCGATCATCATCCCAATAATGAAGGCACTAATAAGTCCTCCAACAATCGCAACCCATAATGGAACACCAAAGTTATTGAAAATGGAAGTCACCACAAACGTGTTGAACATTCCTAATGCTCCTTGAGAGAAGTTAGTAATGTTGGAGGTCTTAAAGACAAGGATGATTCCTAATGCGGCAAGTGCATAAACACTTCCCGTTTCAAGACTTCTAAGAAAGATTTGAACAAAAATACTCATAGCTTAACTCCCCATTGAACAATTGAAGCAGCCCAAACATATCCAATACCAGCAGCAATCATACACATCTTGGTGCCTTCTTTAACTTTACCTTCTTGTAAAGCAAGATAGAGCGATAAGATTTGATCTACTTGACCAATATGACCATATTTCTCAAGATAGATTGTTTGATCTTCATTGAGTCCTAAATCATTGAGCATCCCTAAATGTGCAGATCGTTTAATATGTAGAATATTTAAATAGTCAATATCAGCAGTTGTCATGTTTGATTTACGACATGCTTCAAGGATACAGTGCATCCAATTATGTTGACTTACTTCATTTAGACGATTTTTCATCTTTTCAGCATCCATAAGTCTTAATGACTTGTATGCTTCATCAATATTATCTTTTGTGATTGGACGACATTGTCCTCCAATTTCAACACCTGCAGTGAGGGATAATGATCCATCAGCCACAAGATGTGAACCTAAGATTACGTTCTTCCCTGCATTCTTACGAAGAAGTAATGCGCCCCCACCCGCGCCAAGGTTATACATCATAGACATATTCTTATCTGTATAATCAACGAAGTCTCCATTACGATATCCACCAGCCACTAGGATGGTATCAATCTCATCATCTGCGATTAGCATGTCTTTTGCCATTTTAATTGCAGCTAATGATGTTGCACATCGGTTTTGAACATCAATACCCCAAGCATTGGTCGCTCCAATACGATCTTGAATATATAGTGCTGAAGTAGTGAGTGGATATTCTTTCCATTCTTCACCAAAGCACAATATAACATCAATATCTAATGGATCAATGTTGGCATCTTTAACACATTCAATGGCTGCAAGAGCACCCATTTCTTGAGTTCCTTCTTTATCATTTGGAATTCTCTTTTCAACAATCCCTAACTTTTCGATAATGGCTTGCTCATTCCAAACACCTTGTGTCTGAACTGATATTTCTTGTGCAGTCATGATTTGCTTAGGCAAATAAACACCAATACCGATAATCCCTACATGATTCGAATTCATGACATAACCACTTTTTCTAGGTCCTTTATCCAAGCTTCAAAATCGTCATTGAGATAAGCGTGTCCTACATGAGGAATTAAATGTAGATGAGCTTTATCTTTAAAGAATTCCTTCATTGCATGGGCATAAGCAACTGGTACGACAAGATCTTTTTCGCCATGCCAAATATGCACTGGGCACTCAATCAAATGTGCACGTCCAGAACCTGGTGCAAAACCTGAATGAGTATCAGTCATATTAAAGACCATGAGTGAATAATCGATATCTACAAGATTGCGTTGTTTAAACATCTCTTCACAATGTAAATCATATGTCACTTCATCGGGTTGTTTTAAGTTATAAATAAGCATATTCCAAATCATTTTGATAAGTGGTTTATCTTTGTTTTGGTATGCCATAAGAATAGGCACAACTTGAACCATATCTTGAGCAATCGTTTCTTTTGATGTATGTGGTTTAGTTAAGATAGGCTGACCAGTTTCATCTTTTTGATACATTGGATATCCGCTTAAACCAACACTGTCTAATAGAATCACTTGTTTGAAACGTTCATGCACTGATGCTGCCATTTCTAAGACAACACCACCACCTGTAGACCATCCTAGTAGTGTTACATTTCTAAGATCTAAGTGTTCAACAAGTTCATTAAGGTCATCCCCCAATTCTTTTAATGAATCAAATGATTGATTGTAAGTAGAATCTCCAAACCCACGCATATCAACAGCAATGACATTCATTGTTGATGCTAAACGCTCCATTGTAGGATAGAAGAATACTTTAGAAGACATGTTGCCATGCACAAGCATGAGAACTGGTCCTGTGGTATTGGTTTGTGTGTAAGCGATAGTTTCGTGCTTAGAAGTCGTAAATGTGTGGTGAGTTAAACTCATAATCTCATACCTCCATCCACTTGAATTGTTTGTCCAGTAACATATGATGATTCATCACTTGCTAAGAATAAAGCAACATCTGCAATTTCATTAGGTTGTCCTAAACGTTTCAACATTGTCTGACCTGCAAATTTATCAAGGAGTTCTTGAGGAACTGTCTTTAAGATATCTGTTAAGGTATATCCAGGAGCAATTGCATTTACGCGAACTTGTGCTCCTTTCATTGCGAATTCTTTAGCCCATGACATTGTTAATCCAATGACACCAGCTTTAGTTGCAGCATAGTTTGCTTGACCAATGTTTCCAAAGACACCAACAACTGATGAAATATTAATAATTGATCCAGAACCTTTTTCAGCCATTTGAGGACCAACAAAACGTGTTAAGTTAAAGACACCTTTTAGATTTACATCAATAACACGATTCCATTGATCATCACTCATTTTACGAGTGAGTGAATCTTGAGTAATCCCAGCATTATTGACTAGAATATCAATTTGTCCATACTTTTCCATGATTATTTTATAAACGAGTTCACATTGTGCAGTATCCGTAACATTAAGTGGAAGAAATTCCACGTTGTCGTGGCTGTATGTTAATTCACCTAAATCAAGAGCAACTACTTTTGCTCCTTCATTCGCAAATCGCTCAGCCATTGCTTGGCCAAGTCCACGACTACCCCCAGTGATTAAAGCTACTTTACCTTGAAGTCTCATACTGTAACTCCCTTCATGCTCTTAACAATAATTGCGGTTCCCATACCACCACCGATACATAAGGACGCACATCCAATGGATTTATCCATATGGTGTAAGTCATATATGAGAGTTGTTAAGATACGATTACCACTTGCGCCTACTGGATGACCTAAAGCGATAGCACCGCCTTTAGGATTAGTTTTCCCAAGGATTTCTTCTTCTGAAACATTGAATAATTGACCAAGTTCATGAACTACTCCAATAGCTTGTGCTGCAAATGCTTCGTTAAGTTCGAAGACATCAATATCACTAATGGACATATTAGAATGCGCAAGAGCTTGTTTAATAGCTGGGGTTGGTCCTAGACCCATAATAAGTGGATCAACACCACCTTGACCAAAACCTATGATTTCCACAAGTGGAGTAAGATTATATTTTTTTAGAGATTCTTCATCAACCACAAGCATCATGCTTGCACCATCATTGATTCCACTAGCATTCCCCGCAGTCACACTGCCTTCTTTCACAAAGGCAGGTCGAAGTGATGCGAGTTTGTCCAGGGAGGTCTTGCGATTCGGATATTCATCATCTTTTATTAAAACAACTTCTTTACCAACTTTAACTTCTACAGGTACGATTTCATCAACGAACAATCCTTCGTCTTGAGCTTTGATTGCTTTAGTTTGAGATAGAATTGCAAATTGATCTTGGCGTTCTCTTGAAATGTTATATTTTGTCGCGATATTTTCAGCTGTAACTCCCATGTGAATACCATGGAATGCATCATTTAATGCATCATCAATCATATGGTCTTTCATGGTTATATTTCCCATTTTAATTCCATTACGAGCTTGTTTAGGAAGTAGGAATGGGCATTGACTCATTGATTCAGTACCACCCGCAAGAATCATATGATAACCTTGTTGAATATTGGCATAGGCTAACATCACTGCTTTCATACCACTACCACAGGCAATGTTAATACTATAGGCAGGAACTGTGTTAGGAACTCCTCCTTTAATACTACATTGACGTGCAATACCTTGACCTTGTCCTGCTGGTAAGATATTACCAACAATGACTTCATCAATAAGAGATGGGTCAATCTTTGTGTCTTCTAGAACTGCTTTGATAACTACAGCTCCTAACTCCGATGCACTAACATCTTTTAAAGTTCCTAAAAATGATCCGATGGGAGTGCGCTTAGCACTGGCAATGAAAACTCGTTTAGTCATAGAATTCTCCTTTTTATTGATTGTTTTGATCAAAAGCTATAAGTGTTTTGAATATGAATACTGATTCACCTTATACCTTTAATTTACTACTCTCGTATATAATTGTCAATAGTTTTTTGTAAACGGTTACAAAATAATTTTTTTACTTGACACACCATAAAAGAGTGGGCTAAACTGAACGTATTGATTTGCGTACAAACTAAGGAGATGACTCAATATGCTTAATATATTATCGTTAAATTCAGGGAGTTCTTCATGTAAAGCACAGCTCTATGAGATGCCTTCTCAAAGAGTTTTATGTAGTGCAGTGTTTGAGCGCATTGGTTTAAGTGAAGGAATTGCGAAGCTATCTTTCAATAATCAAACCTTAACACTTAATCAAGATTTCAAAACACATCATGATGCAATCCTAACATTACTTAATAATCTTATTCAAAACAAGATCATCGAATCTTATGATGATATTAGCGCTGTGGGACATCGTGTTGTCCACGGTGGTGAAAAATATTCTAAGTCTGTCATCATTGATCAAAAGGTAGTAACTGATATTTTAGCACTTAGTGCTTTAGCTCCATTACATAATCCAGCGAATCATCTTGGTATTATGGTTACTTCAGAACTCATCCCAAATGCGACTCAAGTTGCTGTATTTGACACTGCATTTCACCAAACATTGAAACCTCAAGTTTACTTGTATCCAATTCCTCGCTCGTTCTACCAAAAACATAAAGTAAGAAAATATGGTTTCCATGGAACTTCTCATCGTTATGTATCCGCAAGAGCACTTGAAGCTTTAGATAATCCTCAAGCTAAGATCATTGTATGTCACTTAGGAAATGGTGCTTCATTAGCGGCAATTGATGCAGGAAAATGTGTCAATACTTCCATGGGATTTACCCCACTTGCTGGAATCATGATGGGAACACGCTCTGGTGATATTGATCCATCAATTATTCCATTTGTTCAAAAAGCACTTCACTTAAATAGTGATGATGCCCTTGAGGTCTTTAATAAAGAATCTGGTTTACTTGGAGTTTCTGGCATTTCTTCTGACATGCGTGATATTCAAAAGGCTATGGATGAAGGTCATCCAGATGCAATCTTAGCGATTGATATGTATGTAGAGCGTATTGGAATGCTTATTGCTTCCTATATTGCTCAACTCAAAGGATGTGATGCAATTGTATTCACTGCAGGTGTCGGTGAAAACGCAACGTTTATTCGTGAGCGTGTCATTGCTTATCTAACTCCAGTATTTAATGTCAAAATTGATACACAACTAAATAAAAAACGTGGTGAATTCTTAGATCTTACTTTAGATGGTTCATCAATGAAAGTTTATGTTATTCCTACTAATGAAGAACTTATGATCGCCTTAGATACTTACCAATTAATTGCATAACTAAATAGGCTAAATGCCTATTTTTTATTTCAATAAAAAAGATAGACACTGATATGTCTATCTCTAAATCATTAACGAGAATACTTTTCTTTTTTAGTAACTAAGAATAGTCCACTCAAGAATAACACTAATGGTAACCAAGGAAGTGTTCCATCCCCCGTTTGTGGGATATCATCATCATCATCTCCTAGTAAATCGCCACCTTCATTGACGAATTCAAATTCAATAGCAGCTACTTCTCCTTCAGCACTTGATTCTATGACAACATCATATGGTGTGTCATCAAGAATATATTTTTCTGGTGCTAAGGTTTCAATGAAAGTATATGTTCCAGGTGCTAAATCACGAAGTTCTAGTACACCATTCACTGTTGTGAAGCTTGCTAAGAACTCTCCATTGAAGAGGACATCAAACACTGCTTCCCCAATAATAGTTCCGCGAATGTTGACCTTAGTTATAATAATAATTCCACGATAGTTTATGAAATCATCGAGTTCTAGGGTATAGTTTTCACCTTGTGCTGATGTTGGAATGTTGAATGCTATAACTTCAGTGTTAAGAATATAACCACTAATCGTTTCTAATTCAACAATTTCATAATTTCCAGGTGTTAATCCTTCTACTGATACTAGGCCTTCTTCATCAGAATAGATCGCATCATTTAAAAGTACTCGCACATCATCAATAATCTCATAAAGTGCGAATCTTACTTGAGCTAATCCTTCATTGTTTTGATTAATCTTATTAAATACAACATTAGCTTTTCCATTAAGTGCAGTGACAGTAACAACTTCTGGTTCACCTTCATGAGATGCTGCGATTGAAAATTGAACTGGATTTGTATTAATTAGGTTTCCATTAACACTTTGTATCTCAATAAATGCATAGTTTCCTGGTGCAAGTTGTGTTACTTCAATAAGACCTTCTTCATTGCTTACAAGATCTTCTTCAATAATATTCCTTTCTTCATCCACCAAGTTAAAGATAACACCTTCTAATCTTTCACCGTCATTATTCTCTTTCACAAGTCTTACTGATCCTTGATAATTCACAAAACTAACGGTAATGTCTTCTGCTTGAAGATTGTCATTTCGAGTAATTTCAAATTCTAGCGCTTTTGTGTTTAAAATATAGTTTGGCACTGCTGTAATCTCTTTAAGACGATATAAGCCAACACTCAATCCTTCGATCACAACTTCACCAGTATCTAAAGATAACTCATCAGAAACTGTAATCCATTCTTCATCAAAGAATTCTAGTGTAAATACCGCTCCTAATAACAACTCCCCTTGAATATCTACTTTTTTAATTGTAGTTTCATTCATGCGGTTAGTAACTGTAAGGAATGCATTAGGTTCACTGGATGCTGCATCAATGGTTACACTAAGTCCATTGAATAAGGTATCACTAATAACATAAGATCCAACTGTTGAAATTTCTTTTAAAGTGTATTCTCCATAAACAAGATTTTTAAATGATACTTCACCATCGGTGTTTGTTGTAGCTTCGCCAATGACACGATTAAATCGGTTGATTAGTCTAAAGACAACTCCGGCTAAAGGTTCTCCATCTGGATTTTCTTTTCTCACTTGAAGTGATCCTTGAACTCCAACTGCTCCACCACCAGCACTTTCAATATTAATCACAACAGCTGTCTCATCGTCTTGTTCTTCATACGTTACACCATTACCACTTAAAACCACACTATTAGTGATTGTAGTGTTGTCTGGTGTTGTGTTGATTTCAGAATCATATTCTAAAACATAAGGTCTAGTTATCTCATCTAGGAAGCGAAGTTCAAAACGTTGAGCTCCATTATCTAAGAAGATAATAGTGAGTTCATAATCAACATCTAGAACTAAAGGCTGACTTCTATTTATTGTATATGTCCCATTTGTTGCGATGACTGTAGGATATAGTTTAAATGAATCAAGTACAAAACGTTGGTTAGTTGATGGAATATCTTCAAGTAGCGCATCACGAATGGTCGATTGAGATTGATTAATCGCAATACTCCAACGAATAAGTGATCCAGACTGTATACCAGATTTGGTTACAAGATCATTTCCAAAAGTAACTGATACAGAAGCATCTAAAGGATGTACACGACCATCATTGTTCATAATAGCTTGGTTGGTGTACGTTGTAGTAATGAGTTGCTCTGCTAATGATGTATTGAACTCAACTTCAAATCGACGAGCATTATCTGTTGGAAAGTCAATAATTAAAGTAAAGCCATTATCTATAGTAGGATATTGAATCGTGAATAAATCTAAATCAAGCGCTCCAC
Source organism: Erysipelothrix sp. (assembly GCA_018335655.1). Taxonomy (GTDB): domain Bacteria; phylum Bacillota_I; class Bacilli_A; order Erysipelotrichales; family Erysipelotrichaceae; genus UBA6182. The sequence continues at coordinate 16,254 of JAGXRX010000013.1, forward strand.
CTACTCTAGTCATTGTCCCATTCGAGTTAACATTGTATTCATATATAACGAGTGATTCAGGAATAAACACTTGTTCTCCAACAATCACATCAGTCAATCGAGGTTCAACTAAATCATCGTTATGATAGTTGACTCGAATATTCCATGTGATTTGCTTTGTGACTGCATTATAGTTGCCTGATTTTTGCCCATTTAGAACAGTTTGTGTATTAACATCACGGTTCGCACTTGAAGTATCCGTATAAGAATTCCCCTCCAAGTCATCCCAATTTAATACTGCTGTATTTCTAAATCGATTACGTGAAATCCCACTAATTGTAGGTTTATTGTTCATGTCATAAGCAGTGACTACGTCAACACGTAAACGATAATCGGTTGTTGCATAATCATTAATAAACTCTAGCGTAAATCCACTCTCCACTCCATTAACAAATGTCTTAACAAGTGTATACTGACTAGGATCAACAACTGTGTTTAAAGTTATGTTTCTAACAACAAGTGAAACCATCTCTAAACCAAAACTGTTATATGTATCAGTTAAAAATAGATTTGTCATCTCATAACGATTAATATTTACAGCAATCTGCCATCCAATTTGTCTGGTTGCATAGTTAATTGAATTCGATGATTTAACAACTACTCTAGGATTTGCAGTACCCGAAGCACTACTGCTTTGTCCCTCACTTGTCACTGTATTAGATACCGAGATATTACCACCAGATACAATAACTTCTGGTCTTAAAGTCGTACGATATTCAATGTTGTAAGCTTGGTTGATTGTATTCAAGTATTGAATGGTTAAAGTGTTTAAAGCATCATTAAATACAACAGTAAAGTCAACGTTCTCTACAAGCGAGACATTGGCTTCACTACGTATTGTTAATGATCCAGGAACATAAGTCATATTAGAACTAAATGTATCAACAAGTTCTGGAGTAACTAAGGTTATTTCTCCAAAGTTGTAGGCAACACGCCATGTAAAGATTTGTGTGTCTGCAGTATACCCAATACGACTCTTTGATAATAATCGTCCATAAGTAGCAACATACGTTGCACTTGCAGGAATTGGGTCTAAATCTTGGCTGCTTAAACTCACTTGATTCGTAATTGAAAGATTGCCACCTAATGCAGGTTTTGAACTATCTTTGATAATAGTTTTAAGTCTAATTGCATATGGGGTATTAATAGGATTACTAAATGATATGGTAGTACCACTTACTGTATAATCAGTTCCTTCAACAAGCGCAGGTCCATATCGCTCATTAAGCGGTTTTAATGTTCCATCAAAATTTAAGAATAAAGGGAATACTTCAATTGCATCAGCTGCAACACTTAGTTCTAGAGATGCAGGTAAAGTATCCGTAACGACCGCATTGATTAAAGTTTCATAAGCTTTATTTATTTGAACTTCCCAAGTTATTGCGGAAGGATTACGCTCATTACTACTTGCGACAACTGCATGGATTAATTTATTAACACCTGTATCTCTATTCGTTGGTACTAAGTTAAATGTGATAACTGTTTCTTCACGTATAGGAAGGATTACTTCTTTAACACCAGGTCCTTCAAGTTCAGCACTATTAAGTCTAGCAGTAAACTCAATAAACCCTTGAATCTCAGAATTTTGAGACACATTTTCATTAAAGGTGAAGACTACTGAATTATTGGTATTTATGGTTGCTACACCAAATCCTGATAAGTTTACGTTTGATATGGTAGAAGCAACTCTAAAGGCACTCGGCAATGTGAATGTGTAAAAGTCACCTGCTTCAATAAGATCAGTTTCATATTCATCAATATTGACTCCATCTTCATCCCGTTCAAATAGTGACCAATTGATACGTATTAGAGCTCGTGAATTAATATCAGGATCCCCAGTAATAGGATTTCCATTATTATCAATCCATGTAATAGTAAAATCATCAAGTATATTGATGTCTGGTCGATTTAAACGCTCTTGGATACTTAATGATGTTTCATTCGCAAATATAGATGCATTTACAAATGATAAAACTAAGGTTAGTGCTAATAGTAATATATTCGTTTTTCTAAATAGTTTTGTGTTCATTGAACCCCCTCATGTTTAAGGTCTTTAATTGTATAAAAAAATTGACTGCAAAAAATTATGCAGTCAACCTATCATAGTACGTGAATACCTTAGACGTTTTACTTTGCGTAATAATCTTTCGAATATTTTGCCACTTTATTAATATCACGAATAGCGCTTTCATGCAAGAATTAAACAAACAAATCCATACATATTTAACAAAATTTGGTTTATTTGCATTTATTGACTTTCAAAACTTAAAAAAGCATCACTTAGTGACGCTTTGAGATAACAAACTATTTCTATTATTCATGATTTCTTTAATACTATTTTGTTTAAAATTTAGCTCCAATAGTAACTGAGTTAATTCATTCTCATTCATTTGTTTTAATCTATTTCCCTCTTCATCATGATCATATAGTGTTGCAGCCGCACATGCTTGATATGCGAAATATGGTTCTTTGTTTAATGATAACAAAGTATCAATACCCATACTTAATCGCTCATGTTTTGCTAGTTTACGAATTGGAGTACGGCCTACACGAACACAATCATCTTGAAGTAGTTTATTCTTAAATCTTTTAACAACTTTGTCTTCCGTCTTGAGCAAGTCTTTTTCATCAAGTTTAAAAGTATGATGAAGAAACACTCGATGTTCACCTATTAATCCTCTTACAGCCTTCTCAATCATAGGATCACTAATGGCTTCATCAATCATTTCATATCCATAAATCAAACCTAAATATGCTGTAAAGGCGTGTGCTCCATTCACCATAAGAAGTTTTCTTTTGATGTATGGTTCTAAGTCATTGACTTCAATAACATCTTTTAATCCTAAAGGTTTATCTGTTTCAACAATCCATTCAAAACTTGGTTCTACTTTAACATCCAAACTTCCTTCAACTTGTGACATTGGCACAATACGATCAACCGCTGCATCAAGAAATTGAACATTCTTAGGTAAAGTTATATCATGGCTTAAGACGTGTTCTCTAAGTTTGGATGAGCCACCTACCATGTTCTCACATGCAATGACAGAATGAGATAGTTGAGGACTATTCCCATAGATCTTTGCAAGAGTTGCACCTACATGCTTTAAAACATTAGGCCCAACCGCAGTAAAGATAAAGTCAACATCTTGAATAGCCACAGTTAGTTTTTCAATATCTTGAGAATGGATGGCATCCACGTTTTTGATTAGTATACTTGTCTGAGATTCATCCAGTAAATGGATGTTATATTCGTTCTTTTCTTTTATGAGAGCAAGTAGTGTTTCATTTACATCCACAAAGGTAAGCTTAATATTAGATTCTTGACACACTTGTGCAATGAATCCTCTCCCAATGTTTCCCGCTCCAAAACACAGTGCTTTTCTCATGCTTTTTCTCCAGTAGTAATGAAGTTGTGAATTGAAGTCACATCATCCATTTTTAGTAATGCTTCTACATTATCCATATCTCCAAAAATGGTTGATAAGTTCGCAAGAATTGACATATGTTCTTCATTCTTACCAGCAATCCCAATAATCACAAATGCCTTTTCTCCACCCCATTCAATACCGTGTTTAAGGAGGGCGACACTAATACCACTTTGTTTGATATATTGTTTGCCTTCATTAGTACCATGAGGAATAGCTAATGAATTACCAATATAAACTGATAATTCTTGATTGCGGACATGCATACTCGCAACATACTCTTCACTTACATACCCTGTCTTCACAAGCATAGATCCTACAAGTTCAATAGCCTCTTCAATAGAAATAGGATCATGAACCCATTTGATATTTTCCTCTTTCAGTAATGGTAATGTCTTTGATTTAAATAAATTGAATTTCATATGGTGCTCCTATCCAATGATGTGTTGTTTTGTCTGAGTGGTAAGCCAGTTTTGGCATAGACGTTGAATACTATCTTTAATTCTTCCTTCATGTTGACTTTGAATATCAAACACAAAGCGATCATCATCAATAAGACTTTGATTAATCATTGAAAGTAAAGAAGTTTGGGCGTGATGTGGATGCTCTTGAATGAGCATAAACACAATTGCTTTGATGTTAGCTTCCTTAAGAAATGTTAGGGGTGTATCACTTAAGAACATTTTAAACTCAAATTGTGTTGTTGCCTTTGATTTTGCATGAATTAGCATTATTCCTGCTTCTTCTAAGATAATGCTTCCCATGGCTTCTCTGCGCATAATATCAAGATATGCAATATCTGCTTTTGTCTTTTCTTCAAATGCATAGTCACAAAGCTGTTGAATAAAGATTTCCTTCTTAGAGTGAGGCATTAATCGAACAATATTGAACTGCGCCATGGCATGTAGTACTGCATTTTGAATGTTGGCCATATGTAGTAATTGATCATCCAATGTGATTGAAGACTTAACTTCAGATTCTTTAGGTTGATAAGCGAGAATTGCCTTTTCGATATTGATAATGTCATCTTGAAGTAGTAATGGATGAACGAAGACAAATGGTCGGCCGACGTGACTTAAGTCAAGTGTTGACACAAGAATATCAACTTCTTTCATCATAGAAATATCATCGACGGATAAAGGAATAACACTCTTTAACTGAGGGAATATATTCATAATACGTGTTGATATTAGTGAAGAAATACCTATCCCTGATGCACACACAACACCTACTTTTAAAGAATGCTTTGAACTTACATTTGACTTCACTCTCTCTATCGCTGCCCCAAAGTGAATTGCTAGGTATCCTATTTCATCATCTGGGAGTGATATATTCAGTTCATTTTGAATTGGTATCGTGGCAAGTCTTGTCCATTCATACACTTGAGCATAATTCTTCTTGATTTGATCAAGAAGTGGATTTCTGATCTCAAGATTGTAATGAAGACGAGTCAATGTAGGACGCAAATGTGTAATGAGTCCCATGTGTAACTGATCATCCATTAGAATCATGCCACTGGTTGCTTCGAAGTGAGATGTAAGTTTTTGAACCATCGTTTGTATATAAGCATCTTTAGAAAGATTTTCAAGTGCTTCAGCAGATTGATCAAGAACTCTTCGTTTTGCCCCTTTTAAATGCATAAGGATATAAGCAACTTCTGCTTGAGGAAATGGAATATTGAATTCAATTTCCATGATCTTTGCAACCCTCTGTGCCATTTCAAAATCTGAATCATCCTTAAGTTGGTCTAAGATGAACGACTCAATGGAAATAATCTCCTTTTTCATTAGTCTTTCAAGTGCAATGGTAAGGTGAATAATAAGTCCTATGATTGAGCTTTGAGCATAGAGCAGTAAGATATCATTAGCATGATATCGAAGTGATTGAATCACTTTCTTAAGAATGGCTTTATTTAAGAGATTTAGAATAGAACTTTCTTCTTGAGATTGGAAGTATTGTTCAAGAGCTTCATGAGAATTCGCATGAATGACAAATGCCCAATCATGATTCTCATCAAGTTGTGTATGTACAAAATCTGTCATAGCTTTACGTACATCATCTTCCGTTCCAATAACACTAACACCAACTCCTGGCTTTCTCTCAATATTTAAATTGTACTTATGAAACCAAGATTCTAAATCATCAATATCATTAGAGATGGTGCCTTCTGACACATCAAATAGTGATGAAAAACTTACTAGTTTAACTAATTCCTTACTCTTAAGAAGTTCAGCTGTTAACATGGATTGGCGTTGTTGTTTGTTAATGTAGGAAGCTTTTTGAGCATCGAGTACTTTTTTAAGTGTGTCTTTAGCATTATCACTTCCGGCAAGCCATAACCCTTTACCAGTTTTTGTTTCCAGGATTAAGTCAAAAGGTTTAAGTATTTGATTACATCCACTAATCTCTCGAAATAATGTTCTTTTACTAATAGATGTCAAATTTGCGAGTGAAGATGCTGAAATAGGCTCAGTTTGAGTCAATAATGTTTTTAGAATTACAATAAGTCTTGATGACAAAATGAGTTTATTCATATTTTCATTATACTTGATTCTTTCATATTGAAAACTAAAGTTATATAAGATTCGGTCTTTAAACATAGTGCCAAAACTAAAAAAGAGCTTGAAGGTCAAGCTCTTTGATTACTATTGTGCTAGACGCTCAACGAGTTGATCGTATTCAGGAGCTCCAACAAAGTTAGTGATACTGACGATTTCTGCTTGTTTTGCGACTGATTTAGCGCGTGATGCTAAGGAATCATGTGTAACTACAAGTACACTATCTGCTGGAATTTCATCAATAGAAGTGTGAATTACTTTTACATCTAATCCTTTAGCAACTAATTTCTTACGAAGAGTTGTAGCTCCCATTGCAGAAGAACCCATACCAGCATCACATGCAAAGACGATTTGCTTAATGCTAACTTGTCTTAGTGATCCTTTTTGCTCTTTTGATAAAGCTTGTGCAGATTCAAGATCTTGTGCATTATCTGTGAATTTTAAGATGAGGGAAGAAACAAACCAAGACACACCAGTAGCTGTGAAGATACCAGCTAAGACTGGGAGTAATCCTCCACGAGGAGCCATTGCCATTAATGCAAAGATACTTCCTGGAGATGGTGTGGCAACAAGTCCTGCACCGAGTAATCCAAATGTTAATACGCCTGTAGCTCCACCAGCGATAACTGCTAGAACTAGTAACGGATTCATTAAAACGTATGGGAAGTAAATTTCATGAATACCACCGAAGAAGTGAATGATAATTGCACCTGGTGCTGATTGTTTAGAAATTCCTTTACCAAACATCCAAACTGCTAATAGAACACCAAGACCTGGACCAGGATTAGTTTCAATTAGGAAGAAGATTGAGCGACCAACTTGAGTCACTTGTTCAACACCTAAAGGTCCAAAGATACCATGATTTAATGCATTATTTAGGAATAAGACTTTTGCAGGTTCTACTAAAATAGAAACTAGTGGAAGAAGTCCTGCATTGACGACTGCACGTACTGCTGCACCAATTGCATCTGATCCTGCTTGAACAGCTGGCCCAATTACAAGGTATGCACCAATAGCTAAGAATAATCCTGCAAATCCTGCAGAGAAGTTGTTGACTAACATTTCAAACCCAGCAGGAACTTTTCCTTCTAAAGCTTCGTCAACTTTCTTCATAACCCAGCCCCCTAAAGGACCAGCAATCATACCACCAATAAACATTGGAATGGATGTTCCTACAATGACCCCCATTGTAGCAGTTGCACCGACGATTGCTCCACGTTGTCCGTGAACTAAGCGTCCTCCAGTGTAACCAATTAATACAGGTAGTAAATAAATGATCATTGGACCTACTAATGTGGATAAATTCTCATTAGGTGTCCAACCAGTCGGAATAAATAAAGCGGTAATGAAACCCCAAGCAATGAAGGCTCCAATATTTGGCATTACCATCCCTGATAGGAATCGGCCAAAGCGTTGAATGTTATCTTTCATATAACAAACCCCTTTCTTCAGTGTGCTAACACACTCTTTAACTGTATTGTAATTGAGATAACCCACAATTTCACATGAACTAACATAAAAGTGGCACAACCCATCGTGCCACAAATTGAAGAATGATTAATCCATGATATTGGGTGGGATTCTAACTCCATGAACTATTCTCGATGTGAACTGACGTGATTCAATGATTTGTGACACACTCACAAATTGAACACCAAGGGATAATTGATGTTGAATGAAGGATTCGACAGCACGTTGTGTATGATCATATCTGTCATGCATAAGAATAATATCTCCATCGATTGCACTTTGAAGTATTTCAAGAATAGTCTCTGAGTCTTGATGATGCCAATCCACGGTATCAAGACTCCATTGAATAACTTGATGAGAGAATGCTTTCAAATTCTCTTCATTAATAAAACCATAGGGTGGTCTCATAATCATAGGTTTCTTTCCAATGATATCTTTAATAAGCTCATCCGTACGATTCATTTCATGGGTTACTTCTTCTAAGGATAGTTGTGTGAGATAAGGATGTGAATAGGTATGGTTTCCAATTTCATGACCTAAATCATGTATTTGCTTTGTAAATGCTGGTTGTGCCTCAATCCCATTTCCTATCAGAAAGAATGTTGCCTTTGTGTTTGATTTACCTAGAATTTCTACTAACTTCATGGTCATCTTGATTGGTCCATCATCAAATGTTAATGCCATCATTACGAGTTCATCTTCTAGAACTGGATCAGATTTGAATATTCCTTCATTTATTGGACTTAACCATAATGAGGAAGAAACTAAAGCATCATCATGAATGTATCCTAAATCAATCACAGCTTCAAATAATGTACTTGGACACCATGATTCATCACAGTCTTCACTTTGAATCATTAATCCTTTGGTTGTTAAAGATAATTGTGTTGATTCTTTTTGTATGAATCGTTGTAGCTTTTTAACATTCACTATTAAGTTAGATTGTGTATGAAGTCTTTGATGAAGTGCTTGTGCAAGTCGAAGTGAAGTCATTTCTTCTTTTAATGTTTCATAAGGATATAATTCTAATCGTTCACCATGAATCACGTACTGATTAACTTGTGTCTTAGTCGTTGATGACATTGTATGGGTCTCTTTCTTTTCTATTTGTATACTCATCCATTCTAGTCCTATTTTAGTGGTTGTTACAATGAAACTAAAGGAATACTCAGAAGCATTTAGTCCATGTATACTTCTGACTTCTTTCTTATATTCATCAAACCACTTATCTTGCATTGCATTAACTGCTTCATAACTTGTATACGAAGGTGAATATATAAACTGCACTTCTATTGAAGGCACTAATATAGTGCGTATGGGATTAATCATCAAGAAAAAAATCATAGCAAAATTCACTATGATTTGTAAGTAATCTTTAGATGTTCGTTTCCTATTCATTCCAAGATTTAAGCCGTCTTGTTGCGAACATAAACATGACGTGTGTTGTTATTAGGATACTTTCGCTCATCAATATCAAATACGTTTTTTAATGCCTTAATTAAATAAGTCAACTTCATAAACCCATAGTTACGAGAGTCAAAGTCTGGATTATTTTTAATAAGATGATTCCCAACATCTCCTAAGAATGCCCATCCTTCTTCATCCGCTACATCATCAATAGCTTCAGATAAGGATTTAATGAGTTTCTCTTTAATATCTCCACTAAACTTACCTTTTGAAATACTTGAATTCTTGAGTTCATCTTTATTAATAACCTCAATATAAATAAACTTATCACATGCGACAATGAAAGGGTTTGGAGTTTTACTTTCTCCCATACCAATGACTCGTTTACCTGATTCTCTAATTCTAATCGCAAGTCTTGTGAAATCAGAATCTGACGATATAATACAAAATCCATCCACATTAGTGCCAAATAGAATATCCATAGCATCAATAATCATCGCTGAGTCTGTTGAGTTTTTGCCACTCGTATATCCATACTGTTGTACTGGGGTAATGGCATGTTCAAGTAGGACTGGTTTCCATCCATTTAAATTAGGTTTTGTCCAATCTCCATAAATTCTTTTAATCATTGGTGTTCCATAACGAGCCACCTCAGTTAATATTCCTTTAATATTCGCATACGGTACATTATCCGCATCGATGAGTACTGCTAGTCTTAAATCTTTCGTCATATCAAGCATTAGTATCCCTCCCTTGAACCGAGATTTCATCATATTCACAAGTAATATATAATATTTTTCTGTCTTAATGTTTCAAATTTCAAATAGTGCAATTCTCACTTCCCACAGTGAGTCAAACATACTGACAAACTATGATAGAATGAAATTACAAGATAATTCTATCATAGAAAGAGGCCCATATGATAATTCAAAGTGAACGAGTTTGGATTAATCAACAGTTTAATCCAGCACAACTTCATATTCATAATAAAAAAATAGTAAATATCACTTCTTATAATAGCCATCCTGTTGATCATGATTATGGTAAGCATCGAATTGTCCCGGGATTTATTGATAATCACATACATGGATCATATGGTGTAGACACAAATGATGCAGATAGTGATGGCTTAATTAATGTCATGAAAGGCTTAGTTTCTGAGGGGGTCACTTCTTTTTGTCCAACTACAGTTACTCAAAGCAAAGACGTGTTAGTTAAAGCATTAAAGAATGTTGCTAAAGTTTCACAACAAACTATTAAAGGAGCTCAAATTGTTGGAATTCATTTAGAAGGCCCTTTTCTCAACAAGGCTTTTAAAGGAGCACAACCGGAGCAGCACATAATTCCTTCTAATGTAGATTTATTTAAAGAGTTTTATTCTGCTTCTCAAGAACTTATTAAGATTATCACCATGGCCACTGAACTTGATACAGATTTTGAGCTTACGCGCTTTTGCGTTGATCGAGGTGTTGTAGTTTCTATCGGTCATTCAAGTGCTACCTATGATGAAGCTATGATGGCGGTTGCTCATGGAGCATCTAGTATGACTCATGTTTTCAATGGCATGAGTGGTCTACATCATCGTCAATATAATCTAGCAGGCGCAGCTCATCGAATTCAAGGGGTTTATGCTGAAATCATTGCAGATGGTAATCACGTAGCTTGGCCAGCAATATACACACTCATGATGGCAAAAGGACCTTATCATAATATTCTTATTACTGATGCGCTAAGTGTAAAAGGAATTCCCCATGGGAATTATGAATTAGGTGAGCAAAAAATCGAAGTTAAAGAGGATGGTAGTGCTTATCTTAAAGGTACCAACACTTTGTCAGGAAGTACTTTAAGAATGAATATTGGTCTTAAAAATCTTGTTGAGTATGCCCAAGTACCTTTCCAGTATGCTTTGAATGCTGCCACAATCAATCCAGCTACACTACTTAATTTAGGACATAGAAAAGGTAAACTCGCATATAACTATGATGCAGACTTTGTTGTTCTTGATCAAGATTATGAGGTTATCGCAACTTATGTCTATGGCGAATGTGTTTACCAGAACAAGAAGGCAGTTCAATGAATATAATTATTTGTCATTCAGTGCATGATGTAGCGCTGCATGCATATGAAATATTTCAAAAGCAACTCATAAAAAAGCCCAATAGTGTCCTCGGATTAGCAACAGGTTCAAGTCCAATTCTTCTTTATGAACAACTTGTTCTTGGATACCAACGTAAAGAAATAACATTTAAAGATATTATAGTCATGAATTTGGATGAGTATGTTGGACTTAGTCCTAATCATCCTCAAAGCTACGCAGCATTTATGCGCCATCATTTATTTGATCATGTCGATATAATTCTAAATAACACATTTATTCCTCATGGAATAGCCAGTGATTATGAACAAGAATGTGATTCATATAATCAACTACTTGAAAAGTATCCTCGCGATATTCAACTATTAGGGATTGGTTCAAATGGACACATTGGATTTAATGAACCACATACTCCTTTCGATAGTATCACTCATGTTGTAAGATTAAAAGAATCAACACGCCAAGATAATGCCATTTTCTTTAATTCACTAAGTGAAGTTCCTACTCACGCACTAAGCATGGGAATACAGAATATCCTCGCAGCTAAGAAAATAGTCTTGATTGCAATAGGCAAAAAGAAAGCAGACGCTATCTTTAATATGATTCATGGTCCTATTGATGTGTCATGTCCAGGTTCTATATTACAGATTCATTCAGATGTAACACTCATACTCGATGAAGACGCAGCATCACTCATTCAATAAAAAAGGGAATTAAATCCCTTTTCTATTGAGTTAATGCATCATATGCACATTGTGCTAATCCACATCCAAGTGGAATCATGTTTTTATCATCCCATTCAAATGAAGGGTGATGATGAATGATATCTTTATCTTTTTTTATCCCTACATATATAAATGAAGAAGGTACTACTTGGGTAATAAAGGCAAAGTCTTCTCCTCCCATATTGGGTTCATCAAGATAATGAACATTGTTTTCTCCCACTATTTTCTTAAAGGAATTTGCACTGTGATGAACTGTATTCTCATCATTAATAAGTACCGGATATTTTGGTTCATAAACAAATTCAACATCTCCACCATATGCTTGAGCAATGCCTTTTGCAATTGCACCTAGTCGTTGTGGCATAAATGAGCGTACTTCTTCACTAAAGGTTCTAATAGTTCCTATAAGAACAACTTCATTAGGAATTACATTAAAAGCACTTCCTCCATTAATTTGTCCAAAAGTAAGTACAGCTTGATCTAGTGGATTAAGATTTCTTGAAATAATCGATTGAGCATTAAGAACAATGGCAGAAGCAATGACAATAGGATCAATGCACATATGAGGCATTGCACCATGACCTCCTTTGCCTTTTACTACAATCTTAAAGGCATCTGGAGCGGCCATCATTGAGCCAACTTTTACTTGAATATGATTTTCTTCAAGTGATCCCCAAAGATGAGCACCAAAAGCCATATCTACTCCTTCACATACTCCAGCTTGTATCATGGGTTTTGCACCACCAAGTGTTTCTTCTGCAGGTTGAAACATGAGTCTTACTTCTCCATGAAGTTCATCTTTCACTTCATTAAGTAACGCAGCCGCAAGGCAAAGTCCTGCAGTGTGTCCATCATGTCCACATGCATGCATTTTACCTAAAGTTTTTGAAATAAGCTCATGATTTGGGTCTTCGCTTAGTGCTAAGGCATCCATATCTGCTCTTAACAATACTGTCTTACCTGGATACTTACCTTTAATGGTAGCAATAATCCCTGTAGTCGCAACTGATGAAACATAAGGTACTTGAATTGAATCAAGAAATGTCATGACTTTCTGAGCTGTTTTGAATTCTTCAAACCCAAGTTCTGGTTCTTCATGAATAGCATGACGAAGTGCTTTAATGGTTGGATAATACTTTGTTGATTGATTTAAAAATGAGATCATTGATATTCTCCTTGCGAAATATTATACACCAAAAGAAAAAGAAAATAAGGCTTTCGCCTTATTCAACAATATTGAGTGGAGTAATCTTCTTCGCAATATAAACAAATGGTGTATCAAGAAAGGCAATGATTGCTTTTAGGATATAAGTTGTAAACATAATCTGTATCAAATTATATGGAGTACCAATAAATGCGATTAGCACAAATATTGAAGTATCAATGGCTTGAGAGATAAGTGTTGATCCATTGTTTCTTAACCATAACATGTTGTCTTGGGGAAACTTAGACTTAATCCATCCATATAAGCGAATATCAATGGACTGTGACACAAAGTATGCAACAAGGCTTCCTAACACAATGCGTATTGAGAAACCAAAGATAAGTTTAAATGAATCATTAACGAGTAATGCAAAATCATCATTCAAAGGAATAAAGAATAATGCAAGGTTCATTGTAATTAAGAAAACAATGATTGAGAAAAACCCAATGTATACCGATCCTTGTGCTGTTTTCTTTCCATACTTCTCTACAAGAATGTCAGTCGCAAGAAAAATCGAACCATAAAGTGTATTACCAAGGGTTGCTTGCAAAGAAAAAAGTTCAATACCTTGAAGGACCTGAATATTAGCAAGTACTGATGCAACTGCAATCCATACAAGTAATCCAAGTTTTCCAAACATCTTATAAGCAATCATCACTAAGATAAAGTGAATAAATAAGAATCCTAAACCAAATAATTCGTTGTACATAATCTACCCCTTTAAGTTCGCATGAATTATAACGCATGTACTCATTAAAAACAATAATTGTCTTGTGTATGTGATTAGATTAAAGTACACTTATACCATTTAATCAGTAAGGAAATACTCTCTATGAATCGTCCTATACAAGCATTAACTTCCGTCTTATCTTTTCCTACCATTTCATACTCTCAAAGAAACCTCATGAATGATGAAGTATTTATTGGATGCGTTAATGCATTGAAGACGCATTATCCTCTAACTTTTACTCAAGCTTCAATTACTACATTTCATAAACATACTTATCTTTTTCATCTAAAAGGATTGGATAATTCTTTTCCTTTAGGACTAATGGGACACTATGATGTCGTTCCTATCTCAAACACATGGACTGTTCCTGCTTTTCAAGGTGTCATTGTGGATGATTACATTTATGGTCGTGGGGCTTTAGATATGAAAGGTCATTTAGTATCTGTATTTGAAGCGGTAGAAAGACATTTGGAAATAGGAAAACCTTTTAAACAAGATCTCTACATCATGATGGGTCATAATGAAGAATGTGGAAGTGATGAACCTGATTCAGGTGCAGAAGCAATGATGTTGTATCTTAAAGAAAAAGGAATAAAACTTCATCTTGTGATTGATGAAGGTGGTGATGTCCTGGATGGTAAAAGACTTCATGTGAATGAAGACATTCATGTGATTGGGATTGGAGAAAAAGGATACTTGGATGTGAAAGCACTTGTTAAGGATGCTGGTGGGCATTCCTCTACTCCACCTCCTATGAGCGCTTTAGTAGAACCAATGAAGCTCGGTGTTTATGTTGAGACTCATAAGTTTAAGCCGCATCTTAATGAGGCCACAGAATCAATGCTAAAGCGTTGTGCGCCATATGCAGCGTTTCCATATTCACTTATTTATCGCTTTCCAACTCTCTTTAAACCTTTTGTGTTTCAGTCGCTACTTAGTGATCGTAAGCTTGCTGCTCATGTGAGAACAACAGCTGTAACAACCATGGCTCAAGGATCTTCTTCAATGAATGTCTTACCTCAAGTTGGTTGGATTAATTTAAACATTCGTATTGCACCACATCAAAGTGGAAAAGATATCATTGATTACTTAAATAAAGTTAAAGGTTCAAGAGTACAACTTAAATATGATTTTGCGAATGAACCGACACCAATATCTCGTTTAGATGATGGAGTGTTTGAAGAAGTTGTTGAATGCTTTCAAACTATTTATCCACATATGAAGCTAGTAGTTCCTGCATTAATGATTGCGGCAACAGATGCTCGTTATATGCATGATATAAGTGAACATGTGTTTCGTTGTTGTCCATTTGATAGTATGAAAGAAGATAAACATACAGTACATGCAGATGATGAGCGACTGTCATTGATTTCTTTTGAAAAAGGAATATCCTTCTTTTCTAAAATATTAGAGAAGTTTGTATAGTATATTTCTTTTATTTAAGTATTGTTTTCATATACAATAATCTTAAGAATTGATCTATCCAATTCATGGAGGTCTTATGCCTATTCCTATTATTGTTAGCTTTATCATCGGAGGATTAGTATTTGGTGTCTTCTATTTGATTAATTTAAAGTATAAGTTTGACTATGTCTTTGGTGTCTATGGTTTAGCAATCTTTGTCTTAGGGTTCTTCATTATGATGTACGTTCCTGATCCTACTAATTCATTTGCATCACTTGGATATCTTATTATGTTGATACTTTCTGTATTCGCACTTTTAGGATATATAACGACATGGGTTCTTGTTAAGCGAGTATTCAAGAAATAGTATAATATTTAGTAGAATAATGAAAAAAAGATTGCGATCAGAGATAATTATTGGTCGTAATCTTTTTATTTTATGTAGAAATATGTCTAAATCCATGGCAAATCACCCTAAAATGCCATTATTTTGATAAATAATGCATCATTTTCACAAATTAATAACATTTTTGTATTAAATGTCTTGACTGTATTATTAAATATGATACAATTCGTGTATAAAGGATTATAAATATCCTTTAGCGGAGGTCCACAATGGAATTATTACTTCCTTTATCAGTTAGTGGTCTTGTAGGAGCAATGCTCTTTGGACTAAACAATCTTCTAAACAAACGCTTCCAACTCAGCTTAATGAGTGGAGTTATTGTCATCAGTTCTGTAATTATATTCTTCTATATTATGACGTTTACGTTTGATCCAGATTATGTCTTTGCGAAGATTGGATATACTAAAATGGTAATTTTCTCAATAGCTGCATTATTTGCATATAGTGTAACCTGGCTTGTCGTAAGACGCACCAATAGAGGTTAAGAAAGGAGTATATATATGGAAGCAATTTTAAGAGTTCTTGGCATGGCATTATTGGTAGGTTTTGGAACTGCATTCATGGTATACATAGTTTCTCGTTTTAAATTAAGTAAACTAATATGGGGAGCGTATGTCTTACTTGCACTTTCTGTATTATCTGCTTTATGGGCATTTTTCGGCCCTAATACTAGTGGATGGGATGATCTTATATACATTATTTATGCAATGGTTCTTGGAGCAGCAGGTGTTTTATATCTAATTGGTTTATGGATATTCACTGCACTTCGTAAGAAACGCTAAAAACACAAGCTCACCATCGACTAAGATGGTGAGCTTTTCTTTTATACTTCTTTATTGATAATCTCGACTATTTCATTTAAAACATCTTTTGATTCTTTGAAAGGAAAAAGTATGAAGTCATGGATCATCATGTTTCCAACTTTAAGATTAAATGAAACTCCTTGTGAATGTGCTTTTTCTTTTAAAGTTAGTGCCTGAGGTAAGAATATTTCATGACTTCCTACATAAACATGAATATTTCCAATATCCTCTAATGAATCACCCATTCTAAATCCATGACTACTTGATTCGTTCATCCACATGATTCCTATCTGTTTTAATCCTTCATGACTAAGAATTGGATCTTTCTTTTCAAGTTTCACATCAACATGTTTCATCGACAAATCACACCAAGGTGAGAAAAGGAATAGATGCTCTACAGGTTTTTTGTGTTTATCTCTTAATAACTTAGCAAGTGATAATGCTAACCATCCTCCTGCAGAATCTCCCATGAGGATTATCTTATGATTAAGATTGTCTTTGATTATTTTCTCAAGATAAGACTCAAGTTGTGACAGACAATGAACTTCATTTGAGTGTGGAAGTCTTGGATATAGTGGAAATATAATCGTTGAATTTGTGTGTTGTGCAATTGTGTCTACTAAACTGAAGTGCTGTGGTAAAGCTTGATTGATGAATGCTCCCCCATGAAGATAGAAGATTAACGTATCATGATGAGATTGTTCGTTGATATGGTAGACAGTCATTTCATTAAACATCTTCTTAGAAAGACTAGATCTTAGTTTGTTTGTTTGTATTGATTCAATATCAAGTTGTGGTGCCTTTTGTTCATGTTTTATGTACATTAAAACAGTATTAAGATTCTTAAAGCGAAGCTTAATCCCTGTAAGTCTTAGCATAGTATGAAAAAGTGAGTTAAGTATTTTGCTTGTAAAGGTCATAGTGTGTTCCTTGTCTAATATATCGTAACATAGTTTAAAACAATGCTTATATAGAAACTTTCTACTTAAATAATTTTTTACAATCAAGTAATCTCAAACGATTTTTGACATGTGACATAATGAATAAAAATAAAAACTCATTTCCTAGGAAATGAGCCTTAATGAGTCATTTGGTGCACCAGATGGGACTCGAACCCATACGGTCTCCCACACGCCCCTCAAGCGTGCGCGTCTGCCAATTCCGCCACTGGTGCAGTGCTTATAAATTATACACAATTTTATGAAGATGTAAAACCATTTTAATGTCTTTAAATTAGATAAATCATAAAACTTGTTTTGATTACACGTTTTACTGTGATTGATGAATAGTAGTTAATATGATATTCTTAACATACGAAAGGAGCAACTATAACTACAATTGAATTAGCGCCAGGCTTATATAGTGACGAGGAAAGAGGAGAATCGAAATATTCGGCGGATGCCTCTTCGGGATGCATACTCGATAGCCCGTGGTCAAATCCACAACATCATAGGGCAATGCAAAGAAAGGATATTTTTTATGTGCGGAATTGTTGGATATATTGGAAATCGTCGTGCTTGTGATGTTTTAATTAGTGGTTTATCAAAACTAGAATATCGCGGGTATGATTCGGTTGGTATTTCGTTATTTAGAGATGATCACATTGTGACTGAGAAAACAAAAGGTCGCATTGCGGACATGGTAAAAAAAGTTGATTTCGAAATTTATAAAGATATTCATGTAGGGATTGGTCATACACGTTGGGCAACTCATGGAGAACCAAGTGATATTAATTCTCACCCTCATGGAAGTGCACGTATTTCTCTTGTTCATAATGGAATCATTGAAAACTATGCTGCGATTAAAGAGCGCATGATTCGTAAAGGCTATACCTTTGAATCAGAAACAGACACAGAAGCCGTAGCAAAACTATTAGACTATTATTATGTTCAAAAAGAAGATCCTATCAAGGCAATTCTAAAAGTCCTTGAAAAGATTCGTGGTTCTTATGCATTAGGTATGATGTTTAATGATCATCCTGATACCTTATACGCAATTCGTCATGATTCACCACTTCTAATCGGTTTAGGTGAGGATGAAAACTTCATTGCGTCAGATATGACTGCCCTTCTTAAGTATACTAAACGCTATATGCTTCTTGAACATGATGAAATTGCAATCATAAAACAAAGTGGTGTAGTGGTTATCAACAAAGATGGTGAAGTCATTGAAAAGATTATTAGTGTTGCCGATTGGGATGAACAAACAGCAGAAAAAGAAGGATTTCCTCATTTCATGTTGAAGGAGATTCATGAACAACCTAAGGCATTCTTAAAAACGCTTAATCCAAGACTTAAAGGCGATCTCTTCGACTTTAGTGATGAAAAGATTCCACATACTTTCTTTAATAATATTACTAAGATTCACGTGGTAGCATGTGGAACAGCAATGCATGCTGGTATGCTTGGTAAATATTACTTTGAGAAGTTTGCTCGCATTAGTGTAGATGTGGATGTCGCTTCTGAATTTAGATATCGTGACCCACTCTTAAACCCAAATGACTTAGTTCTTATTATCTCTCAATCAGGAGAAACTGCTGACTCATTAGCTGCACTTCGCTTAGCGAAACAGCGTGGTATTAAAACAATGGCTATCGTGAATGTAGTGGGTTCTTCCATTGCACGTGAAGCTGATATTGTTCTTATGACACATGCTGGGCTTGAAATTGCAGTTGCAAGTACAAAAGCTTATTTTGTACAATCTGCTTTACTTGCTGCATTAGCACTTTATGCTTCTCAATACAAAGAAACTCTATCAATTGAAGAAGTTAAAACTCATGTGAAGACTTTGTTTGATGTCTCGAATCATATTCAACCAATGATCGATAAAAAGGATGAAGTTCAACGTCATGCCTCATTATTTATGAATGCAAGAAGTTTATTCTTCATTGGACGTGGTGTTGACTTTCACGTTGCGTTAGAAAGTTCATTGAAGCTAAAAGAAATTTCATATGTACATTCTGAAGCATATCCTGCAGGTGAATTAAAGCACGGTACTATTTCACTTATTACTGATGATGTTCCTGTGATTGCGATCGCAACACAAGACAACGTTGTTGAAAAGACTATTTCTAATATTAAAGAAGTAAAAGCACGTAAGGCTAAAGTTCTTGTGATTAAGAAAGAAAACACACCACTTTCTAGTGATGTGTATGATGAAGTTCTTAATCTTCCTAATCTAGAAGATTGGGTTATGCCTTTTGTAGCTATTATTATTACTCAGCTCTTTGCTTATTACACTGCAGTCCTTCGTGGCTGTGATGTGGATAAACCAAGAAACTTAGCTAAATCAGTAACAGTAGAATAGGAAAAGCGCTCACGCGCTTTTCTTTTTAATTATGCTTACTTGAATAGCAGCTCCGATAAGTCCTCCAATGACACATATCCAAATCATGAGGGGGAATCCCCCAACTTGATAGACATACGCCCCTGCTAGAGTTGTCACCACATTAGTGAATGCCATGACTAAGGATATGAGTGTTAAGAATGTTGCAGCGTAATATGGAACGATGGTACTTGCATAAGGAAATACCATACCCCATGTTGCATCAAAGAATAAACCAAAGGATAAACCTAAGATTGGAAACCATATCATGTCTTGAGTAATGAATAGTGCAAGCATGAGTGGTGGTAACCAAAGAAAGATTTTTAATAGTGAAGACAATTTAAAACGAGTGGTAATAAAGACTATTAGTATTCCTCCAAATACAGATCCTAATGCTGTTAAGGTATATTGATTAGTGATTGCTACACCTGATAAACCTAATTCGTTAAGATAAATACTTAAGTAGTTGAAGAAGAAGATTGCAGGTAATGCGTTAAGAAAAACCGCAAACAACCATCCAATAACGACTCTTTGATTCAAGGTATGAAGTAAGTCTTTAAGTGATCGCAGTGTTGAGTTGTCTTGTATTTCATGCACAAAGCTAGTAAGAACAATTGTTACTATTCCAACAATCGTCAAGATATTATAGAGGAGTTGTAGTGATCCATCAGAAACTAAGACTTGTCCAAGCCATGGGGAAGTAAATACCCCTAACGCAAAGACAATGCGATGAACTCCACTAAGAGGCCCTGCTAAATGAGGAGCTGATTTAATAATGTAGGTTTGTGTCATTCCTAGTACTGTAAAGAATGCTAAACCAAGTAATGATCGACCAATAACATACCCTGCTATTGATTGTATACTTGCGACAATCATCGCTCCTAAGATAAAGAAAGTGAGAGCACCAAGAAGCATCTTCTTGATACCGTACTTGTCTCCGTTATAACCTAGTAGTGGTGCTAAAACACCAAACACTGCAAATCCAATATTAAGGATAATTGCATAAAAAGTATCCACATTATATGCTTGCGCAATTTGTGGGGCTAAAGGCATTACAATGCTCATTTCAACGGTGACGATGAATTGAATCCATAATGCCATAATTATTCCGAATATCATTTTTTTGTCCATAATTCAATCCATTCTTGATGTGTAGTACACAAACTATTTCTTGCTTTTAAAGATAAGCGTGCAATATCAGGGAGTTCATATTCTCCTTGATTAAGAACGTTTTCACGTCGACATGCTTCCTTGAAGGTTCCTTGATAAATACAGTGATGATGATTAATAATCATCACATGTTCAAAGTGCTCACTGACAAAGTTCAAGTCGTGAGATACAATGATAATCGTTTTCTTTTCTTTTTTCAAGAACTCTACAATCTTTGCAAGTTGTTTAATGCTTTGATGATCCATCCCTGAGGTTGGTTCATCCATAATAATGATGTCTTGATTCATTCCTAAAGCACATCCTATAAGGATAAATTTTTGTTGAGCCATGGAAACATCATAGGGATGTTTTGAGCGATGTTGTGTTAATGAACATAATTCAAGAATAGCATCTAACTTAGCTTCAATGTCTTCTTGATCTTTTCTTGTTCTTAAGGCAAAGCGAATTTCTTGTTCAATGGTGAAGTTAAAGAGTTGTTCACGAGGGTCTTGAAACACAAACCCGATATACTTAGACCTTTGAGTAATTGATAGTTTATCAATGTTTTGATTACTTATAGAGATACTTCCTGATTGTGGTTTTAGAATTCCCATAAGACATTTAAGAAATGTTGACTTCCCGCTCCCATTAGGGCCAAGAATTGCTAGAGTTGTAGAAGGATTAATTTCAACTGATATATCATTGATTCCTTGTTCACCATTACTATATTGATAACTTAAGTGTTCTATTTTAATCATGTGAATTAATCTCCTTAAGAATTTCTAAAGCATCCTCATCATTAAGGACTGGTTTAATTAAAGGGGTGATTGTGGATAATAGAGAAGTTAAAGAAGGATACTGTATTTCTTTCTCATTATTAAGTGCTCTAAAATAAACATCCTCTACAGTTCCTTGATCAGTGATACTTCCATTCTCTAGAATTACAAGATGATCAACTATCTCTAAAAAATCATCAATATTATGCTCAATCAACACAATTGTCTTACCTTGCTTCTTAAGATCACTAAGATGATGAAAGAGTTTACGTCGTGTTAAAGGGTCAAGTTGGGAAGTTGGCTCATCCAAAATTAGTACATCGGGATCAAGCACTAGCATTGTTCCTAATGCGAGTGTTTGAAGTTGACCTATGGATAAGTGAATGGGATTCTTTTTTAAAAGATCACTTAGCCCTAATAATCTAGTGATTGCTTTAACTCTAAACTTTGATTCTTCACGATTATAACCAACATTCTCACAGCTAAACGAAAGTTCATCTTCAACTGTAGTTTTAATCATTGAGAGTTGTGTCCATGGGTTTTGAAATACATAACCTATTTTTTTAGTAAGTTCTTGGTGAGAATATTCTTGAAGATGCTTTTGATTAAGTGTTTGTTCTCCTTGAAGTGATCCTTCAAAGACATTAGGAATAATCCCTTTAAGAATATAACCTAAGGTCGTCTTTCCTGCACCATCATGTCCAGTAATGAGTGTTAATTGTCCCGATTTAATTGATAGATTAATATCTTCAAGTGCAAAGGTTTGTGTACCACTATATTTAAATGAAATGTTGTTTAGTGTTAATTGAGCCATTGGTAAACCTCCCAAAGTAAACTCACTATGACTAAGCCAATAAGAGAAATCTCAAGAAGTTTTTCAAGTTTGTGTTTCTTAAGGACTTGAATATTTTCTCGTGGTGATTCAATATCAAAACCACGAACATACAACGTCAGCTGTCGTTCTTGACTATCCATCATAGCACTCATGGTAAGTGGCATAATCATTGGCCATAAAGCTCTAATGCGAGTTGTTAGAAAACCTTGAGTGTTGATACCTCGAGTTTGTTGAGCAATAAGAACATTGGATGCTCTGAGTTTTAAATGTGATAGAGTGTTCTTAATGTTCATAAATAAGAAACTAACTGTTTGTGCAAAAACATGATTTGAATATGCCAAAAGCATACTATCACTAGAAGTATGTTTAAAAAGTGAACTCAACATAAAGATCATGACGACAACCGTTTTTGAGCGATATAAGATGCTTGATAATACAACTTCATTTAGTTTGAAGTTGTATATTGCAATCCAGTTATCTGATGACACTTCTCCCAATAATCCATATATAAGAGTCAACATAAACAAGTATGGAACAATCACATACATGCTAACTATGAATGTTTTAATAGAACGATTAAAGATATGTAACACAAACAATAAAGGGATAATGACAAGGAAAGAAATAGTATAGTCGTTTATTGCACTTAAAAAAATCATCGCCAAGCTGAAGATTACTTTTGTATGGGGATGAATTTTTTCAATAAACATAAAACTCCTTGAAGTGAAAACCTCGACATGTCGAGGTTCAATCTTGATGTGGTGTCGTGTATAGATACCCTAAAGGATACTGTGATAATATTTTGCGTGGCAGTGATTTTATCATACCATAAGCAATGAGTACTGATATCACTTTATCGACAGATTCCGTTAAAAGTGTTGTGGTTACGACAGCTTCAAACAAACCTTGCCCAACCGCAATAAGATATGCTGTGATAAAACTAGAACCTGATCCAGCCGTTCCACCAAAGACGAATATCGTAATTGGAATAGCAGTTAATTGAGCCACAAGCCAAACAACGATTGAGACAATAACTAACCCTATATATGAGGTAAACAAACCTTTTTTTGCAAGTACTCCAACACTCAATCCAATAGTTACTTGAACGATGGCATATGCTAACCAAATCGGATCTTGCAATCCTAAAACAATGTTTGTAAACAAACCTGTGAGTGCTCCCATCCATGGTCCTGCGAGTGCTGCCACGAGAATCGTTCCAATTACATCAAGAAAAACAGGTAGTCTTAATTGCATCGGAATTTGAGCCAAAATGATGTTTATAGTAACTCCCATGGCAATTAGGAGTAATCTCGATGTATTTGTTTTTTTCATATTAAACCCTCACTGTGTAAAAAGATTCCCTTTTAATGTGAATTATAATACAAATTACGTAAATATGTTCAAAATTACACCGATAAGTGTGAAGTAAAATTGTGTTTGACTATCCAGATTGGTACAATAACACTAGGAGATCAAGGATGGTAACTTTAAAAGACATTGCGAAAGCCTGCAACGTAAGTGTTGCGACAGTTTCAATTGTTCTTTCGAATCGTCCACACCGCTTCTCATCTTCGACAGTGAGTCGAGTCATAGAAACCGCAAATGCAATGAACTATGTTCCTAATACTTTTGCACAATCATTGGTCACAAAACGAACAAGAATTATTGG
Source organism: Erysipelothrix sp. (assembly GCA_018335655.1). GTDB lineage: Bacteria > Bacillota_I > Bacilli_A > Erysipelotrichales > Erysipelotrichaceae > UBA6182. Next base: position 40,273 of record JAGXRX010000013.1, read on the forward strand.
ATTACTTGTTCCTGATGTTAACAATGTGTTCTTCCTTGATTTCATCACTGAAGCTGAGCGAGTTGCGAAAAAACGGGGATATACAGTCGTTTTGGTAAATTCAGAAAACGACGCTTTGGAAGAATTAAACAATTACAAGACTTTTATCGCGCGTCGATTTGACGCCACAATTATTTTGCGTGCTTCACTTAATTACGTTGAAGGAACGCAAGAACTTACAAAATTCGCCAACAAGTATAAGATGCCTACATTATGTATGTGTCGCAATGTAAGGGGGAGTTCAGTATTGAATGTCTATAATGACGAAATACTTGGATCTTATCTTGCAGGCAAACACCTTATAGAAACTGGACACAAGAAGATTGGTTTCATTGGCGGACCGTATGATGTTAGCTTTGGACAACTTCGTTTAGATGGTTTTCTAAAAGCACTTAATGAAGCCCAGTATAGTAACGATCAATATGTTGTTGTTGAAGGCGACTTTACTTATCAGTCAGGTACAGAGAAAGCAAAATTACTTCTTGAACATGGTTGTGATGCAATCTATGCTGCAAATGACATGATGGCAATTGGTGCTTATCAAGCAGTCATTGAAGCTGGAAAAGCGATTGGTGATGATGTGTCAATTATTGGGTATGATGATATTCGATTTGGTTCGATGCTCATTCCATCACTAACAACAATTCATCAACCTATGAGAGCTATGGCAGATGAAGGTGTTAGTGCACTCATTGATTTTGTGGAGGGAACACGCGTTGAACCTTTTGAAAAACAATATGAACCTAGTTTAGTCACAAGAAAAAGCGTTAAGGCAAGAACATAATACCCACTACAAAGTGGGTATTTTTTATGGTTTAATTTGAAACGTTACATAATTAAATATTAGTTTGATATTAACATTATTTCTAAGAAATAATTCTGTATTTATTTCTTCCTGATTGTTTTACAGCATACATTGCTTCATCACTTTTCGCAAATAGTTCGTCAATTGTTGATCCATCTTGAGGATAGATACTGATTCCTATACTTGCTCCTACTTGACATCTGTTATTACCAACTAAAACAGGCTCATTTAATTTTTTAACTATGCGTGTTGCGATATTTTGGACTTGAGATTTATCAACATTCTTCAATAATAAAACAAATTCATCTCCTCCAACTCTTGATGCAACATCCGATGTTTTAATTAAACTACTCATTTTCTTGGAAAGAATCTTTAAGAGTTCATCTCCTGTCTTATGCCCAAACATGTCATTTACTTCTTTAAAGAAATCAAGATCAATAAACAACAGTGCAAATGTGCTATTTTCTTTTTTTGCTACTTCTATGTAATCTTCAGCAGTAATTAAGAAATGTCTACGATTTGACAGACCAGTCATTGAATCTATATTTGCAATAGCATCTAATTCTTTATTCTTTTCTTCTAATAAGCTCGTATACTGTTCAATCTGACCATAGACATCAAAAAATCCATATTGCTCTTTACTAAATAAACTATATAGAACTCCAAATCCTATAACTAAATAACTCGCTAGAAACAAGTTGTGTGCTAACCACCATTCAGCACTCCAAGGTTTTGAAATCATGAAGATAATAACTGTTTCCATGATAAGTACTAATCCAACCACAAATGAAAGTATAGTGATGTTTGATTTCGCTTTATATGAATAATAGTATCTTAAAGTATTTACCCCAATAAGTAACAACGTCATTATCTTAGTTAAAATCGCCAAGTTTGTATCCGATAGATCACTATTCTTAAAGCTTGGGAATATTTCAGGAGTTAATAAACCATAATAGACTAGAACTGTTAAGACAATCGCAAATCCTATCAAAGCGTATCCAGTAAAAAACTTCCTTGCATTTTGATTCTTATCAAATAATCTATCAGGAATAAAGATCATCAATGCTAGCCATAATCTACTTAAATCACCAAACATCACAAAAGCACTTACATTACTTGCGATACTCGGAAACTCAAATAACTTAAGAAAAGTCATATTAGGAGTCACAAGGGCATGAAAAGTATAGAAAACTCCTACCCCAATAAACCCTAGAGCTATAAAGTAGATTTTATCTACTTTGTTCTTTCTGTATTCTAAATATGCAGCATAACCTAGAAAGAAAGCAATTACTGAACTAACCAAGACATAAAACAAGTGAAAATCGACATGATTGTTAATCTCAGTAACATATGTTGTCAGAAACAAGTAAATAAAGAAAGGCAACAAAACTATTCCAAATGCAATAAGATTTATGCCTCTTTTCCCCAACATGGCTAATCCTCATTTCTTTTTTTATATATACTACTCTCAAATCTCTAAATTATCAGTGAATAACAATTTTGTCATGAGTTTAACGTACTTTATTCACATTCTAAGACTATGTATTCAATGTGTCAATGAAGTATTATTTATCAAACTTAAAGCTTTCAGTTTATAATGAGATTTCGCGACTAATCTAGTATCATTCTTGGCTCAATTCTTTTAATCATATATGTTGTTGTCCTATTAAATGCTTCTAGTCGAGATCTAGAAATACTACCCCAAATTGATTCATACAGTGACATTTATACTTCTTATTACAAATGTGTGTATAATGAGGTGATAGAAGATCAAAAGAAAATGTGAGGTAGTATATGAATAATGGGATACTATTTCAAGGCTTTGAGTGGTTTCTTCCAGATAACGGAAACTATTATAAAGACATGCATTTAAAATTGGATGAATTAGAAAGTATGGGAATCACAGCCATTTGGCTTCCACCTGTCAGTAAAGGAACATGGTCTAATGACACTGGTTACGGTCCTTATGATCTATATGATCTTGGAGAGTTTGATCAAAAAGGAACTGTAAGAACTAAGTATGGAACTAAGGATGAACTTGTTAATCTAATCAATGCAATTCATGAGCGTGGAATTCAAGTGTATGCAGATGTGGTGTTAAACCATAAAGCTGGTGCTGATAGCTCTGAAAAATTTATGGCTGTCAAAGTTGATTCAAATGATCGAACTAAGCAAATTGAAGAACCTCGCGAAATAGAAGGTTGGACTGGTTTTAACTTTCAAGCACGTCAGAATAAATACTCAGATTTCAAATGGAATTTTAATCACTTTACTGGTGTAGATTTTGATCAATTATCAGGAGATAAAGGAATATTTCGAATACTCGGAGAAAACAAAGGTTGGAACTTGAGTGTCTCTAAGGAGTTTGGGAATTTTGATTACCTTATGTTTACTAACATTGACCATGCACATCCACAAGTTAGAGAAGAACTAAAGAAGTGGGCAGATTGGTTTATAGAAGAACTTCATCTTGATGGTTTTAGAATGGATGCAGTCAAACATATAGATAGTACATTTATGAATGAGTTTACCAATCACCTTAAGTCACAACATGGAGACAATTTCTATATTCTCGGTGAGTTTTGGGATTCTAATGTAAATGCCAATGAGAAATATCTATCAGACACTGAATATGATATTGCACTTTTAGATGTGGGTTTACATTACAATTTCTTTTCAGCTTCACACAATGGTGAATCGTTTGATTTGCGTACAATATTTGATAATAGTGTTGTGAAGCTTAATCCTTCTAAGAGTGTTACTTTTGTGGATAATCACGACTCTCAACCAGGTCAGTCTTTAGCATCGTTTGTTGAACCATGGTTTAAAGAAATTGCCTATGGTTTAATTCTTTTACGCCAAGATGGTTATCCATGTATATTCTATGGTGATTACTATGGTACGGGTGGTGAATATGCTACTCAAGGATTTAAAGACAAACTTGATGTTCTTTCGATGATAAGAAAAAATCATGCCTATGGTTCACAAGATGATTATTTTAATGAACCTAATTTAATTGGTTGGGTTAGGCATGGGGATGAGGAGCATACTCATAAGGTTGTGGTTGTTGTATCTACTAAAGAAAAAAGATCAATTCGAATGTTTTTAGGAGAAGATCAGGCTAGCAAAGTCTATGCAGATTTCACAGGAAATTGCTTAGATAAGGTACAAATTGATGATGATAACTATGGAGAGTTTATTGCTGAAGCAGGAAGTATTTCTGTTTGGTTGGAAGATGGGATTAATCTTTAGGTGTTGAATTCTTATTTGCAGCTGATTGGTTTTGGTTTACAACTGTTCAGATAAATATCGCAATTATTGAAATGACTTCAAAGCATAGAAGTAAGTCGTGTATTCACAAAAAAGATGTGTTGACTATAATGTCAATACATCCTTTTTTATAATGTTTACTTCTCATTCTCTAAATTTTCTTTTGTTGCAGTAGAGTTCTTTATCTGATTTATTTAATACTTGATCGATGGTTTGATCTCCTGATGGATTCCATTTAGCAAACCCCATACTAACACTAATCTTATATGAATTTAGATTCTTATCATTATATTCTTGAAGAGTTGAAGTGACTTCTTGAAATAATGTCTCGATATCCCCGTCTTCCTCATGACTCTTTAAAATACATAGAAATTCATCTCCCCCTATACGAGCAGCTTTTCCATAAGGAGTGAAAACTTTTGATATTATACCACTAACTATTTTAATAGCATCATCTCCCGATTGATGTCCATATACATCATTGATTGACTTCAATCCATTTATATCACTGTAAACTACCCCAACACATTCGCCTGAAATTTTTGCTTCTTCTGTAACTACATCGAGATATTCAAAAATCCCTCTTCGATTCAAAAGACCTGTCATTGCATCTTTAATAGCAATATCCGCTAATATTTTTGTAACCCTAAGTCTTTCGAGTGTATTTGCAATCTGTTCTTTAATTGTTCTAAAAATTGCTCTACTTGCCACATCAATACTACACATAATATAGCCAAAATGTCTATTTCTAAAAAACAAGGGATGATAAGTAAATTGTTGTACACTATCAGTATCAAATATATCTTTTTGCATTATTGCTTTAGTATCATAACGACAAGGTGGTAAAACCTCACCTTTAGTAAATCGTAGCTTCATATTCATTTCATCAGAATATGCAAATGAATCTCTTATATCGAATTTAATAGGTTCATCAAACAAGCATACATGAAAATCATCAAAATGAAATGCTTTCAAGTAAGGAGTTATCGTTTGGAATAATTGCTCAACATCAGTTACCTGAGTCAGATCTAGTGTGAGTTCTGAAGAATAATGATATTGTTCAAGAAAATCATAATTGCTTCTTCGCTCTGTACGAATCATTGCATCTCCTACGATTAAAGCACACTCATAAAGTATTTCAGTCATTTTTTTGGATGAATGCAAGGAATTGTGTGCAATGAGAGATTCACGTAGCCACGTAATAAACCATCTTCCATCGAACAATGAATTATCAAACGCTATTTCTTGATAGCAAACTTTTGATAGTTTTTTCAAAAAACTACTGTTAGGTATTTCATTCTTGAACTCAAGTCTTAAAGTTTCCAATAATTCATGGACTTCTTTAGCGTATTTACCCTGGTAGGAAATATCAATTGCTTGAATCGTATCTACAATATTGATATTCCCGATATTCAATTTATCAGATGTATCCTCGAATGGTATTTCTTCTTGTTTTGGATTCGTATTATCTAAACAACTAAAGCAACCACATGACTCTCTCACTACTAACGTTCCAGGTAATGATTTATTAAAGTTCTTAATTTGACCTGTAATTAATTGATGTAATCCTTGTACCGATTCTTTACCTAACTCATAAATGGGTTGTCTAATCGTTGTGAAGGCAGGTTCAAATGTTGTCGCATTATCAATATCATCAAATCCTGTGAATGCTATTTGATCAGGCATGCTAATTCCACGGTCAGCAAGCGATTCATGTACCCCGATAGCCATCTCATCATTAGCACATATTATAATATCTGGTATGAATTTTTGATTATCAAGGAAATAATTCACAGCATCTCTCGCTGAATTTACTGAGAAATCACCTTCAAAGTAGCAAATATCTTCTGATAAAATATTATACTCTCTCATAACATCAGTAAAAGCCTTAGTTCTTCTTAAAGACTCAGTATTAGTCTTTGGTCCTGTTATATAGGCAAATTTTTTATATTCGTGATGACTTAAAACATGGAGTACTATGGATTCCATACTTTTATAATTATCTATAGTTACACAATTAGAATCTTCTAGCTCAAGAGATATATTAATCAATGGCTTTTGACTAAACCGATTAATGAACTGTTGGAAATGTTCAACACCTGCATAATTGGATAACGTTCCTGAGACTGAAATTATGCCATCTACTTGTTCAATGTTGCATAGATTGTATATGATATTACTTTCTCTTTCATCCTTTTGAGGTGATTCTAATGCTCCCCCCACAAAAAAATGAGTGTTATATCCCAAATTGTTGGCTTCCTTTTGAATTGCATACCATAGATTATGCTGATAATATTGATTCAAATGCGGAATCAAAACCGCTATATTTTTCTTCTTACTAGTCACGAGAAATTTTATCTCCAATCATATTTTATTATTTGTTTTACTTTTTATATGTAAGCGATTACACATATTGTACATTATTCATTAGCATTCTTGCAATTTGTATTTTGTTTAGAGAATTACCACTTAAATATTGGATACTGTTGCAATAACATCGAACTTACTTACAATATGATGTGTGTATAAAATAATCAATAATGCTTGATTTAATAAAAAAATCATATTTCATTAAGTATGCTTTTACAGTTAATCTTACAGTGATTTCGATAATGATTCCTAAGTCACAACTCATTAAAAAAAGAGAACTCTAATAATAGAATTCTCCTTGAATACTTTATACTCTTAATCCTGTCTGAAGGTTAATAGACCACAGACATTTTTTTTAAAGTCTACTCATTTTCCAATTCTACAATTAAATCATCTTTTCCTGCAATATCATACTTCTTAGGATTGACCATAATCAAACCTAAAGAAACAATGCTTAAAACACCTAAGAATAATGCTGGAAATCCTCCAAGATTTGATAGCATCTTAATGCCATCGATACCTAAGGTTGTGATGAAAATAAGTGAGACCAACCCAACTGTAGATCCCCAAATAATTTTAATAAATAATGGAGCTTCTTGTTTGCCATCTTTAATACCAGAAGAAGATATACTAGCCATTGCATTCGTAGTTGAGTCAGTTGCAGTTACAAACGAAATAAGTACCGCAAACAGATAAATACCAATTAAGATTGTAGATAGTGGTAATTGTTTAAGTACAGCATATCCTGCTGCTGCTGAGCCTTGCTCTGTCATTATCGCAAGCAAATCCACAACACCAGTCATTTGGAAATTAATTGCTGTTCCACTTAGAATAGTCATCCATACAGCACTAAAGATTGAAGGAATAATGAAGTTCATAGTTACTGCTTCTCTTATCTTATATCCATACGTAATACGGGCTAAGAATACTGCTGAAACAGGTGCCCAAGCTAACCAGTTTGACCAATAGAAAACAGTCCAACCTGATGCCCAAGTATCGCCACTCGCAACTCCTGTAAAGAGAGCTTTATCAAACAGATTAGTAAAGAACCCTCCCAAAGCTTCAGTACCTAAACCAAACATGTAAGCTGTTGGTCCAAATAGTAATAATGCGCCTATTATGATGACATAAAGGAACACATTAAAGTCTGATAAGATTTTGATACCTTTTAATAAACCTGTTGATGACGAAACCACGAAGGCAATTGTACCGACAATCGTTAAGATAACCCATAATGTTTTATCATTGGCTACACCAAACAGAGCATTCATACCACCACCCATATTAAGAATGGATGTACCAAATGAAGCAGATATCCCCGCCGCAACCGCAAATATCACAACTGCATCAATGATGTTATCAAGTTTCTTTGGATTATGATTTTTTATTAGAGGTGCAATTTCTGAACCTACACTAAAAGAACGGCGCATATTGTAGTAAGCAAATGCAAATACAATCGTCGGAACAGCATAGATTGCATAAGGAACGAAAGTCCAGTGTAAATACATGGTTTCCATCGCAAACTTGGCAGCAGCTCCAGACATTGGATCAATACCTAGTGATGATGGTGGATAAGCTAAATGCCAGATTGGTTCAGCAGTTCCCCAAAACATGATTCCTGCCGCAATTGTTGTACATAATGTAATGGTGAACCATGAGAATTTGTTAAGAATAGGTTTTGCATTAGGTCCACCAATTCTTATGTCACCCAAAGGAGAAAAGTATACTGCAATAATCATGATTAAACTTGCTGCACCAACTAAACTGAAAATCCAACCCATTTCAATGGTCATGAAGTCTTTCGCGAGCGTTGTGTATTCTAGAAAGGCATCATAATTTGTAAAGTTGAGTACAATTGTTAGGACTAAAAGAATGAATGCTGGAAAAAATACAAACGGGCGTAATTGCTTCAAATGCTTATTCATTATTCTCCTTTCAAATAGAAAATTATTTAAACTCTATTTTATCGTCAATTGATATATCCCACCTTATTGGTGTGACAGAAATACATTGATCCACAATTACGGTGTAGATGTCTGTATTGTGTTCTAGATGACTGAAGTCTTTTGAGATACTAGTTTTCAATCGGTATGGTTTAGATAAATCACGCGGAGTGACTGAATCAAACTCAGAGTAATTCATTCTACTTTGACGTGTCATCCGTATTTTGGTGTTATTATCCACTTTTTTAGGGATGTTGACATTATAAAGCCCAATATCTTTAGGAAAGGAACGAATCAATAGTTGCTGAATAATTCTTCGAACAAACTTCTTATCCATTTCCCAGTTTAATTCTTCATAGTTTTCGCTGTGTTGTTTATCCAAATCGAAAGCTTTTGAGAAAGCAATCGCATGAATACCATGACTATTAGCTTCAAAAGCTGCCCCAACAGTACCACTACAAGTTAGCGATAATCCCAAATTTTCTCCATAGTTTATTCCACTAAGACAGAGATCTGGTTTTCGATCAACCAACTCTAGAAGTGCATGAGCCACTACAAAAGCTGGTGAACCATGAATACCATAGGCTGTTATCTCTTTATCATTGATTTCAAGACTAAAAGTCTCGATGATTCCATTATCTTGATGCTTTGGAAATGATCGCCCCATGCCTGTTTGTTGTTTGATGGGACCAACAACGAGGATATCGGCTAAATCATCAACTGTTTCAGCCAATGCCTTTAAACCAGGTGAAAGAATACCATCGTCATTAGTTATTAGAATCAAAGGACGCATCTTATTTCAGAGCTTCGTAAACTGTTTGTAAGGTATTCTCTAGAAGACTTGGAAGTTGACGGTAAGCCACATTAAACTTCTCATATGCTTTATGATGTTCAGGATTAGGTGTAAATTCATCTCTTTGTTTAATCATGTGTTTAACAGCAGTTTCGTAATCAGGATAAACCCCTGTTGCTACAGCAACTGAGATTGCAGACCCTAAGGATGCTGCACCATTAACAACATTGCGAACTGTTCGTACACCGTAGATATCAGCGATCATTTGCATGTATAAATCACTATTAGATCCACCACCAGATACAATGATCTTAGTAGGATGGATACCTAGTTCATCACACATTGCATCATAACTATTCTTAAGCGTTAAAGCGATACCTTCTAAAATTGAACGATAGATATGGCCACGTGTATGACGCTCATCAAACCCAATAATGACACCTTTACGATAAAGTTGAGTTGCAGGTGAAAGCCAATCAGGAATGGTCATTAACCCATCTGATCCTGGTGGAAGCACTTGCGCTTCTTTTGCTAAATAATCCTCTACAGCATAGTTTTCAGAACTAGCTTTTTTTGCATACTCATCACCAATAATATTCTTATACCAAGTAACATGCCACATACCTCTACGGATGCCAGCGCTTTCATAGAGATATTTAAAAGGAAGATTGGACAAATTTGTGAAGAAGTTGTTTGCTGTTTCGATGTTTTTCTCACCAAATACCATCGATGTGATGTAAGTTCCTAATGAGATTAACCCCACATTGTTTTCGATTAATCCACAACCTAATGCTTCTACAGCTTTATCATTAGCTGTTGCAACAATCGGTAAACCAACAGGTAGTCCTGTTTCAAGTGACGCTTGCTCGTGTACATATCCAAGAATAGTTCCTGGTAGTTGTAATTCAAAGAGTTTTTCTTTTGGAATATTGAATCGAGAGAAATATTCTTCATCTTTTGACCATTCCCATGTATTGAGATCGGATGGGAATTGCCATTGATAAGCATTGGCTACAGTATCCTTAATCTCACCAGTTAATCTGAAAGTTAAATAACCTGATGTTGAGCCAGTATATCCAATATTTTCATCATCAATATAAGTGTCATATGCTCTAACATCCATCCAACTCATAATTGGTTCAGCTAAAGAACCATCTTTTTTCATAAAGACTCTACAACATCTAATCGAACAGATACCTAATCCAACAATATCCTTTGGATCACCTTTGAATTCTTTCATTAACTTATTTAAGACAACTTTTAGACTGTCCCATAGATCATCATCAGGATGTTCAACATAACCATGTTGACGAGACATCATAGGTTGTAGAGGTTCACTTGCACCACATACTACGTTGCCTTCTTGATCATATATAAAGACCTTTGTACTTTGTGAGCCACTGTCGACTCCAATTATATATTTCTTCTTCATTTACCCTCCATAGTTAAAAATGATGCTTAAAGCATCATTATCTTAATAAATATCCACCATCAACAACTATTGTAGCACCATTGACATAATTTGCCGCTGAACTTGACAAGAATACACAAGTCCCCATTAAATCTGCTAAATAACCCCAACGGTTAGCTGGAATGTGTGCAAGAATTTCTGCATTACGCTTAGGATCGCTTTGTGTCTTAACTGTTAATTTTGTAGCAAAATAACCTGGTGCAATTGCATTCACTTGAATGTTGAATTGTGCTAACTCATCACACATGGATTTTGTTAAACCAACGATACCGTGTTTTGTTGCAGCATAAGCAGGTGACCATTGTCCACCTAAGAAAGCAAATAATGATGCTATGTTGATAATCTTTCCACTTTTTTGTTTAATCATATACTTACATGCTTCATGAGTCATTTCAAACGCTGCTGTTAAGTTAATTGCAACCATCTTGTCCCATTCTTTACGAGTAAACTGAGTAACATCTTCAATATTGATGCAAATACCAGCACAGTTGACAAGGATGTCAATGCTACCAAATGTATTTACACACTCATCCACTACACGCTTACATTCACCATCAGCTGTAATGTCAGCGAAGATATGATGGTACTTAACACCTGTCTCTTCGACTAGTTGTTTAGTTTCTCCATCATCATCCATAATACTTGCAGCTAAAACGTTTGCTCCAGCTTTAGCTAAAGCGGTAGAAAATGCTTGTCCTAAGCCACTATTACCACCGGTGACGACTGCATTTTTTCCCTTGAGGGAAAAGAAATCTAGGTTAAAGTCTTGAATGTTCATTGTGTTTCCTCCTAGAAATTCAAACTGTTTTGTTCAATCTTATGTATGAGTTTTTCGATAAACTCAAGTGCATCGCCTTCAACCACAATTTGGGCTAGGCTGCATATCGGTGCAAGTTTATCTGTATTTACCGCAATTATGGTTTCTACATTCTTAAGTCCTTCAATGTGTTGGACTGAACCAGAAATACCTAAAGCAATGTAGAGTTTTGGGCTAACTGTTTTACCTGATTGCCCTACTTGGATTTTTCGTTTAACTATTCCAGCATCTACTACTTTACGACTTGCTGCTACTTGTGCATTGAGTATAGTTGCTAAATCTTGAAGTCGATTGAAATTGTCAATAATTCCAGCCCCACCTGATATTATGACTTTACTATCACGTATGTCTTCAGTTTTAGCTTTTGCATGAGTTTCAAGCAAGCGAATTTTTGATGGCTTGGGTTGATAATCTTCTAAATAGGTAATTGATGTTTGTTTAATTTGTGTCTGAGTAGATTGAAATACCCCAGGTCTAACGCTCATCATAATTGGCCCTTCACCTATTGACACAATCTGTGCCATAAGTTTGCCACTGTAAGCAGGCCGAATCATTTCAATCACACCTTGATTTGATTTTATATCTGTGACATCCGCAACAAGCCCAGTGTGAAGAGCAATAGCCAAACGAGGCGCAAGAATGCGACCTATTGGACTTGCAGAAAAAAGAATGATGTCATAATGATGTTGAAAATGAACTTCTTTTAAAAGTTCTGTTAGATTCAATGTGTCATATGAATTTATATTACATTTATCAATAATTAATACATGATCATAAACACTATTTGTGTTAGGTACATTATCTTGTGTGCCTATGGCTGTGATCTCAAAAGCCTGATCTTCAACCATAAGCTCACACGCCCCCAACAGACTAAGATCGTTGGGATGATTCCCATCAAGATATACTAGGATCTTTTTCATGATATAAAACCTTTTTCTTTTAAGAATTCATACACCACTTGTATCCCAGTATCATCATTTGCTACTTCAATCTTATCGCTTCGAGTTAAAGTTTTAACAAATGTTTTAGTAACCTTCGTTTTAGAACCATCAAATCCAACATCTACTTTACTTAAATTTAAATCTAAACAACTAATAATCTTTAAACGATTTGATACATCTTTATTAAGATCTTCATAACGTACATAAGGTAGTTTATAGGGGACATCCTTTTGTAGACTCAGAACTGCTGGGAGCTGTGTCTCATAAGTCATCACATGATGATCGCTATCAACACTTAGCTCCAAGCGTCCTAATTCAATTTCGTGGGTTTTAATATTTATGATGTTTGATAAATGAGGTAAGTTCAACCACTGTGCCACTTGTGCTGGAACATGCGATGTATCGCCATCCAAGGTATGTGTCCCACTCAAAATCACATCATAGCTTTGTTTCTTAAGATACTCTGATAACACCTTGCTTGTAGCATATGTATCGCTTCCAACAAACGCAAGATCTGAAATCAGCGTTGCATAATCAACATTTAGTCTCAATAAATCTTCCAATTTATGGGTGATGTTACGAGGTCCCATACTAACAACTTCAATTTCAGTATGTGGATAGCTCTTTTTTAGACTTAAGGCAAATGCGACTGCACAGGCATCTTCAGGATTAAGAATCTGATTCATCTTTTCCCGAATCAACACATTGCGCTCGTAATCGTATTTGAAGTCTTCCATGTCTGGAACATATTTAATGAGACAGATGATTTTCATTTTATGCTTTGTTTTCCTTTTTAATGAGTCTTCCGAAAATAAATACTAATACAACACCAGTTAAACCAAGAATAGCACTGGAGATGAAGTAAGCATTAAATCCACCCATATCACCGAATGTGTTCCATAAGAATGAATTGAATTCAGGAAGGATGATGTCTGGCATGTAACCAATGAATGAAATTGCTCCAATGGCTGTACCAAGAATTATAGCATCAAGTTTAAGATCGCCTAAGAGTGACCAGTATGTTCCACGAATGGCATATAGGAAGACTCCTAGAAGAATGATTAAGATAGGGAATAAACCAGCATTACCAGCTACTGGAAGTACTGAAATAGTGACTAATACAGCTGCTGCGCCTGCTAATGAAATCATTTGAACAGTTGTACGACCAATCTTATCACCTAAGTAACCACCAATAAACCCACCAACAGGACGCATCCATAATACAACGACCATAGTACCTGCAACTGAAACTGGATCAATACCAACATAAACTTCTAAGAACCATGATAAGTAATAGACTGTCCAGAATACAGCATATCCCATGAAAATTATAGCACCCATTAGATATACTTTTTTGTTTTTAAATAAGCTACCTAGTTCAGAGAATTTGAAAGCAGGTGATTTAACAGCTTCTTTCTTATTCGCATCAAGAGCTAAGACTTTCTTATCATCTTGAACAAAGAACCAAACTAAAGCTGAAGTAATAATTAGAACTGCAGAATACATGTAGATAACTGCAATTAAAGCTTCACGTTTAAGAAGAATATCTGAACTTGCACCTAAGATACCTGAGAAGATAAATAGTGCTAAACTGGCTAGTAAGGCTTCAACAACCCCACGTCCACCGTCCAAGACACCGAAGAATGTACCTTGCTCATCTTCATTTGCAAGTAGTTTTACAATCTTCATATGGGCACTCCAGAATGTGAATACAGAGAAGATACCCCAAATTCCGAAGATCACCATAACATACTCATAATTAGGAACTTGTGCAAACCATAATCCACCTAAACCGGTGAAGAACAGTGACATAGCTAGTAGTTTCTTCGCTGAGAAGCGATCGCTTAGGATTCCACTTGGAATATAACCAAATACGAATACCCATCCTAAAAGGGTATACATGGTGTTGAGTTGTATGTTAGTCATGTTGAAGACTTGCAAGATTGTCTCTTGATAGTTACTTCTTAGATAGATCAATGGATAGATTGATCCAGCAGCTAATACAACTAGAAAGAACTGAAAATACTTTTTATACTTTTCCTGGCTCATGACGGGCCCTCCTTTTTATTATATACTCGCTATAGCACGAGCCAATTCTCTTGATTATCCCCTATAAGTGATCGCAAGATGTGCTCATGCATGAGTAGCGAATGATAATACTCCTTTACTTGATATACTTCATTCCCTCTTCTTGTGGGTATATCGTCCCAAAATTCATAATTCCTTTTGGATCAAATGTTTCTTTAAGCTTTTCTAACATAAAGTATGCTGAACCATGCTCATCTTTAGTCCATTGATTACGGAACTTACCAATACCGTGGTGATGACACATTGATCCACCTAGTTTTAATGTTTCTTCCACAATAATCGTTTGAATTGGATGATGATAGATGCGCATTTCATCTTCTGGCTCACAATTGATCTTATAGTTGTAAACAAAGTACATGTTAGTGCCATTGATGTAGCTGTGTGATGAGTGTCCACCTAACATAGTTAGGTCATGGGCACGATCAAATTCACTTCTAACACGTTTGATTACGTTGTCATAGATGAGTGGAATAGTTTCCCAATCTGCGGAAATCTCAGTTGTAAATCCTGCATGTGAATCATTTTCAATCATGCCTTCAAATTCATCATCAATGTCTTTTTGAGACCAGTTTAGATGATTAAACCAATTTTCAATGTGTTTACTGTCAACTTTTTCAATAATGCTATCTTTGAATTTTTCAATCGCTTCATCAATACCTACTGATGTAGCGTTGACTATATGTTCATTACCTTCGGCCATGAAAATCAAAACACATTTTTCTTTATAGAAATGGTAGAAGTGTTGGTATGCATCTTCTTCAGAATAAACACGTGCTACAGATGGACGATAGCCATTAACCATTACTTCACGTAAGATCTCAATACCACTAGCAACATCTTTAATTAGATATCCATGGAATTGGTGATTCTTAGGGAAGAACTTAAATAA
>JAGXRX010000014.1 GCA_018335655.1 Erysipelothrix sp.
CACGAAAGTGTAGACATTCCTGCAAGTAAGGAAAAATTAGAAATTGTACGCATTTTAAAAGAAGAGGGCTTTGTCCTAGGATACACCACATCTTCAGACTTTAAGAAGGTCATCACTGTTACATTAAAGTATGGTGCAGACAATCAAAAAGTTATTTCAGGAATTAAACGTATCTCTAAACCAGGACTTCGTGTATATGCTGAAGTTGGTCAATTACCACGCGTCTTAAATGGCCTTGGTATTGCAATCATTTCAACATCTCATGGAGTTATGACAGATAGAGATGCTCGCAAGAAAAACGTGGGCGGTGAAGTCATCGCTTATGTTTGGTAAGAAGGAGACTATCAATGTCACGTATCGGTAATAAAGCGATTACCATTCCTGCAGGAGTCGAGTTTATCGTCGACGCTGGGAATGAAGTTACAGTTAAAGGTCCTAAAGGATCATTAACTCGTAAGTTTAGTGAAGTTATAACATTTAAAGTTGATGAAAATGTCATCACGGTATCACGTGCAAATGACTTAAAACATTCAAAACAACTTCATGGCACTACTCGTGCATTGCTCGCAAACATGATTGAAGGCGTTTCAAACGGCTTCACTCGTAATTTAGAGCTAGTTGGTATTGGTTACAAAGCAAACGTTGTTGAGGATAAATTAACACTTCTTGTTGGTTATTCTCACCCAGTCATCTTCACAATCGAACCAGGACTTACAGTTACTATGGGGAAACCTACAGAAATTAAAGTTGAAGGAATCGATAAACAACGTGTTGGTGAATTTGCAGCAAACGTTCGCGCAGTACGTAAACCAGAACCATACTTAGGTAAAGGTATCAAATACAAAGGTGAAGTCATCCGTCGCAAAGAAGGTAAGACGGCTGGTAAGAAAAAATAGGAAGGAGAGGCCATTAAATGATAACAAAATTAGATCGTAATAAAGTGCGTCAAAAACGTCACGCACGTATTCGTAATAAGATTAGTGGTACAGCATCACGCCCTCGTTTAAGTGTGTTCCGCTCCAACGCTAATATTTCTGCTCAGCTCATTGATGATGTAGCAGGAGTAACTTTAGTATCAGCAAGCAGTCTTGACCTTAAACTAGAAAACGGATCAAATGTTGCAGCTGCTATTGCAGTTGGAACTGAAATCGCCAATCGTGCGAAAAAATTAGAAATCAAAGCGGTTGTTTACGACCGTGGAGGCTACTTGTATCACGGCCGTGTGAAAGCACTCGCCGATGCGGCTCGTGAAGCCGGATTAGAGTTCTAGGAGGCACCATGGAAAACAACAAACAACCAAGAACCTTCGTAAGAAGAGAAGTAGTGAAAGAATTTGAAGAACGTGTTGTCACGATTAACCGTGTCACCAAAGTTGTGAAGGGTGGACGTCGTTTCCGCTTCTCCGCTTTAGTGGTCATCGGTGACAAAAAAGGACGTGTAGGATTTGGAACTGGTAAAGCAAACGAAGTTCCTGATGCTATCAAAAAAGCGATTGAAGATGCAAAACGCAACTTGATCGTTGTCCCTATTGTTAATAACACAACATTACCACATGCTATCACAGGAAATTTTGGAGCTGGATCTGTATTCTTACGTCCTGCTGCAGAAGGTACTGGGGTTATTGCTGGTGGTGCTGTGCGTGCAGTACTTGAACTTGCTGGGGTTTCAGATGTTCTATCTAAAAACCTAGGTTCACGTACTCCAATCAACATGGTTCGTGCAACTTTCGCTGCTTTAACTCAATTGAAAACCATCAAATCTGTAGCAAAACTTCGTGAGAAGAAAATTGCTGAGATTCGCGGTTAAGGAGAGAGCAAATGAAACTACATGAATTACAATATAACGAAGGAGCTCGCTCCAATCGTAAACGCCTAGGTCGTGGACAAGGTTCAGGCACAGGGAAAACTGCGGGTAAAGGTCACAAAGGACAAAACGCTCGTAGTGGTGGTGGTGTATCGTTAGGATTTGAAGGGGGTCAAACGCCTTTATTCCGTCGTATACCTAAACGTGGATTCACCAACCGCACTCGTAAAGAATATGCAATCGTCAATGTAAGTTCACTAGACATCTTTGACAATGGCACTGTTGTAACAACAGAACTTCTTATGGAAGTAGGCCTAGTTAAGAAGACTTTAGATGGAATTAAGATTTTAGGTAATGGAGAACTTTCAAAGAAGTTAACTATTAATGCCAATAAATTTTCAAAATCAGCGGTTGTTGTGATTGAGAAGGCAGGCGGAAGTGTTGTGGTGATCTAATATGATCAAACTACTCGTGGATATGTTTAAAAATAAAGATATTCGTGGCCGTATATTATTTACGCTCGCAATATTCTTTGTTTACCGTCTAGGTGCAAATATTACTGCTCCGATGGTTGATAGCACACGACTTATTGGTCAATTTGCTGATGACTCCATTCTTGGAATGATCAACCTATTAGGAGGAGGAGCTCTTCAAGAGTTTTCCATCTTCTCAATGGGTATTGGTCCATACATTACGGCGTCCATCATTGTGCAGCTCTTAGCGATGGATGTTATCCCAGCTTTAACTGAGATGACTAAATCCGGGGCACAAGGCAAAATGAAGCTAGATCGCATTACACGCTACTTTGCTTTAATTCTTGGATTACTTCAAGGGTTTACCCTTACATATGCTTTCCACATTAACTACGGTATTCTTAATAATCCTGGTATAGCGACATACATGTATGTCACCATTGTTATTACAGCAGGTACTATGTTCTTGTTATGGTTAGCAGATAGAATTTCTGCCTTCGGGATTGGTAATGGTATTTCAATGATTATCTTCGCTGGTATTGTCTCTGACATTCCATTTAGATTCTCACAAGCCTTCCAAACTTTAGTGGACACAAGTTCAAACGCTGCCATTTTCGGTGGTGTACTTAACTTTTCTCTCTTTGTCTTGATGTATGTTGCGATCATTGTACTTGTCATCTTCATGTCAACTGCAGTGAGAAAAATTCCAATTCAATACACATCATCCAGCGTGAGAAAATCAAATCAAGAGATTACATTCTTGCCTTTGAAGATTAACTCAGCGAGTGTGATTCCAGTTATCTTTGCGTCAGCAATCATGACTGCTCCAGTTACTGTTTTATCCTTCTTTAATCAAGGTGATTTCTTTCAAACTTTATCAACAATTCTTAACGTTTCACAACCAATTGGTTTAAGTATCTATATCGCACTTATTATCTTCTTCACGTTCTTTTATACGAACTTGCAAGTTGATCCTGAGAAGATTTCAGATAACTTATCTAAGAGTGGCACGTATATTCCAGGGATTCGTCCAGGGAATGAAACCAAAGAATATGTTGGCAAAGTGCTTAACCGCATTACAGTTCTTGGAGCTTTATTCTTAAGTTTTATTGCAGCCCTACCTTATGTAATTCCAATGGTTACTAACTTACCTAATTCAGTGTCAGTTGGCGGTACCGGGATTATCATCGTTGTCGGTGTTGCGATGGAAACTATGAGAGATCTTCAAGGACGACTTACACAAAAGCAATATCGTGGCTTTGTGTCACGTTAAGGACTGAACATGAATATTCTAATTATGGGAGCAGCGGGCTCTGGTAAAGGGACCATGTCCAAGAAAATTGTAGAACAACATGATGTTCCTCATATTTCAACGGGTAACATGTTTCGTGATGCCATGAGAGCTGAAACGCCTCTTGGAATTCAAGCAAAGAAGTATATCGACAAAGGACTTTTAGTTCCCGACGATATTACGATTGCAATGATTCAAGAGCGTCTCAATCAACCTGACTGTCAAAAAGGATATTTGCTGGACGGTTATCCTCGTACCTTGGTGCAAGCCGTAGCGTTTGAGGATATTGCAAAGAAGATTGGCAAACCTGTGCAAATTGTACTCAACTTATCAGTTGAACTTGATGCACTCATTCATCGCGTGATCGATAGACGCATGTGTGAAAACTGCAAAGCCATCTTCAACCTAGAATACCTTCCGCCTAAAGTCGAGAACACATGTGACTTTTGTGGATCAACACTCGTACATCGCAGTGATGACACACTAGATCAACTTGTTGTTCGCTTGAAAGAGCACGTCTTTCTTACTAAACCTGTCCTAGATTACTATGGGTACAAGGGACTTGTTAAGTACATTGACGCTACAAAAAACATTGACCAAGTATGGATTGATGTTAAAGTCGCTTTGGAGAAGGTCCAATGATTACCACTAAATCGCAACGTGAAATTCAACTTATGAGAGAAGCAGGCCGGATTGTGGCATTAGCTCATCAGACAGTTGCTTCGATGGTCGCACCAGGCGTCACGACAAAACAAATCAACGACGCAGTTGAGCGTGTGATCATCGAGAACAATGCGACCCCCTCCTTTAAAGGATATGGGGGCTTCCCATATGCTGTTTGTGCCTCGGTCAATAAAACCTTGGTTCATGGTTTCCCTAATCACAAACCCCTTGTGGACGGTGATATCGTATCGATTGATATTGGTGCGAATTATAAAGGTTATCATGGAGATAGCGCATGGACGTATCCTGTTGGTGAAATTTCTGATGAAGCAAAGAAATTGTTAGAAGTCACCAAAAATTCATTATTTGTTGGTTTATCAAAAATACAACCAGGTGTCCATCTTGGGGACGTGAGCTATGCAATAGGGGAGTATGTTACTTCCTTTGGCTTCTCACTTCCGATTGAATATTCGGGACATGGAATTGGCTCTGCCCTCCATGAAGACCCTTCTATTCCAAACATCGGCACTCCAGGCACGGGACCATTGCTAAAGGTCGGTATGACCTTAGCGATTGAACCCATGGTTCATGTGGGAAAACCACAGACCATCACATTAGTTGATGGGTGGACAGTGAATACGAAAGACGGTTCACTAAGTGCACATTTTGAGCACACAGTTGTTGTAAGTGACAATGGATATGAAATTCTAACAACACTTTAATTCACACGAAAGGAAATCTATGGGAAAACAAGACGTTATAGAAGTCGAAGGCATCATTGAAGATACATTGCCAGGCGCAATGTTTAAGGTGAAACTCACAAACGGACACGAAATACTGGCCCACGTTTCTGGCAAAATCCGCATGCATTACATACGCATTTTACCAGGTGACCGTGTCACCGTTGAGATCTCACCGTACGATTTAACACGTGGCCGCATAACATTTAGACATAAATAGTCTAGGGAGAAAAACACATGAAAGTCAGACCATCAGTCAAACCGATGTGCGATAAGTGCCGCATCATTAAGCGTAACGGACGCGTAATGGTAATTTGTGAAAACCCTAAACACAAACAAAGACAAGGTTAATAGGAGGTAACACAACAATGGCTCGTATAGCAGGAGTAGATATTCCGCGCGATAAGCGCGTAGTAATATCGCTAACATACATATTCGGAGTTGGGAAACCACTCGCACAAAGAATATTAGCAGAAGCTAGTATTTCAGAAGATATCCGTGTAAAAGATCTTAGTGAAGATCAAGTGAACGCCATTCGTTTACTTGTTGAAAAGGTCAAAGTTGAAGGGGATTTGCGTCGTGAAATTTCTTTAAACGTGAAACGTTTAATGGAAATTGGTGCGTACCGCGGTCTTCGTCATCGTAAAGGTCTACCAGTACGTGGTCAACGTACTAAAACAAATGCTCGTACACGTAAGGGACCACGTCGTACTGTAGCGAACAAGAAGAAATAGAGTGGAGGACAATTAAATGGCAAAAACAACAAAACCAACAACTCGTAAAAAACGGGTTCGTAAGAATATTGCCCGTGGTGTTGCACACATTCACTCAACTTTTAATAATACTATCGTTACTATCACTGACGAAACAGGCAACGTTATTGCTTGGTCCAGTGCTGGAGCATTAGGATATAAAGGTTCACGTAAATCAACACCATTTGCTGCTCAAGTAGCGTCCGAAGCAGCGGCTAAAGCTGCAATGGAACATGGATTAAAACTCGTAGAAGTTAATGTGAAAGGTCCAGGCCCTGGACGTGAAGCAGCTGTTCGTGCACTTCAAACAACAGGTTTAGATATTAGTGCAATAAATGACGTGACACCAGTCCCTCACAATGGTTGCCGCCCACCAAAACGTCCACGTGGATAAAACACAACAATAGGAGGTTGGTATGCAAAAATTCGAACGTGCCAAAATTGAAGTTAAAGAATACGTTGAATCAGACCACTATGGGAAATTCGTAATAGAGCCGTTTGAACGCGGTTTTGGAACGACCATCGGGAATGCACTTCGTCGTGTGTTACTTTCTTCCCTTCCAGGTGCAGCTGTGTATTCCATTAAAATTGATAATGTATTCCATGAATTCACTGCAATTTCAGGAGTTGAAGATGACGTTACTACGATCATTCTAAACATTAAAGATCTTGTACTAAAAATTTCAGATGAAAATGATGTATACACGCTTCAAATCAACGAAAAAGGACCTAAAGTTGTCACCGCTGGTGATATCTACTGTCCTGCTAACGTTGAAGTGCTAAATAAAAATCATGTAATCACAACACTTGAAGAAGGTGGTGAGCTCAAGATGGAAATGAAAGCACGTGTTGGACGTGGATATGTCAGTGCTGATACGAACAAACAGCTATATGCTGGTTCTTCGTTTGGTATTGGAACCATCTTCACAGATGCTGTTTACACACCGATTGAGAAAGTCTCATATACTGTTGAACCAACACGCGTTGGACAAGACACTAAATTTGATCGCCTCATTATGGAAATCACAACCAATGGATCAATAACACCACAAATGTCATTGTCTTTGGGATCAAAGATTCTAACAGATCATTTAGAAATTTTCACTAACATTCAAGAGAGCATTTCAGATATGGATTCTGTCATGAAAGATGGCACAAGTGATGCAAACAATAAAGGATTAGTCATGATGATTGAAGATCTAGACTTATCTGTTCGCTCATATAACTGTCTAAAACGTGCAGGTATTCAAACTGTGGAAGAACTCACAATGAGAACTGAAGAAGACATGATGAGAGTACGTAATCTTGGTAAAAAATCACTAAAAGAAGTTAAAGACAAACTCCATGATATGGGGCTTGGCTTTAAATCGTATGAATAAGACAGGAGAGAGAACCTATGCAAAATCGTAAACTCGGCCGTAACGCTGAACATCGCAAGGCTTTACTTCGTAATTTAGCGACTAGTTTAATTATCGCGGGACGCATTGAAACTACTGAACACAAAGCTTTAGAGCTTCGTAGTGTAGTGGATGAACTCATCACCCTTGCAAAGCGCAATGATTTACATGCTCGTCGTCAAGCTGCGAAGAAAATGTTTAATGTGGTGGCCAATGAAGAAACTGGTCAATTAGCATTACAAAAACTATTTGATGAACTTGGACCTCGTTATGCAGAACGTCAAGGCGGATACACACGTGTTTTAAAAACAAGTGTACGTCGTGGTGATGCTGCGCCAATGGCCATTATTGAATTAGTCTAAAAGCGGCCAAGGCCGCTTTTTTCCATTATGATCACCTTACAAGATTTAAAACAAATTGCCTTAATCACGGATATTCCGATAATGTCTGATGAAACGATTGATACTATTTCCAAGGAAATATCGATTCATCATTGTTTTTCGCTGCTTGAAATTGGAACTGCGATTGGGTATTCAAGTTTATCATTAGCACATCTTCATCCTCATTTAAAAATTATTACACTTGAAAAAGATGAAGACCGCTACTTTGAAGCATTAAAGTATAAACAAGACATTGATCATCGTAATCAGGTGACAATGATTTGCCAAGACGCTTTTGAGTATGTTCCTCAACATTTAATGGATTGCATTATTCTTGATGGAGCTAAAGCTTCAAACAAGCGTTTCTTTCAACGATACTTTCCATTTTTAAAGTCATCAGGGGTAATGATTATTGACAATATTGATTTTCACGGTGAGCGTGAACAAGATATCAATCATCGATCACGACAATTTAGGAAAATGATTCATAAATTGAGTGCCTTTGAAGAGTGGATTATGAGTCTAAATCACATTAATGTCGAAAAAATAAATGTTGGTGATGGACTCTTGAAGATTACACATAAGCACTATGAAGAATCATTTTATGGTAAAATATAACAATGAAATCATCGGTTAGAATTAAAAAACTACGAACACAGTCGTTTATCGAAAGTATGCGAGGAATATTTGATCGCACACGATTTTTAAAGCGTCATAAACAAGAAAAATTAGAACATCCAACCAAAACAGAAACTATACCACTACATCCTTTGTTACTTCACGCATCCTTACCCCTTAGACTCATTGTGTCGATCAAATATGGTGAAGATGTCATGAAAGCACTGGCTTTAGTAAAGGTTGATTATAGTCTTGTGGAAGTTAATGAAGATACGGTTCTTATTGAAGTAAACATTCTCTACAATGAAGATAAATCAAGATTTATTGAAAACTTAAATTCATTGTCTCATCATTCTTTCCCTACCACCCTTGAGGAGCATAATCATGTCAATCATTGAAATTAAGAATATTTCATTTTCCTACAACAACGTTGATTTAGCATTAAACGATGTTTCTTTAAGCATTCCACAAGGAAAGTATGTAACGATTGTTGGTCACAATGGATCAGGTAAATCTACCATTGCGAAATGCATTATTGGATTGCTTCAAACATCCGCAGGAGAAATCATCGTCGATAATTTAGTGCTAAATAACGAAAATGTCGATGCGATAAGGTCTAAAGTTGGATTAGTTTTTCAAAATCCTGATAATCAATTTATTGGGTCTACAGTTAAAGATGATATTGCCTTTGGTTTAGAAAATCGTCGAGTTGATCCAAAGGATATGGATGAGATTATTGATCGCTTTGCGAAAGCAGTGAACATGCATGAGTATCTTAATTTTGAGCCAACAAAGTTAAGTGGTGGGCAAAAACAACGCGTTGCGATTGCGGGAGCTTTAAGTATGACACCACAAATTCTCATACTCGATGAAGCGACATCAATGCTTGATCCTAAAGGTAAATCTGAAGTCAATGATTTGGTAAAACAACTTCATTCTCAAACAAACATGACTATCATTTCAATTACCCATGATATTGAAGAAGCATATCAATCAGATATTGTTTATGTCATGAATGAAGGAAAAATCATTGAGTTTGGTGATCCTAAAGATGTTTTAGCAAAAGAAACACTACTTAAATCAATTAAGCTTGATATTCCATTTGCTTTAAAGTTTAAATATGCACTTAATAAAGTGGGCATTATTGTCAACGATTCAAATCTAGAAGGGATGGTAAAAGAACTATGATTATTCAAGTTGATAAACTATCTTACGAATATTCACCAAATTCTGTCTTTGCCTACCATGCCTTAAGGGAAGTTACAACTTCTATTCAAGAAGGATCATTTACCGCAATTATTGGGGCAACTGGTAGTGGTAAATCCACACTGGTTCAACACTTTAATGCGCTTGTGACTCCTACTGGTGGTTCTTTGACCGTTGATGGTAAACATATTGTCGCAAATCAAAAAGTGAAGGAATTAAAACCACTTCGAAAGAAAGTTGGTTTAGTCTTTCAGTTTCCTGAGTATCAATTATTTGAAGAAACGATTCTTAAAGATGTTATGTTTGGACCACTAAACTTTGGTGTTTCAATTGATGATGCACGCTCTATTGCACAAGAATCACTCATTCGTGTTGGACTTGATTCTAGTTTTTATGAGAGGTCTCCTCTAGAACTATCCGGTGGACAAAAAAGACGGGTTGCGATTGCAGGTATCTTAGCACTCTCTCCTAAGATTTTAGTTCTTGATGAGCCGACTGCAGGACTTGACCCTGAAGGCAGCGCATCAATGATGTCATTATTTCAAAATCTTAATGCGAGTGGAACGACTATCATTATGATTACTCATGATTTGAATCATGTGCTTAACTATGCAACGGATGTTGTGATGCTTGATCAAGGTCATGTGGTGTTTGAAGGTCATAAAGAAACATTCTTTAATGAAACAGATCTTCATGAAGATTATGGTCTTGTAAAGCCACCACTACTTGCATTACGCGCACTTCTTAAAGAAGCTAAGATTTCTTTTGATGCGCATACATTAGATGTAAATAAATTGGCACAATCCATTAAGGAGGGAAAGCATGTCTAATATTGCCTTAGGACGCTACATCCCTACAAATTCTTGGATTCATCGCCTTGATCCTCGGATGAAGATTATTAATATGTTGTTTTTGATGGTTGCGGTCTTTCTACCAGCACGTTTTTATGGCTATGGAATATTAAGTGTAGTAGCAGTGTCTTTAGTGCTTGTTTCTAAACTCAAGTTTGGATTTATCTTAAAATCACTAAAACCTGTCTTACTTATGCTAATTTTCCTACTTGTCATTAATATCTTTGTCATTCGTACTGGATATGTCGTCATCAATATTTTTGGATTACTTGTCTTTAGTGATGCACTATTTCAAACAGCATATATTGTAATACGATTATTGTTAATGATTATGATTACCACATTACTTACTGCCACAACTAAACCTCTTGACTTAACACTAGGAATTGAAGATTTACTTGCTCCTTTCAAGCGATTTAAAGTTCCTGCACATGAAATTGCGATGATGATTTCAATTGCACTACGTTTTATTCCAACACTCATTGAAGAATCTCAACGCATTATGAAAGCACAAGCATCTCGTGGTGTTGACTTAACTGAAGGAAAGATTAATGAAAAGATCGTTGCAATTTTGTCTCTAATTGTGCCACTTTTTGTGTCTAGTTTTCAAAGAGCAGAAGAACTTGCAGATGCAATGGAAGCACGTGGTTATTCACCAACAGCTAAAAGAACACGTTACAAACAGCTTCAAGTGACTCTAAAAGACTGGGTATCACTATTTCTTGTATCGTGTGTGCTCATTGCGATTGGTACACTTGCATGGTTCGTTTAAAAGTTACGATTTCATTTCTAGGATTAAACTATGAAGGTTGGCAAAAGATTAAGGGAAAGAAAACTGTACAAGATACCTTAGAGTGTGCCATTGCCTATATTGATGGAAGTGAAGTGTCAGTTGTTGGGTGTGGTCGTACTGATAAGCATGTCAGCGCAGATCACTATGTCTTTCATGTCGATGTTACAAAAGATCTTGGTGAAGCACAGTGGCTTAAAGCCATTAATGCTCGCTGTCCTAATGATATTCATGTGAGTGAAGTTAAAGTTGTGGATGAATCTTTTCATGCACGATTTAGTGTTAAAAAGAAACGATACGTCTATACGATTCGAACTGGAAACTATCAAGTTAAGAATATTACTCATGAATATTTTCATCGCTATCCACTCGATGCTCAGAAAATGATTGATGCCGCAAAGTCATTTGTGGGAACCCATGATTTTACAGGGTTTAATGTAACGCCAAAGCAACTTAAAGAGAATCAAATTCGTACGATTGATGAATGTCATGTCAGTGTTAGTAATGATACGATTGTGATTAGTGTACTTGGTAAGGCATTCTTACAATATCAGGTAAGAATGATGGTCGGTGTACTTATTGCGATTGGTTCGAATCAAGAAGATGTTGATTTCATTGATAAAGTACTTTCTCAAAAACAAAAAGGAATTAGTCGCTTCAAAGCTGAAGCCATAGGATTAACGCTTAAGGAGGTGTTCTATGATTAAAGGGAATTATCATACACATACGAAGCGGTGTAAACATGCTTATGGCACTGATGAAGAGTATGTCATTGCGGCCATTAAAGCTGGATTTAGTGAACTTGCGTTCACGGATCACGCGCCATGGAATCTAAGAGATGATGAATCCGATCGTATTCGTATGCATATGCGTGAGATGCATGGTTATGTCGAATCGATTCGCTCACTAAAAGAAAAGTATGCAGGTCAAATCAAGATTCTTATTGGCCTTGAGGCAGAATATTTTGAATCACGAATGGATGATTTACAATCACTTGTGCAAACTTATAACTTAGATCTTCTTGTGCTTGGAAATCACTTTCATATTAAAGATAGTAATGATACGTACTATGGAAATTATAAAGACTTCAAAATGCTGTATGAGCATTACTTAGAAGATTCCATTAAAGCAATGCGAAGTGGGATGTATAAGATATTTGCACATCCAGATTTGTTCTTAAAAACGGTCAATATTATGAATGATCGTACTAAAGAATTGATTCATTCACTATGTGATGTTGCGTTGGAGACCAATACTATCATGGAATACAATTTGGGTGGTAAACGTTATCGTGATTACTATCCAAATGATGCATTCTGGAAGATTGTGGCAGAGCGTGGTTGTACGATTATTGTCGGGGTTGATGCTCATGATCCAAGACATTTACTAGATACAGGAATGTATGACAAAGCAATTGAATTTTTAAGAAGTCATAATGCGAATTTGATTACAGACATTGATTAATTAGTCGCATTTGGTATAAGAGTATAATAAAAGATAGGTCTGCTTTTAAATCTTTTCATTGACTTTAGTCGTGATTTGAGATACTATTTTATATGGCACTTTATGCCAAATGTAGCCCCGGAAACTACATCTGGATAGGAGAAATTAATATGCGCCAAACTACTATGGCCAAACCAAATGAAGTCGTTCGTCAATGGTATATCGTTGATGGAACAAACAAAACTTTAGGTCGTTTTGCGAGTGAAATCGCAACTGTCTTACGTGGAAAACACAAACCAACGTATACACCAAACGTGGATACAGGGGATTATGTGATTGTTATAAACGCGGACAAAGTTGTTGTCACTGGTAATAAAGACGAAACGAAGAAGTATTACGCTCACTCCCAATACCCTGGAGGGCTTCGCGTACGCACAACTAAACTTATGCGTGAAAAATACACCGTCGAATGGGTAGAAAAAGCAATCAAAGGTATGTTACCTCACACCAAACTTGGTGATAAGCAACGTATGCATTTGTTTGTGTATACAGGTCCAAATCATCCACATGCTGCACAACAACCTGTGGAATTGGTTATTAAAGGATAGAAGGGAAACACTATGGCTGCAAAGAAAAAACAAGTTGTCATGTACCACGGTACAGGACGTCGTAAATCATCTACTGCACGTGTATATTTAACTCCAGGTACTGGAGATATCACGGTCAATGGAAAAAGCTTAGATGACTATCTACCTTTAGAGACGCAACGCATGCTCGTTCGCTCACCACTTGAAACAACTGATACATTAGGTGCTTTCAATGTGAACGTGAATGTGCAAGGTGGTGGATACACTGGTCAATCAGGCGCAATTCGTCATGGTATTTCACGTGCTTTACTTGTAGCAGGTCCAGACTATCGTGCAGTATTAAAAGCTGCTGGATTCTTGACTCGCGATCCAAGACAAAAAGAACGTAAGAAATACGGACTTAAAGGCGCACGTAGAGCTCCACAATTCTCCAAACGTTAATTCAATCTTTGGAACTACAAACTCTCAGAATGTTTTCTGGGAGTTTTTTTGTATCACATCATTCTTAACGATGACTTAAGGTTAACTCTTCTTTTACTTCGATCATTAACAAGATTAAAGTGTTATTTTAATAGAGTTATCTAACTTAAAAAACATGAGAAAATCATGCTTTTTTGGTTGACACTCCTATGTGTAAGTGGTATATTTATTAAGCATTCAGCAAATGTTGGGCCTGTAGCTCAGGTGGTTAGAGCGCACCCCTGATAAGGGTGAGGTCGTTGGTTCGAGTCCATTCAGGCCCACCATACTTTTGAATGTCATATGGGGTTTTAGCTCAGTTGGGAGAGCACCTGCCTTGCACGCAGGGGGTCATCGGTTCGAGCCCGATAAGCTCCACCATATGTAAACTAAACGCGATGGCATAACCATCGCATTTTTTTTTGGAGGTTTCATGTTTAAAAGGTTTATTGCTCCATCTTCATTTTACAAAGACGTGCTCGTTGTCGCGATTCCTTTTATGTTGCAACAACTTATCACATCTTCCCTAAATCTTGTTGATAACCTTATGGTTGGTCAGCTTGGTGGGATTGCATTAGGGGGTGTTGCAATTACAAATCGTTTCTTTATGATTGCAGTTTTTGCTACTTTTGGAGTAACAGGTGCTGCTTCAATCTTTATAGCCCAGTATTTTGGAGCAAAAGATGAAGAAAATATAAAACAGGCATTTCGCTATTCACTAACTTCAGTCTATCTTGTATTGATTCCATTCGTTATATTAGGGTTAATTGCACCACAAAGTGTGCTCGGTTTCTTTAGTCAAGATCCAGCAATTCTTCAAGTTGGTGGTGAATACATTCGTATTGTGGCGTTTGCATTTATTCCTCTTGGATTGACATTCGCACTAGCAAGTGCAATGCGCTCAGTGGGAGAAACTAAGATTCCGCTATATATAAGTATTGTGGCTGTTTCAATGAATGCAATCCTTAACTACATTTTGATTTTTGGACATTTTGGGTTTCCTCGATTAGGTGTTGCCGGTGCAGCATATGCAACCGTTATTTCAAGAACATTTGAAATGATTGCAATGCTTATCTCATTAAAGATTAAACATTTCTCTTTCAGCACAAAAGTTTCTCAAATATTCCATATTTCAAAATACAATCTCAAAACAATCACGATTAAGGCATTACCGCTAACTATCAATGAATTCTTGTGGGCAGGTGGTATGGCGACATTATTTAAACTATATGCAACACGTGGAAGCGAAGTTATTGCAGGTTTGTCGATTGCATCAACAACGGCCGACTTATTCTTCGTCTTGTTTGGGGGTATGGCAGTTGCGACAACTGTGATGATATCACAGCCTCTAGGAGCTAACGAGCTTGATGAAGCGCGAAGTCGTGGATATTACATGCTTGGGTTCAGTGCAGTTTTAGCATTACTTCTTGGAAGTGTTATGTTCTTTTCATCAATGATTGTGCCACAGCTCTATGATGTCACGCTAATAGAGCGTGAGATTGCATCCTCAATATTGAGAATCATGTCAGTTATGTTTGTAATCTATATGAGTACTGCGGAGTGTTACTTCATTCTTAGAGCTGGTGGAGATATGAAGTCAACATTGATCATGGATTCTGTGTTCATGTGGGTGGTGAATGTCCCGGTGGTATTTGTCGTTGCTTATTATACGAATTGGCCAATTTTGGCTGTTTACCTAGCAGGTCAGTCGACCGATTTCTTAAAACTCATGGTTTCTTATGCATTAGTTAAGAAGGAAAAATGGGTAAAAAACTTGACGATACAAAACACTTAAATTGACGGTTTTTAGTTCAAAAAAGTGTTGCAAAGTGCTTATGGGTATGGTATATTTTATAAGCACTTGCCTGAATAGCTCAGTAGGTAGAGCAACCGGCTGTTAACCGGTTGGTCACAGGTTCGAGTCCTGTTTCAGGCGCCATCAATGGCCCGTTGGAGAAGCGGCTTAACTCACATGCCTTTCACGCATGCATTCACGGGTTCGAATCCCGTACGGGTCACCAATTGTCAATCAAACACCTTCGGGTGTTTTTTTGTGCATGCGTGAAAGAATGTCGATGATGTTACTTGTCATGACAATAATGTATGTTATAAAGTATGTTAACTAGCAGAAATAATGATGCTATAATGATAAAAATGAGGTTAACTATGAAAGCAATCATTCAAAATCGCTATGGCGACGAAAATACATTGGAACTTGTTGAAGTTTCTACACCAGTCATTTCCAAACCAAATCAATTTCTTATTAAAGTAGCCTATGCGAATATTTCAAGTGGCGACAAAAATATAAATACAATTGATCAGCCATTTGTAATCAAGTTAATATTACGTTTATTGTTTGGGTGGAATGGACCTAAGTCAAAGATACGTGGCATTAGTGGAAGTGGAGTAGTGGTAGAAGTTGGTAGTGATATCACTGGCGTTAAAGTTGGAGATCACGTTAACTTTATTAATTCAATGAAAGCAGGTGTGCTTGCGGAGTATCTTGTGCTATCAAGTGATTCTAAGTTCGCTGTGGTTGATTCATCTGTTGATCTTGTGGATGCTGCTCCTATAGCCTTTGGTGCAATGAGTGCTTACCATTTCATTAATGAGCAAAATCTTAAAGAAGGATATGATATTTATATCTACGGAGCAAGCGGTGCTGTAGGAACCTATGCGCTTAGTTTAGCAACCCACTTTAAAGCAAATATCACGGCTGTAGCTAGTCAAAAGCATCATGAGAAACTTAACGTGTTTCCTGTTCAAAAATTCATTGATTATAAAAACCAAAATCCATTTGATATTCAACAACGCTTTGATGTTATCTTTGATGCGGTAGGGAAGATAAAGAAAACTGATATTCAACATTTACTGAAGCCAAATGGGAAGTTTTATAGTATTAAGTCACCGACCAAAGAAGACTCTCAACGACTTACGCATCTTAATGAATGGTTAAGTCGGGGATCACTTAAGACAATAATAGACAAGGTTTATGATTTTGAAGACTACAAACAAGCTCACGCTCATGTGTATGCAGGGCATAAAAGTGGGAATGTTATTATAAAGATTTAACTATTGAGGGAGATATTGATGGAACTAAAAAACCTTAAGCATATAGGACAAGGAAAGATTGCATCTGTTTTAAGTGATGGCATATTTGCATATAAAGTCTTTCCATCTTGGTATCCAAGTGAGTGTATTGAAGATGAAGTCAAAGTATATAATGAAATCGAAAAGCATACTTCGTTACATATAGCTAAGTGCGAATTACTTAAAGAAAATCATGCGATAAAAATGACACTTGTTAAAGGAGAAACTATAGCTCACAAAATGAAAAAAGAGAAGTTTCCTTTAGGTATCGAAACATTGATTCAGTGTCAGAGTCAAATATTCCAGTATCAAGGACTCAATCTAGAGGATGCATTTTCAAGTTTTGAATCAAAAATTAGTTCATCTTCGCTTGAATACAACATCAAAGTAAAAGCACTTAAGTCACTCCATTCCATTGAGAAATCAAAAAGACTTTGTCACTTCGACTTACACCTTGAAAACATAATGATGAGTGAAGAAAACATAATAATCATTGATTGGGTGAATGCAAAGCTTGGTAATCCTGTAATGGATATTGCTCGAACTTATGTCATTTTACTTCAATACGTTAAGCGTAAAGCTAATCTATACTTAAAAGAAATATGTAAAGCACTTGATTATGACACTCATGATGTCATGAAAGCTGTTCCCTTGATGGCAGCTTTAAGGTTGCTTGAGAATGATGCGAACTCATTTCATGAGACATTAAAACAACTTATTCTCTTCGAACAATAATTCAACTAAGACGTTATGTCTTAGTTTTTTTGATTTATAGAAAGTAAACTAAAATTTTCACACAACATGTGATTAATATCACAATTTATGATATGATGATGTTAATTATGCAGATGATGTGAAAGTAGGTGATGTCATGAACATTCAAGAAGTCTTGGATATCACTTCACTTGATGCAGACAAGCTCTTAGAGCTTGAAAACTTCATTAATCAATGTGAAAATCCAAAACACGAACAGCTTATCCACGTCTTACACAAAGCCCAACATCTATTTGGTTACTTACCTCCTAACTTACAACGTCATATTGCACTTAAACTCAATTGTTCAAGTGCTCTTGTGAATGGGGTGGTTACATTTTATTCGTTTTTTAATGAACATAAAATGGGTGAATTTACCATTAGTGTGTGTATGGGTACCGCATGTTTTGTAAAGGGATCTGATAAAATCATTGACTTAGTATACAAAGAGACAAAGACATCTAAAGGTGTTATGTCTGATGATGAAGTGTTTAGTGTTAAAGATGTACGTTGTATTGGTGCTTGTGGTTTAGCCCCAGTACTTAGTGTGAATGAAAAAGTGTTTGGTCACGTAAAAGGGAAAGATGTTGCAGATATCGTTAACATCTATCGTAAAGAACATGACAAGAATTAAATCAATCGAATCCTTTAATACCTTTCAAACATTATTAAAACCACGCGAAGATATTAGAATTAAACTATACATGTGTGCTGGGACATCATGTTTATCATCAGAAGCTGATGTGATGATACAAATGTTTCAGTCATTATGTGACTCTCACGATTTATCTCATCATTGTGCCATTATCAAAACAGGTTGTTTTGGTTTTTGTGGACAAGGTCCAATCTTAAGAATTGAACCAGGAGATTATCATTATGTTCAAGTAAAAGTTGAAGATGTCGATGAGATTTTTAATGAACACATTTTGAATAAACGTATTGTAGAGCGCTTATTGTATCGTAACCCTCATAGTGATGAAGTTGCTACTGGTGCCTCAGGAATGGATTTCTATCAGAAACAACATCGTGTAGCACTAAAGAATTGTGGTCATATTGATCCTGAAATCATTGATGAATATATCGCAAATGGTGGATATACTGCTTTATCAAAAGTATTAAGTGAAATGACACCTTTTGAAGTTATCTCATGTATCAATGAATCTGGTTTACGAGGCCGTGGTGGTGGAGGGTTTTCCACTGGGGTTAAATGGGAAGTTGCCTTTTTGGAAGAAAGTAGTGAGAAGTATATTATTTGTAATGCAGATGAAGGTGATCCTGGAGCATTTATGGATCGAGCAATTTGTGAAGGTGATCCTCACGCTATCATAGAAGGAATGATCATTGCCGCGTATGCTACAAAAGCAACACGAGGATTCATTTATATTCGAGCTGAGTATGCACTTGCGACACAGCGGCTTCAAATTGCCATTGATCAAGCAAAAGCATATGGACTTTTAGGAGCAAACATCCTTGGTACACTAATGTCTTTTGACATTTCAATTAAAATTGGTGCAGGCGCTTTTGTGTGTGGTGAAGAAACCGCACTTATTCGCTCTATTGAAGGCGGACGTGGTGAACCAAGAAACAAACCACCATATCCATCTGTAAGTGGATATCATCAAAAGCCAACTGTAGTTAACAACGTAGAAACACTTGCAAATATTGCAAATATCATTAATAAAGGAAGTGCTTGGTTTAGAAATATTGGAACATCAACATCACCAGGAACAAAAGTCTTTGCGCTTGCAGGTCATGTGAGAAATATTGGACTTGTTGAAGTACCGATGGGTACTACATTTCAAGAAATTGTTTATGACATTGGTGGTGGACATCCAGAAGGAAGAAGAATCAAAGCCATTCAAATTGGAGGCCCTAGTGGAGGTGTTATTACACAACCTTACTTCAATACTCCTATTGACTATGAATCACTCAAAGCTATTGGGGCAATGATGGGTAGTGGTGGAATGATTGTTATGGATGAAGATTCAGATATGGTTGAAGTAGCAAAATTCTACTTAGATTTCACTCAAGATGAATCTTGTGGACAATGCACTCCATGTCGCATTGGAACCAAACGCATGCTTGAAATATTAGAGAGATTAACATCCATGCAAGGAAGCATTGAAGATTTGGAAAGTTTAAGATCTCTTGGTGAAATCATTAAATGGTCATCTTTATGTGGACTTGGTCAAACTGCACCAAATCCTGTACTTTCCACACTCATTCACTTTAGAGATGAATATGAAGCTTATGCATATCGCACTAAGAAGCGTTCTTATAGTATTGATCCTGTGAAATGTATTGGGTGCACGAAGTGTGCTCGTATTTGTCCAGTAACTTGTATTGAAGGTAAAGTTAAACAACTTCATATTATTGATGAAGCGAAGTGTATCGCGTGTGGTGCATGTTTCACAGCTTGTCCTGTCCATGCTATCATTCGACCTTAGGAGGTGAAAAATATGAGTATAATCAAAAGAATGGTCACCTGCTATATCAATGATATTCCAGTGACAGTTCCAAAAGGCACAACCATTCTTCAAGCAGCCGCGAAAGTAGGCATGCATATTCCAACATTATGTCATCTTGATTTACACGATATTGGCGTAGTCAATCGCCAAGCTTTATGTCGCATTTGCGTTGTGGAAGATGAAAAAAGAGAATTGTTAGTACCATCATGTGCTCAAGAAGTAACATCCGGTCAAAGAATACTTACTGACTCTAAAAAAGCCGTTATGGCACGTCGAATAAATCTTGAACTATTACTTTCGAATCATCCTCAGGATTGCTTAATGTGTGTTAAGAATCTCGATTGTGACTTACAAAGTCTTGCACATGAGATGAACATTCGCCAAATTCATTATCCAGGTGAAAAAACGAATCATCCTATTGATGAATCATCTTTCTCAATTTTTAAAAATCCTAACAAATGTATCATGTGTCGTCGCTGTATTACCATGTGTAATGAGATGCAAACAGTAGGTGTACTATCTGCTGTTAATCGTGGATTTGATTCTACAGTATCGACGGCCTTTAATCTTGATCTTCAAGATACAAGCTGTACGTATTGTGGTCAATGTGCTTCAGTATGTCCTACAGCTGCACTTGCTGAAATTGATTCAACACCTCTTGTTTGGCGTCAAATTAATAATCCTAAGAAGCATGTTAGTGTTCAAGTTGCCCCTGCTGTTCGTGTTGCGATTGCGGAAGCCTTTGGACAAGAACCAGGTACGATTTCTACAGGTAAAATTGTTACTGCACTTCGTCGTCTAGGATTTGATAGCGTATTTGATACTAACTTTGCAGCGGATTTAACGGTCATTGAAGAAGCTCATGAATTTGTGGAACGAGTTAAAGCAGGGAATAGACTTCCGATGCTGACATCATGTTGTCCTGCATGGGTTAATTTTATAGAACAACAGTTTCCTGACTTAGTCAATGTACCATCAACGTGTAAATCTCCTCAACAAATGATGGGGGCGATTACAAAAACATATTATGCTCAGGAAGCAAATTTAGATGTTCAACAACTTGTTACTGTGTCTATCATGCCATGTGTCGCAAAGAAAGCAGAATCCGCTAAAGAAGGATTTAATGATGAAGGCTTTATGGATGTGGATTATGTGCTCACCACTCGTGAGTTAGCACGTATGATTAAGGAAGCTGCTATCGATTTTAATCAACTCCATGAAAGTGAATTTGATTCACCATTAGGAGAGTCTACAGGAGCTGCAGTCATCTTTGGTACCTCTGGTGGAGTAATGGAGGCTGCTATTCGAACGGCTTATGAAATGATTACAGGAAAACCTTTAAAAGAAGTTAAGTTTGAATCACTTCGTGGTTTCGATGGAATTCGTAGTGCAAGTATTGATGTGGGTGGTAAAACGCTCAATGTTGCGATAGCTCATGAGCTAGGAAATGCTCGTAAACTTCTTGAAGCGATATCGAATGAAGAAGTTCATTATGACTTACTTGAAATTATGGCTTGTCCTGGTGGTTGTATTGGTGGAGGAGGACAACCTTATCATCATGGTAATGTTAATATATTAGAAAAACGTCGTGCTGCTATTTATCAACTCGATGCGGATGCTCCTTTAAGAAAATCTCATGAGAATCCTGCGATTATTGCGTTGTATGAGAAATTTCTCAAACAACCTGGTAGTGATGTTGCCCATAAATACTTACATACTCACTATAGTCCTAAACCAAGAATCTAAGTTTTACTCATAATTTTTACTCACTTTGATAAGTTTTAATTTATGATATAATAGTCATTAATTAAAGGAGAAGTGTATGTATTGTAAATCTTGTGGGATTAGCATGGGTGAGAATGTTTCTTATTGTCCATCGTGTGGTGAACCAACAGGGATTGCTTCACATACACAAGCATATAATCCAGAAGCGAAAAGCCGTATGATTGCAGGGGTTCTAGCACTATTTCTAGGTTATTTAGGAGTTCACAATTTCTATTTAGGACATACGGGCAAAGGTATTGTTCAATTACTTCTCACGACTGTTGGATGGATCTTGTTCTTTACTGGTCCAATGATTGCGGGGTTATGGTCCTTTATTGAAGCACTTCAATTGTTCCTAGGATCTAAGAATGTAGATGCGAAAGGAATAAGACTTAAAGATTAAACATATCGGATTGAGTGGTTCACTCAATCCGATTTAAACATTAAAGGAGTATCCTGTGAAATCATTACTAATGTTTTTAATATTATTTATATTTCTGTATGGATGTAGTCCAATCATTGATGAGTGTGGACCATATGCTCAAACTGTTAATGATGGATGTGGCATAAAAACAACACTTAAAGATATTGAAGTTATTGCTCCACGACTTATTGGAGCAAATCATGCAATAAGAACATCATCTTTGCCTCAAGCGAGTTGGCTTGATAAAGCGGTGATTTATGAAATCAATGTTCGCCAATATTCAAAAGAAGGAACGTTTGAAGTAGTTACAAAAGACTTAGAACGCATTAAGGAAATGGGTGTTACCATTATATGGCTTATGCCAATTCATCCAATAAGTGAAGTGAATCGAAAAGGGACTCTTGGTTCATATTACTCAATTGCAGACTACTATGGGGTTAATCCTGAGTTTGGAACCATGGAAGATTTTGATAATTTAGTGAGTACTGCACATTCTTTAGGTCTTAAAGTGATTTTAGATTTAGTCATAAATCATACGGGTTGGGATCATCCTTGGATTAGTGAGCATCCTGAATATTATGTTCAAGAAAACGGTCAAATTATTCATCCTCGTGGAACTGATTGGGATGATGTTGCACAACTTAATTTCTCAAATCCTGATCTTGTCGACGAACTTGTCGCAATGACGACATATTGGGTTGAACAACATAAAGTTGATGGATATCGCGCTGACGTCGCGGGGCTTGTTCCTGTAGCGGTTTGGGAGAAAATTCATCAAGGCTTAATTCAAGTTAATCCTGAAGTGTTTATGTTAGCTGAAGAT
Organism: Erysipelothrix sp.; assembly: GCA_018335655.1. Lineage (GTDB taxonomy): Bacteria > Bacillota_I > Bacilli_A > Erysipelotrichales > Erysipelotrichaceae > UBA6182. The sequence continues at coordinate 22,776 of JAGXRX010000014.1, forward strand.
CATACAGTGTTAAACTGGTTTGATGTCTTTCATTCTAATTATGGTGGATGGCCACTTATGCGAGTGTTTCGTAGCATTGCGAATGGTAATGATAATGACCAGTTGTTCCTTGATTATTTAAGTGATTCACATCGTATGTATCCTAGAGGTAACTTTCCAATGATCTTTACGACCAATCATGATGAGAATTCTTGGAATGGGCTTCCTAAGGATCAATACAAAGATCATTTAGCGTTAGTCAATGCATTAACATTCTTACTTCCAGGACTTCCGCTTATTTATAATGGACAGGAATCAAGTCTTGAAAAACAATTACTATTCTTTGAAAAAGATGAGATAGACTGGAATAACTATGATTTAATGCAGATGTATGAAGAGTTAATTGCGCTTAAAAAAGCTAATGAAGCTTTAAATACAACCAATCATGTTCATTCTACAGTGTGGATTGAAGATACAAATCCTTCAGTATTATCATTCTTAAGAAAGTCTTCAACTGATGAAAACAAAGTCCTGGTGCTTGCCAACTTGTCTAAGAATGAACAAAATGTTGTAGTTCATTTATCTGATGAACATTCGGGTATGTATAGCGTTTGGAAAGAAGAAAATGTAATCATGCTACCTAAACTATTTGAAGTAACGTTGCAACCATTAGAACTAAAAGTGTTTACACACTCAATTAATCCATAAACAAACAAGGCCATTAGATTAATATCCAATGGCCTTTTCTATTATTATCTTTGATCAACTGGGCATGTAGTAATGCCAAAAAGTTTGTATAATCCACATAAGCCAACATAAGCAGTGATTGCCATCGCGGCTGCGAAGATTAAAAGTGGCGTTCTAAATGCTGGTAGCAAGAACGCTCCTAACAGTGAAACGACCGCAACTCCATAGCGAATATTTGCATCTTTTTTTCCTACGTTTTTTTTCATAATTTATCCTCCTGTGAGTCTGATTATAGTCTTCTTATACTAGAGATACAAAGAATATGAACTAAAACTTGAAAAATCAAATGAGAGTGGTATAATCAAATAGCAATGTCCTGTTAGCTCAGTTGGTAGAGCAACTGACTCTTAATCAGTGGGTCGTGGGTTCGAGCCCCTCACGGGACACCATTTAACATTTAGCCATGATTTATCATGGTTTTTTATTACCTTAAAAGTAGAACTATAGTTTTTAAAGAAACAGTGAATTATCATGTTATTAATGATTATCATTTCAAAGAAGGTTATTTCTTGGTCAAGAACAATAAGTGGTATAATCTTTTTAGGTGATCAACATGAAAGTATTATTGACGGGAGCAACTGGCAATGTTGGGTTTGAAACTTTAAAGAAATTGATTGAACATAAACACGAGGTTACTGTTCTAGAAATTAAAAGTGCTAAAAATAAGAAGAAATTGAATCAATATAAAGATAAGATTTTCATCGTGTTTGGATCGGTAACTGATGAAAACTTAATTAGTGAACTAATCGTTGGTAAAGATGTGGTGATTCATTTGGCTGCAATTATTCCACCACTAGCAGATGTAAAACCAGAATTAGCAAGACAAACCAATGTTTTTGGAACGCTGAATATTGTTAATGCGATAAAGAAGCAAATTAAGAAACCTTTTTTAATATATTCATCATCAATTAGTGTTTATGGTGATCGTTTAGAAAATTATGGCATTCAAGTTGGGGACATGTTGAAACCTAGTTTTGGTGATCATTATGCTGAAACTAAAATTGAAGCTGAGAATATCATTTTAAACTCAAATATTGAATATACTATATTTAGATTAGGTGCAGTAATGGGTAATCCTAAAATTAATCCATTAATGTTTCATATGCCTTTAAAAACGAAATTAGAAATTGTAAGCAATGTCGATGTTGGTGAAGCTTTGGCAAAATCAATCAATCACATAGAGGATTTAAAAGGGCAAATATTTTATCTTGGTGGTGGCGAAAAATGTCGAACAAGTTATCACGAATTTTTGGAAAATATGTTTAAAATATATGGTTTAAAAACTCGAGGTATAAACTTGGATGCGTTTGCATCTAACAATTTCCACTGTGGATATTATATCGATGGTCATAGATTGAACAATATTTTACACTTTCAAAATGATACGCTAATAACTTACTATGAAAGATTGAAAAAAGAAACTCCTATTCACAAGAGATTTATAACTAATGTATTTAGTCAACCTATTCTTTATTATATGCAAAGAAAATCCATTTTCTTAAAACATGATAATGTGACTAGGAGATAATCTTAGATTTCCATAAAATGAATCCTTTCAAATTAACCATGATTTATCATGGTTTTATATTACATTCAAACATATTTAGTCTTATGACGTTTAGAATGATAGAATAGATACAAGGACAGCAATTATGAATGTACAAAGACTTATTAATGAAACAGAAGATTATATTGAACAACATTTAAGCGAGAAGATTACACTTGAAAAGCTCGCAAGTCATTTAAACATTTCAAAATATTACTATCATCATTTATTTAGTCAAAACAGTAATGAAACTCTAACTAAGTTTATCACTCGCATTAAGATGGAGCGATCAGCAATTTATATGATTGTATCTAAGAATACAAGTATTACTCAAATTGCATATCAATATGGATATAGTGATTCTAGTTCATTTAGTAAAGCTTTTAAAAGACATTATAAAGTAAGTCCACAAGAATATCGAAAAGCAAGAAAAGACAAGCAATGAAGTAAAGTTTAACTATAATGAAGTTAGGAGGAATGATGATGAAACACCCTACAATAGAGATTAAAGAGATTGAATTTAAAGTTATCTATGTTCGTTTTAAAGGTAGTTATCTCGAGTTTAGAAAAAATGCAATGAAGATGTTTAAAACGTTAGAAAAGTATGCTAAAAAGAATAATCTTATCGTTGATAATGAAACAAAGGTTATGACACTTTATCATGACAATCCTTTTATTACAGATCAAAGCAATTTAAGAACAAGTGTTGCTCTCTCAGTGCCACTATCCTTTAATGTGGAAGATCATGATGAGATAGGGCAACTAACTATAAAAGGGAAGTACGCAGTACTGCATTATTCATTAACACTTAGAGACTATGAAGAAGCTTGGAAGTATTCGTATCATGAATGGCTATTTAAGAGCCATCATAAACCAAGAGACACATTTCCTTTTGAATTATACGTCACTAAACCTCCAAGAAATTTCAAAGACACAAGTCTTACGGATATCTATATACCCATTGAATAAATGACAAAGAGAACCATGGAAACATGGTTTTTTGATAACTGAAACAATTTACATTAAATAATGTAAATTTTCTTTTTAAAGTGTTGTATTTCACTAATTTTTCATATATGATTTATTCATCATTTTTAAGGAGAAAGAGAATGAAAAAAATGTTAATGATGCTCGCAAGCATGTTTGTGCTTTTTGCGACACTTACTGGATGTGCACCCACATCCGACACCATTAAAATTGGTGTCAATTTAGAGCTAACAGGCCCTGTAGCAGTTTATGGGGTTCCAGAGAAACTTGCCTTTGAAATGGCGGTTGATGAGATTAATAAAAAAGGTGGCATTAATGGCAAACTTGTAGAGCTTGTTATCTATGATAATGCCTATGATTCAGCCAAAGCTGTTGAGAATGCTACAAAGCTTGCAACAGTAGATAAAGTTGTCGCGATGCTTGGTGCCGCAACGTCAGCACCTTCATTGGCAATTGGTCCACTAGCAAAAGAATTTGAAGTATTATCCTTTACACCATCAGGGACTAACTTAATGGTCACTCGCGATGGTGACAAAGTTAATCCATTTGTGTTTAGAGCAGCTTTTATTGACCCATTCCAAGGAAAAGTTCTCGCAAACTTTGCGACTGAAGGACTTAGTGCTACACGCGCTGTCATTATGGGTTCTAACTCATCAGACTATGCCAAAGACTTAGCTTCCATCTTTAGTACTCAGTTTGCTGCTAATGGTGGGACAGTGCTCAACACACTATACTACTCTGATCCTGATAAAGACTTCAGTGCTCAACTTACAGCAATCAAAGCTTTAGGTGAGTTTGATGTATTATTTGTTGCCGACTATGCAGAGCGTGCAGGTCTAATTATTGGACAAGCTCGTGCAGCTGGATTAATGATGCCAATTATTGGACCAGATGGTTTTGAGTCACCTGACCTTAATGGTCTAGCAGGTGGAGCAGCCAACGTCTCCGATGTCTTCTTCTCAACACACTTTACAACACTTAGTGATGATCCAGTGGTTCAAAACTTTGTGACTGCTCATAAAGCATTCACAGGAAATGATCCTTCAGCACTATCTGCACTTGCCTACGATACCATCTACATGTTATTTGCAGCGATTGAAAAAGCAGGAACAGATCCTGTTAAAATTCGCGATGCACTTGCAAGTACAACTGGCTTTAAAGGAGTAACAGGAACCATTAGTTTTGATGCTTTCAATGATCCAGTAAAATCTGCTGTCATTGTTGAACTTCAAAATGGAGAAGCTGTTAACGCAACAGTCGTAAATCCATAAGCTGTGTGATCAAACAGGTGGGACAATCTCTCACCTGTTTGTTTTTAAAAGGAGAAGGTATGACGCAATTTTTACAACAAATCATTAACGGTTTATCCATTGGTAGTGTGTATGCGCTTGTCGCATTGGGCTATACAATGGTTTATGGTATTATCAAACTCATCAATTTTGCACATGGTGAGATTTTTATGGTTGGTGCATATCTTGCTATGATATTAATAACAGTATTTAACTTTCCCTTATGGGCTGCAATGCTTGGTTCAATGGCAGGAAGTGCACTTCTAGGTATCGTCATTGAAAAGGTAGCTTATAAGCCTTTAAGAAAAAGTTCACGCACAGCAGCTTTAATTACAGCAATCGGTGTGAGTTTCTTACTTCAAAACGTAATGTTGCTTATCATGGGAGCTCGTATTTATACTTTTCCACAAGTATTTCAAAATACAGCATGGATCGTCTTTGGGTTACGTATCAACACACTTCAAATTATGATGTTTCTGACTTCAATTGCCTTAATGATATTACTTCAATTTATCGTCTTAAAGACAAAAGTAGGTCGTGCTATGCGCGCTGTTGCGGTCGATAAAGAAGCAGCTGCACTCATGGGGGTTGATGTGAATAATACCATATCAATGACGTTTGCCCTTGGTAGTGCGCTAGCTGGAGCTGCTGGGGTGATGGTAGGGTTGTATTACATATCCATGACACCATATATGGGATTTGCTCCTGGACTTAAAGCCTTTGTGGCAGCTGTCTTTGGGGGTATTGGGATTATTCCTGGTGCGATGTTTGGTGGATTTGCGATTGGTATTATTGAAACATTAGTCGCAGGATATGGAAGTACTTTATTTAAGGATGCTGTGGTGTATGCAATCTTAATTATTGTCTTGCTTGTGAAGCCAAGTGGTTTATTTGGAAAAGGAGGCAAGGAAAAAGTATGAATTTCATTAAAAAGAATCAAAAGATTATTCTTTATGTTGTACTTTGGTTGTTTGTCCTCATAGGAGTCAATGCCCTCATTGACGCAAGAATTATTAATCCTTATTATCGCTCAGTGTTATATGGCATTGGAATAAATGTCATTTTAGGAGTAAGTCTTAATATTATTATAGGACTTAGTGGACAGCTTTCACTTGGTCATGGTGGCTTTATGTCAATTGGTGCTTATAGTGCAGCGATTATGTTAAGAAGTAATCCTACATTAAGTGGATTAGCCCTTGGTGTTGGGTTAGGACTTATGATTTCATTTGTAGTCTCATACATGGTTGCAATGCCAACACTTAGACTAAAAGGGGATTACCTTGCGATTGCAACGCTCGGGGTAGGAGAGATTATACGTATTGTCATTCTTAATCTAGATGTCACAAATGGTGCTAGTGGAATATCGAATATCAAAAACTTAATGAGTTGGCCAATGATGTTTATTGTGGCAAGTATTGCAGTGATACTAACATTAAGATTTAAGTATTCAAAGTGGGGTCGTGCAGCAATCTCAATTAAAGAAGATGAATTAGCTTCAGAAGCCATGGGTGTGAATGTAACCCGCATTAAGGTTATTGCCTTTATGTTTGGTGCACTCCTTGCCGCCATTGCAGGGGCGATGTATGCAACGACTTACTATGTCGTAAAACCTGAAACCTTTGGTATTGATATGTCGATTAGTATTCTCATTATCGTTGTACTTGGTGGTATGGGATCATTGAGTGGTTCTATGGTAGCAGCTGTGTTTGTTGGGGTTGTAAACATGTTTCTTCAAAGCTTTGGACAAGTTAGAATGCTTATCTATGCTCTGATTCTTATTCTTGTGATGATCTTTAGACCTGAAGGACTACTTGGACTTGATGAATTGTCATGGAGCACATTAAAGAAGCGACTCTTTAAAAACGTGAAGGCGGTGAAATCATGAAACCACTACTTAGCGTAACACGTCTTAATAAAGCCTTTGGAGGTTTACTGGCAGTCTCAGATGTAAGTTTTGATGTGAATGAGTTTGAACTTCTAGGACTAATTGGCCCCAATGGAGCAGGAAAGACGACACTCTTCAATGTCATTAGTGGTTTATATGTGCCTACTTCAGGCAGTATTACTCTTAATTCATCAGATAAAGTTAAAGTCATTAGTGGATTAGCTCCATATAAGATTACACGTCTTGGTATGGCGCGTACTTTTCAAAATATAAGACTCTTTAAAAATATGAGTGTGCTCGATAATATTAAAGTGGCCATGAGTGAGCAAGTTAAAACACCACTTTGGACAACTTTACTTCGCTTACCTCACTTCTACAAAGAAGAAGCGCGTGTTAATGAACAAGCCCATGCTTTTCTTGAAAGTGTTGGACTTGATCATCTTGCGGATCAAAGAGCATCATCACTTCCTTATGGGAAGCAAAGACAGCTTGAGATTGCACGTGCCTTAGCGACGGGTGCTACCACATTACTTCTTGATGAACCCGCAGCAGGGATGAATCCTCAAGAGACTGAAGCATTAGCAGCATTTATAAAGACTATTCATACCTCAAGAGCACTGACGATTTTACTCATCGAGCATGATATGAATTTAATCATGAAGATTACTCAACGAATCATTGTCTTGGATTATGGAAAAGTTATTGCGAATGATATTCCTGAAAATATTAAGTTAAATAAACGTGTTATTGAAGCGTATCTAGGAGAGGAGCAAAGTGAGTATGCTCAAGATTAATGATTTGCATGTTCACTATGGTGTGATTCATGCGCTTAAAGGTGTTAGTATAGAGGTGAATGAGGGAGAGATTGTAACACTCATTGGTTCTAATGGTGCTGGTAAAAGCACTTTACTTAAGACGATCTCAAACTTACTTCCTTCCACAAAAGGATCGATTATGTACTTAGGACAAGACACAAAGCTTGTGCCTAGTAAGACACTTCCAGCATTAGGTTTAGTTCAAGTTCCTGAAGGACGAAAAATCTTCTCAGGGATGAGTGTTAAAGAGAATCTACTTATGGGAGCTTATTTAAGAAAAGATAAAGAAGGAATCAAAGAGGATCTACAAAAAGTTTATGATCGCTTTCCTATTTTAAAGAAAAGGCTTAATCAAGATGCTTCGACACTCTCTGGTGGCGAACAGCAAATGCTTGCGATGTCGCGAGCACTCATGGCTCGTCCTAAGCTTTTGCTTCTTGATGAACCTTCAATGGGACTAGCACCACTTCTTGTGAAGGAAATCTTTCGACTTATTGAAGAGATACATGCGACAGGGACGACAATCCTGCTTGTGGAACAAAACGCGAATCAAGCACTCAAGATTGCTCATAAAGCTTATGTGCTTGAAACAGGAAGTATCGTCTTGTCAGGCAGTGGGAAAGAATTATTATCAAGTGAAGATGTGAAACGCATCTATTTAGGAGGTCATTAATGTACGTTAGTGCGCATATGAGTAAACAACTTGTCACTATATCTCCAAAGGAGACTATTTCTTTAGCACTAGAACTGATGAAGATTCATAAGATTCATCGTCTTCCTGTGGTGATTGATGGTATTCTTGTAGGATTAATTACTGAAGGAATGATATCGCGTTATATGCCTTCAAATGCGACATCACTTGATATCTTTGAGCTTAATTTTTTACTTTCTAAAACAAAAGTGGATGACATTATGCTTACACGAGTGATTACTGTATCTTTGGATACTTTACTTGAGAAGGCAGCGGATTTGATGGTCACTAAGGATATTGGATGTCTACCAGTGGTTGATGAGCGTAAGCGAGTATTAGGTATACTTACAACCAATGATGTTCTTAACTCCTTTGCCCATGTGATGGGATTTCATAATGAGGGCACACGGGTCGTGCTTGAGTTTGCGCTTGATCATATTGGTTTAATGGCTGAAGTGAGTTCATTGTTTTTCAAGAATGGTTTCAATATTACTCACATTATGGCTTTTAATGATGAAAAGGTTCAAATGGTTATTAAGACGTCTTCCTTAGATAAGAAAACGATTAAGGAGATGTGTGAAGCAGCTAAGTTTAAGGTGGTATCAATAACATAGCAAAAGAGGGTTACAAATATTTGTAACCCTCTTTTAACATGCCTTGCCTAGATACGCATGGTATAATAAACATACTTAAGACGCTCTTGTGGAGGTGTGTATGTATAAAACGTTAGTTAGTGATTATGATGGAACGCTTTTTATTAATAATATCGTTGAAGAGCGGGATGTGTCAGCCATTCGTACATTTAAAGAACATGGTCATCATTTTGGGATTGCAACTGGTCGTAGTTTAGGATCAATTCTGGAGCAAATTGCAAAGTTTAATATTCCTTTTGATTTTGTGATTGCGAATAATGGAGCAATCTCGATTGATTCTAAAGGGGTTATTCTTCATAAGACGATTGTTGATATGAATATTGTGCATGAAGTTTTAGCATCTTTAAGTAGTGATGGAATTCAGTTTTTTGGACTCAGTGATGGAATTAGTGTAGGGCTTCATGACACACTTAATAAAAATGTGGATGTGCATGTGAATCAGATAAGTTTAGATGAGATTATGACTTCACAAGAAATTGTCGGGATGTATATTAAGTTTATTGATACACAATCTGCACTTAAGCATGCTGCTCAAATTAATAAGAAATATAAAGATAAACTTAAGGCATATTCTTTTTATGAGTATAATGATATTCTTTCACCTAATACTTCAAAAGCAACAGGGATTTTATCAGTTGCGAAAGCTTTGAATCTTCATGAGCGTATTCATACTGTAGGGGACTCATTTAATGATATTCCAATGACACGAATGTTCAAAGGATATGGCATATCTACTGGAGAAGCTGTCCATATTAAGGAATCGTTTAAGGTGTGTAATAATGTGAGTGAAGTCATTGAGGATTTGTTAAAAAGTGATTGATTAATGTTTGTGTACTTGCTTAATGGTTTAGGAAAACAGGGTTTTTATTCTGATTAATAGGGGTTCGAGTCCCTTCATCCGCACCAATTTAATATCGCATTGACGAGTACTTTGGTGTTTTTTATTTGTTCAAATAACTAAAGGAATTGTGCATGTTAATAGAACGTGCTCAAAAAAGTGATATTTTTGTGCACATAAATTAATCGGGAATTTTTTTTATTTATTACTTAATTAATTTGAATTATTTAAATCTTCTCTGGCAGACTTAAGTATTTTGACATATATTATTGTAAGCTTCTGCTGAATTATAAAAATATAGAATGTTGAAAAATTTGAGTCATTGAACTCAATCTTGCGAGCATATTTAAAGAATGTTGTCATGTGAAAACAGTAGATTCAATTTTTCAAAAAGTGATTGATAAATGAAATGAGTGTGCTATAATAATAAGGCACATGCGGATGTGGCGAAATTGGCAGACGCACTAGACTTAGGATCTAGCGCCTTACGGCATGGGGGTTCGAGTCCCTTCATCCGCACCATTCTGATACAGAGACCATGGGATCGAACCCATGGTTTTTTTGTTTTGCAAACATCATTAATTGAGTAATATAGAATGTGGAATAAGATATATTTGCATCTATAATACAATAACGTATAGTTGTTCAATTGAATAACGGAAACACTTTATACAAATCTGTTGAATGCAAAATTCATGATGTCCAACTCATAGCAACTTACTTCATTTCAAATGCATCTTGTCATTAAATTAGAGAGTTTAAATGAGTTTAACCTATAATAAGTTCAAAGGAGTGATTCTATGAAACTCAAAACATTAATTGCCATGTTATCCATATTGCTTGTGCTCACCGGATGCTCAGCTGCCGCAGGAGATTTAAACAACTCAGAATTGGCGGATGGTGATCGCATGATGCCGGTATACTTAGAATTTGAGAATAGTGTTGTTACCGACCAGACTACACCGCTGAAGTTTACGATTAAAAACAATACCCAGAATGTATATACATACGGGTTGATGTTCACCTTATTTCAATATGACGGAGCTAAGTGGGTTGAAGTTGAAATGAAGGAAGAAATGTTCTTCATTATGATTGCTTACAATCTCAATCCAGGTCAAACTATTGAAGGTGGTTTGGACTTGTCATTCTTCTATAACGAACTTCCTAAAGGTTTCTATCGTTACGAGAAGAAAATGATGTCCGAAGACGGTGATGTGCTTGCTTTCGGCGAATTTAATATCGAATAGTCTTAAAGGGCGAAAGCCCTTTTCTTATGAAAAAAAGAGCTTTAGCTCTTAATACTTTATTGTTTTTCGAATTTCTTTAGAAGATTTTGAAGTTCACTTTCTTCAGCCTCATTGAGAACGATGATGACAGATCGCATATAATCAAGTGGTATGGCAACACTGTATTAGGCACTTGCTATGTTAGCACTATTCTAATAAACTAACCTATTCATGTCAATTTAGAATCTTTTCGATTAAAAAAGCAAACTCAATTGATTCAATAAAAACGAATATGATGGCATCTATTACTTATATCAAAGTTTTGTAAAGCCGGGTAAATGCCGGATAAATCTTATTAAAGATCTTTAGAGATCTATTGAAATTATGTTAGACTATATAAATGGAATCAAATAGATAGACATCTATTTGAATCTTTGTGCATATGTTGGGATAACCTTCATCCGAACCATTCTGAAACAGAGACCATGGGATCGAACCCATGTTTTTTTAATATCGTAATCAATAGTTTAAACAAATACTTCGATGAAAACTTTGAAACAAAGTCTGAGCTGATAAAACTGCTGTATGCTACTTAGAGTATTTTGCTCAACTATCAGGTTTGTCAGTTATGATGTAACTGGGTTTAAAACTAACTAAGTATTTTGTCTAAAAAGTGTTGCCATACTACTTTACAATCCAAAAAGACTTAACAAAGAGATAACTGTAAATTTCCTGTGTAGTTTAATTAAGATATTAATTTCATGAAAGCTCTAACAACGGCAGGATCAAAATGATGACCAGACTGATCTCTTAAGTATTGAAGAACATTTTCTTTCTCCCATGCTTTACGATAGTTTCTGTCACTTTTTTATGCATCATAAACATCCACTATCGCAAATATTCTAGCAGATAAAGGAATTGATTCATCCTTTAGTTGATTTGGGTAACCAGTTCCGTCCCATTTTTCATGATGGCAGTAAGGAATGTCTACTGCATCACGCAAGTACTCAATTTGTGAAAGCATATTATAAGCATAGATTGGATGTTTTTTGATTTCATCAAATTCTTCATCTGTAAGTTTGTCTGGTTTTAATAATACGGAGTCTGGTACACCAATTTTGCCAATATCGTGAAGAATTGCGCCATATTCAAACATCTTCATTTTCTTAGTTGGATATTTCATTTCTCTAGCAAGTTTTAATGCAAGTTTTGTGACTCTTTGAGAGTGTGCTTCGGTTTCATCATCTTTTAAAGATAGTGCGTGTGCCCATCCTTTAATGGTTTCTTTATATGCACTATTAAGGTCAGCATAGGATTTTTCTAACTTATGCTCAAGTTTGGTTAGCTTTGTGATATCCATCATTGTACCAATGATTCTAGTAGAACAACTATCAACATAATCAATGTTACCAGTATCATAAATCCACTTCTCAGTGTGATTGTTTTTAGTTATAATTCTATAACGCAAATGATAAGGTTTATTGTTTTTTATAATATTGTCGTGTGCTCTTAATACTCTTGATCTATCTTTTGGATGGATTAGATCCTCCCAAACACTCATCGGCTTTATATCATTGTCACTTATCTCTAATATATCGTTTAATATCTTTGAACTATGACATGTATCTTTAATAAGATCAACTTTATAGACTCCCATTTTCGCATTGATTTGAGCAGTTTCAAGAATATGGTTATTCTCTTCCAAATCTTGAATAAGTTTCCTTTCTTGAGTCAAATCAATTCCAGTCGATATGATTTCAATAAGATTTCCTTGATCATCAAAAACTCCATGTTCGGTCCATTTGACCCAAAATACATTATCATTATCATTTGATTTCTCAAACTTAAATATACTGGTTCTTTGTGGTGTTTCAACATCCAATGAGTTAAGCATATCAAGAATATCTTGATGTTGGTCTTCAGGGTAGAAGGTTAAATATTTTAAACCTATCAACTCTTCTTCTGATTTGTTTCTAAATTTACAATATGCTTTATTGACATAAAGTAAAGTAGTGTCTAATTTGGATCTACAAATCAGTTCATTCTGAGTATTTAATATATTATCCAGATATACTTCTTGACTTTTCAACTTTAGTTCGGTTTCTTTTTCTTTTGTTACATCCCTAGCTCTAGTGAGATGACCAATAACTTGAGCATTTTCAGTTACTGGTTTTGTAAACGCATGAACCCAACGAATGTTACTTTCTTTGTCTTTGACTCTAAAGCATAAATCAAACTCCTGATTTTCTAAATAAGCATAATGAGCTTGCATAACTTTTTCTCTATCTTCATCCAGTATAAAATCTAAAAATGAAAATGGGTGATCATAAAGATATTTATTCGAACCACCAAGTATCTTTTCATATGCAGAAGAGGCATAAATAACCTTTGTAAAATCCAGATTGTGGTAATAAAAGGCTTCGCTATTGTCAAATTCTATCTCGTGCTTAATCTTATCAATAACTCTATCTTTAGTTATCAATAAACTGTTAATTGCATTACTCATAAAAAGCCTCCATTCCCTATTTGCCGATAATAACACACTTGATTTTTCTAGCAAAAAACGTTCACTCTACTTAATATTGTTAATTACATTATACTGATAGTTAACAATAAAAAAAAGTAATAATTTCAAGAACAAATAATACCTTTTCTATGGAAAATATTGATTAAAATTAGGAAAGCTTACATTATAAATAGGAAAAATTTTCTTTGAATCCTTGACGACTTTAGTAACTTAAAGTATTTAGTACTCTACTGTTTAGGTTATTATAATAGCAAGAAAACCTTCTTATTAGTGTATTATTTAGACTATTAGTGTGACTATTAGATATAAATGAAGTAGAAGAAATAGATTCTCTTCATTCGCACCATTCTGATTCAGAGACCATGGAATCGAACCCATGGTTTTTTGTGTTTGTAGAGATTAACCTTGTAAAGATTAGAATTCTTATGAAATCTTTCTAGAATTATTACACTCTTTACTAACATCCTGCCTAATTAATGAATTTCTCATTACAGTACAAATACTTAATGAACATCTTAAAAAATGGGGTATGAATATATCAGCAACCACTTGATAAAATTTGCTTCATAAAGTTTGTTAAAATTCTAACAAAGTCATTGTTTATTTTAATGATTATGATAAAATGAAATCAAATAGAACCGATTTACCCATCCATAATCAGCCAATAATTGATTAGAACATGAACAATTCATCCAGAGAAAACATAATTTTTTTAATATTTATGTGATTGAAATTTCAAACAATTAAGTTGTTTGTTAATGGAGGTAAAGCATGCTTCAAGAGGAAAGAGTTCAACCAGGTAGTCATCATTCATTTGACCATCAACAAGACATTGACAAGATTATTGATTTATGTGGCAGAGATCGTAGTAATTTAATTCAAATCCTTCATCAAATCCAAAACATTCAAGGTTTTTTACCCTTGGAGACATTAAGACAAGTAGCAATCAAACTCGATATGCCACTGTCTGAAGTTGCAGGGGTAGTCTCTTTTTATTCCTTTTTCTCAACAGAACCACAAGGAAGACATACGATTCGTGTCTGTTTAGGTACGGCTTGTTATGTTCGAGGCGGGAAAAAGCTTATTGAAAAACTACAGGAGCAACTTGGTATAGAACTTGGACAAACCACCAGTGATCAACGTTTTACCTTTGAAATCGCACGATGCATTGGGGCATGCGGTTTAGCTCCAGCTGTCATGATTGATAATGAAGTATACAGGCAAGTCAATGTTAATAAGTTAAAATCTATACTTGCTAAGTATGAGTAAGGGGGATTTATGAACCAAATAATCAAATCGATTCATCAACTGAATCAACTGAAAACTCAATACCTCTTTGATCTATCCGTATATAGTCATCAGATACTAATTTGCGGTGGTGCAGGATGTGTTTCTTCAAACTGCGATATGATCAACAGTATTGTCAATGATGAACTTAATCGCCTTAACATCGCGGATAAAGTTAAGGTGTATCAAACCGGGTGTATGGGAACATGTGCAGTAGGTCCGGTCATGCTGATACTACCTGAAAAAACATTCTACACCAACTGTACACCTGAAAGCGTCAAGAAAATTATTGAAAGCCACTGTGTGAATAAAAACATACTTATGGAATATACGTACTATGATTATTCACTAAAAAGACATGTACCGTGTATTGATGATATCGAATTCTTTAAAGCACAAGTTAAGATTGCGTTGCGAAACTGCGGGATGATTGAAAATGATTCGATTCAAGCTTATATCGCAAAAGATGGCTATTTCGCTATCGCAAGAATCCTCAAAGATTTTAGTCCTGAAAAAGTAATTGAAGAAGTAACAAATTCAGGATTAAGAGGTCGGGGAGGAGCAGGCTTTCTTACAGGGGTAAAATGGAAAGCTGGGTTTCAAGCCAAAAGCAATCAGAAATATATGATTTGCAATGCAGATGAAGGAGACCCAGGAGCATTTATGGATCGTTCAATCATTGAAGGCGATCCACATTCCGTCATAGAAGGCATGATGATTGGAGGATATGCGATCGGTGCTTCTAAAGGGTATATCTATATTCGTGCAGAGTATCCTTTAGCTATCAAACGCTTGAGTTATGCGCTTAAAGAAGCCAAAGAAGTTGGCTTGTTAAATCGAAAGATCTTTGAAAGTGACTTTAGTTTTGATATTGAGATACGTATTGGTGCAGGAGCATTTGTATGCGGTGAAGAAACCGCGCTAATTGCATCAATTGAAGGACAACGTGGTGAACCAAGACAAAAACCACCTTATCCTTTCCAAAAAGGTTTATTTGGTATGCCAACCATCATCAACAATGTAGAAACCTTGGCAAGTATTGCGCCAATTATTCTTAAAGGAGCTCAGTGGTACAGTCAGTTCGGTAGTGAATCAAGCAAAGGTACAAAGGTATTTGCCTTAGCTGGGGATATCGTAAATACTGGAATTGTTGAAGTTCCAATTGGGACTCCAATAGGTGACATATTGTTTAATATCGGAGGTGGGATTAGCGGAAAGAAACGATTCAAAGCGGCTCAAATCGGTGGTCCATCAGGTGGGTGTATTACACTGGAAAATCTTAACACAGCAACCGACTACGACTCATTGGCAAAACTAGGAGCTATCATGGGATCTGGTGGTTTGATTGCTATGGATGAAGACACATGTATGGTTGATACAGCACGATTCTTTATGGATTTTATCCAGGATGAGTCTTGTGGGAAATGTTTGCCATGTCGTCTTGGAACTAAACAGATGCTGGAAATTCTAGAAAGAATCACACAAGGCAAAGGTGTCGAAGGTGATATTGAACTTTTAGTCGAGCTTGGTGAGACAATTCAACAAACTGCGATTTGTGGATTAGGTCAATCAGCTCCAAATCCAGTATTAAGTACAATAAGATACTTCAAAGAAGAATATCAGCAACATATCACAGATAAATATTGTAAAGCAGGGGTTTGCTCAGATCTGTTTATTTCACCATGTGAGAACACATGTCCTGCAAACATAAACGTACCAGGGTATATTCGATTGATTGCGGCTGGAAGATTTGATGATGCATATCAATTAATCCGTCAGGAAAATCCTTTCCCAGCAGTTTGCGGTCGTATTTGTACTCGCCCTTGCGAATCTAAGTGTCGTCGATCCATGACTGATGAAGCCATCGCGATATGTGATTTGAAACGCTTTGCAGCCGACTATGCTTATAGAAACGAAAAAGAAGTCATCATGGATTCAGTTATGGCTAAAAACGGCAAAAAAATAGCTGTCATTGGAGCAGGAGCTTCTGGATTAACATGCGCGTACTACTTAGTCAGAAGTGGCTATGAAGTTGACGTTTTTGAGCAAGAAAGTATCGCAGGAGGCGTTTTAGCCTTTGGAATTCCAGAATACCGCTTGCCTAAAAAGGTATTAGCTCATGAGATATCACTCATTGAAAATGCAGGTGTGCGTATCCACTTAAATTCTCAGATTGGCAAAGATATTGATTTCGATCAGTTAAAGAAAAACTATGATTCAATTTATATTGCAACTGGTACTCAATTTCCTGAAAAAATCAACATTGAAGGAGAAGACTTACCAGGTGTCATCCATGGTATTCATTTTCTAAAAGAAGCCAACATGAATCTGAAATACCAGACGGGGGATAAAGTCGTAGTCATCGGTGGTGGTAATACAGCAATCGACTCCGCTCGTACGGCGTTGCGCTGTGGAGCAAAAGAAGTGACCATATTATATCGAAGAACCATTGATGCGATGCCTGCTTATGAAGCAGAAATCCATGAAGCACTTTTAGAAGGTGTTAAAATTATCGAACTTGCATCGCCTAAACGATTCGTCGCTGATGCGAATCAAAGAATCAGTCATATAGAGTGTGCTAATATGCGATTGGCAGAATTCGACGCTTCAGGAAGACGTAAATCTAAACCGATTGAGAACTCTACGTTTTACCTTGATGCGGACCTTGTCATTGTCGCTGTCAGTCAGTATTCCGATTTACCGTTTATTAAAAAAGACGAAATCGGCGTTACTCGTTGGGGAACATTTGTCATCCATGATAAAACATTGATGACGACCATGGATGGTGTTTTTGCTGGAGGAGATGTTGCGCGTGGACCGGATACGGTCATTCAAGCCATTGCTGATGGCAAGCGGGCTGCAGAGTCCATAGACAGACACCTTGGTGGAAAAGGACTGTTAAACAAAGGATTATCTATAGAAATACCAGATGTTGCAGACGAAGACGAAATCGTTGCGTTGAATCGTTTCCCTCTGGATGTGCTCGATATTGATAAGCGAACAGACAGCTTTGATGAAGTAGTACTGGGGTATCACAAACTTAATGCGATGGCAGAAGCTATGCGATGCCTTCATTGTGATCGGAGGTAATTGCCATGATCAACCTTACCATCAATAATAAACGGATAAATGTAGAGGATAATACGACCATTATTGAGGCTGCAAGACTTAATGGCATCAATATTCCTAGTTTATGTAAACTTAATGATGTGTGTAATTTTGGTACATGTAGAATGTGCGTGGTTGAAGTTGAAAAAGCAAAAACTCTTCAAGCAGCCTGCGTTACCATGGCTCAAGAAGGAATGATTGTCAAAACCAATACAGCAAAAGTTCAAAGAATGCGCAAAGTGTTGTATGAACTGTTGTTGTCAGATCATAAGCAACAATGTTTGAGTTGCTCAAGAAATCTGACGTGTGAATTACAAGCACTTGGCAAGACCCTTGGAATCACTGAAAGCCGCTTTAATAACAACCAGTCCCACCGAAAGAGTGAGACAACATACTCAATTACACGTGATATGGACAAATGTATCCTGTGTCGCAGATGTATTAGCGTGTGTAATGAAATACAAGGTGTTGGGATTTTGAATGCTCAAAACCGAGGTTTTGATACAGTGGTATCCGTCGCACAGCAAATGAACATGGCTGATACGGATTGTATATACTGTGGACAATGTACGCTAGTTTGCCCGGTCGGTGCTTTGATGGAAACTGATGCTATCTCTATTGTTAAGCAAGCATTAAGTGATCCTGACATTCATACCGTCGTTCAAGTCGCACCTGCTGTTAGAGTTGCAATCGGGGAAGAATTTGGTTATCCCGCTGGAACTGCGGTTACAGGAAAACTATTCAGTGCTTTGCGAGATATCGGATTCGATGATGTATTCGACACGAATTTCGCTGCTGACCTCACTATCATCGAAGAAGGAACAGAGTTTTTAGGTCGACTAAAGAATGTGATGATCAATAATCAGAATTTACTACCAATGATCACTTCCTGTTCACCTGGCTGGATAAAATTCTGTGAACATAACTTCCCGCAGCATCTTCATTTGCTTTCGACCTGTAAGTCACCTCACATGATGTTGGGTGCTTTAGTAAAGTCATACTATGCTAAAAAAATAAATGTTGATCCAAAGAAAATGTTTGTTGTCTCAATTATGCCTTGTACAGCGAAGAAATTTGAAATCTCTCGTGATGAGTTGGTATCAGATGACATGGCAAATGTAGACGCTGTACTTACTACCCGTGAGTTGGCGGCAATGATTAAAGAATCAGGCATAGAGTTTACGATGTTACCAGAGGGTGATGTGGATAATCCACTAGGATTTAGCAGTGGAGCAGCCGATATTTTCGGTGTGACCGGTGGGGTTATGGAAGCAGCCTTGAGAACAGCTTACGAACTGATTACAGCTCGTGAATTTCCATTTGAACAACTTCGCTTGAAATCCATTGAAGGTTTCGCTCCAATCAAAGAAGCTGAAATCACGATTAACAATCCAGTGCCTGCATTTAGTTATCTAGAAGGTCAGACATTAAGAATTGCTGTTGCGAGTGGAGCAAAAAATGCAGAGATATTAATGAAACAAGTTGCTGAGGGGACATCTCCATATCACTTTATTGAGATTATGGGTTGTCCGGGAGGATGTATCAATGGTGGAGGGCAACCTCGCTGGAAAGATCCGACAACTCCTCAAAAACGGTTGGAAGGATTATTTGCGGAGGATAGTCGCAAGTCAATACGTAAATCTCATCAAAATGACTTTGTTAATGAGTTGTATGAAGAATTTCTATCAAATCCAAACAGTCATGTAGCTCATCATTATTTGCACACTCATTATGTCAAACGTGGAAAGTTTAATGAATATATTCCTCATTCCATCTTTACTGATCATACAGATAAATGATATTGTAGCAGTAGGTTTAGGTTACGAATTAGGAATAGGAAAAAGAAAGAGGAGCAACAAGCAGCTAAAGATGATATTAGTAAACTTGTTAGATAAAACATGAGCTATAAAGTTATAAGCAAACGTCAATTAAATAAACTCACATTTGCCATGAAAATTGAGGCTAAAGAAATTGTGACAAATGCAAAAGCGGGTCATTTTGTCATGATTAGGGTTCACCAACAAGGTGAGCGAATTCCTTTAACAATTGCAGATGCACATGGGGAATGTATTGAGGTGATTTTTAAAGTAGTAGGTGATACAACTTCTAAACTAGGTCAACTTGAAGTTGGTGATAATGTCTATGAGATTATCGGACCATTGGGTAATCCCTTTCCTATGCCAACAATTCAATCACTGTGTGTTATTGCCGGTGGGGTTGGCTGTGCAATAGGTTATCCAGTTGCAAAGCAATTCATGCAAGAAGGTGTTAATGTGACATTTATTGCTGGATTCAAAGATGAGAGCGAAATATTTTATGCGCAAGAGTTTCATCAAGTAAGCAATCAGTGCATAATCACAGTTGAAAATAAAAGTGACAACTACATACAAGGCACAGTTGTTGATGCCTTAAATAATCTTCTTTTGACTCAAAAAGTTGATGCTCTATTTGTTATTGGATCATTACCAATGATGAAAGCAATCACTAAGATTGGTGAGCAACATCAAATCTTAACAGTTGTTAGTTTAAACCCGATTATGGTAGATGGTATTGGTATGTGTGGTGGCTGTCGTGTAAATGTTGGTGGTCAAGCACATTTTGCATGTGTTGATGGCCCAGAATTTGATGGTCGTTTAGTTGACTTTGATACATTGATAGCACGCAATCAAGCGTATGATTGTAGGTGGAAATAAACATGCGAAATGAACCAAGTGTATTAGAAGCTAGTTTGCGAAAAGATACTTTCGATGAAGTTAGTCTTGGTTTTAGCAAGCAACAAGTAATGGCAGAGGCCGATCGTTGTTTAAAATGTAAATCACAGCCCTGTGTCACAAGTTGTCCGGTTCATGTTGATATTCCTACTTTTTTAGCACAAATCAAGCAAGATAAAGTTGATGATGCTTTAGCAACAATTCTAAAGACAAATCCTTTACCAGGAGTTTGTGGACGGGTATGTCCACAAGAAAGCCAATGTGAAGCAGCTTGTGTTTTAACAAAGGTTAACAAAGCAGTCAACATCGGTCAATGTGAGCGTTATGTTGCTGATCATGGTACGTGGACTTCAACAAAGAAAAAAGCAATCAATAAAAAAGTAGCAGTAGTGGGGGCAGGACCTGCCGGGATAGCATGTGCCTACACCTTAAGCAATGCTGGAATTTCAGTTGATATTTATGATAGTTGGGACCAGATGGGTGGAGTACTACGCTATGGGATACCAGATTTTAGACTTCCAAAAGCAGTGGTTGATCTAGAGATTGATCGCTTAATGAATGAATTGATTACCTTTAAGAAGAACACAGTAGTTGGTAAAACCATTACTTTAGATCAATTAAAACAACAACAAGTCGATGCAATTTTTATAGCAAGTGGTGCAGGGTTACCTGAGTTTGTTGAAATGGAGCATAGTGATGCCATTGGTGTTTTTTCAGCAAATGAATTTCTCACAAGAATCAATACATTTTCAGCTCATTTAGATGATCATGATACACCTTTATATCCAATGAAAAAAACAATAGTTATTGGTGGTGGTAATGTTGCACTTGATGCTGCTCGTTGTGCTTTGCGCTTAAATGTTGATGTTTGCATTGCGTATCGAAGAACCATTAATCGTATGCCAGCTCGCTTAGCTGAGGTAGAGCATGCACTTGATGAGGGTATTGAAGTTAAAGAATGTTTATCACCAAAAGCAGTAATTGTTGATGAACACTATAAGATGACTGGAATTTTATTTCAACCTACTAAATTTGTCATGGTTGATGGGAAAGAAAGAGTTGTGGAAGATGTTGAGCAACAACCAATTATTATCGAAGCAGATAGCTGCATCGTCGCTGTTGGAACAAGTCCAAATCCATTATTTAACTCAACCTTACCACAGCTTAAACTGAATAAATGGCATTCAATTGAAGTGGATGAGCACTTAGAAAGTTCGATTCCAATGGTTTATGCTGGAGGCGATGCGGTGTTAGGGTCTGCTACAGTCATTGCAGCATTAGGACAAGGGAAAAAAGCAGCCTTAAGCATTATTGCGAAACTTTGTTAATGTTAAGACTACTATAGTAAGTATCTTCTGATATAGAGCGACAACACTGAGACCATGGGATTGAAACCATGGTTTTTTTGTGTTTTTTGTGGATGACTTGTTATTACAGTTTAAGAGTATGTCTAATCTTTGTTTTTTATTAAAGGGAACATAAATACTAAACACGCAATAAAAAATATAATGCTTCCTATTAAGTTAATCCAGTCTTGCGAGAGAATACTTGAAATTATGTATAAAATACTGCATAGGACAAATAGGCCCCAACCAATTAATTGAATCTGTGTTGTGTTCGGTTTCTTTTTTAACATCTTTGTGATCCCCTTTTTTTCATCTGCTTTAATATTTAATTGTAATCATTTCCCTATCTTTTATAAAAAAAAATTAGTACCATAACATAAAGTTTAATGATTTATCATATGTTGCTTTTTAGCTGGTTAAATCATTTTTAAGCTCTGTCATTTGCTTTTCTCTATCTTGTGTTTATTCTTGTATGTGATCTAATTATAATTGTGACATGGGTTGCAGTTAGTGATCTTGTGTAATCTCATCATTTATCCCATGATTTTGTAGCTCTCTATTTAACTATCTGTGTTTTGGCCTTTGCTAGAAACTATAGCATATCCTGGGTTCATAGGATTGTACATCTATGCAATATCTATACTCATGTATATACTGTGTTTGCATACCGTATATTCAAATTTTACACTTTTGTATCAATAAGTCAAAAAACTATTTAAACATTATTTTGTTTGTTTTGCACTTAAAGGAAATTTAATGGCTCATGATATTTCTATCAAGTAACTCTCTTAAAGTCAGAAATGGTGTATCGGAATTTTTCATAAAGAAAGATATATTAGAGGTACAACAGAAGTGTATCAAAATCTTTAAAACATACTGACAAATTCCTTCCATTTGTACTGAAAACAGCCTAATAATGTCATATTTTGACTATTTATCATATGTATGGACAATTATACTCAACACTTCAATTCTCTTCATCCACACCATTCTGATACGTAGACTATGGGATCGAAACTATGGTTTTTTTGTGAAGTAAATATTGCATGAATGATTCAAACTACTATATGATGAATCTAAGATTAATATTGATGAAATTCCAATATGAAGTAATGGTTTTTAATAAAAGCAACTATCAGTTGACACATTTCCATAAATGTTGGTAGACAATGCAAGTGTTTTTTTATAGTATGTTGGTAGAAAAGGGTGGTTCGATTATGACAGAGAAAATATATAAACTAAGAAAAGAATTGAGCTTGACGCAAGATGAGTTTGGAGCAATGTTGTCGGTTTCAAGACAAGCGGTTTCAAAATGGGAGTTGGGTCAAAGCACTCCTGATCTTGCAACACTTCGAAAAATGAAGCAAGTGTTTAATGTTTCGTATGACGAGTTATTAGAGGATGATAAGATTATTGAGCATAATAGTGATTTGATAGTCAATTTAAGAAACAAACGAACCTTCTTTTACTACAGCATTATGTTAATAGTAATCTCACTTCTATTTTTCTTGTATTATATAACCATTCGACTTAATGGTTACTATGATGGGTTTATATTAAAAACTCAATTTGAATTAATTCAATCTCAACAAGGCTACGACTGGTTCTATTACTTTATTACGACTGGATTATTGGCGATTTCCACAACTACTTTCTTATTTGGATTATTGTTCATTTATCTGTCTCAAAGAAAAAACATTTCTAAGCATTAAAAAGTCGTCTATAAAGACGATTTTTCTTTGGTTTACACATCTACATAGGATGTATTATGTTGTTATTAAAACATCTAGTAATCTCAATAAATACTTGTTGAAACCCTATGGGAAGGATGCTATTATGATATTAACATACGGGGGAATAGGTATGAAGCAATCAAGGAATCATCTCATTCAACGATCAATAATGCGTTGTTTTTTTCGTTCTTTGATTGATAAAGCTTAGAATTATGATTCGACTTTAAAGATTAATTGATTTTTACTAATTAATTGACAAAAGATCAATTTCCATTGAGAGGAATCCTATGATAATTGCAATTGGGCATTACAAACTAGATGTTGACGTGAGTCGCACAAGAGCAGCTAACTCATTGCTTAAACCACCGAATCAAGAATGTGAATGCGATGTTTGTCAAAACTTTGCACCTTCAATTTCTAAAGCAGATTCTAAAATATTGGATTTTTTTGAGAGTTTTGGACTTGATCCAAAAAAAGCTTCTGAAGTCATGCAATATGGTCCAGTTAACAATGGCGAAATGTTGTGTGCAGGGTTATTTCATATTGTAGGCGAGATTATTGAACTTAAAGAGAGTAATCGAAATGATAATGTGAAGATTAGTTCTTATGAAATTGATTCAGAAATTATACTCTCAGAAAGATTCAAAGTAGGATTTACAAGTGATTGCTCTTTAGTTCCAGAAGCATTTCCTAAACCACACTTTCAATTAAATATTACAATTTTACTACCATGGGTAATGGATTATCCACCTGAAGACTAATTACAGAATATTGCAAATGATTTAGCTTTTACTCATAAAGATATCTTCATGGGGAGTAAAAAAATATGAAAAAAATCTTTACTATCATCACTATCACTATAGCTATACCTATTGTGCTTATATTTGCGTTAGTCCTCTCATCAGAAGTAATAGGTGATTGGTATTTTGATAAGAATCAATTTGAGATGGCAGAATCATCCTATGCTTTAAGTTACAGCTTTTACAGCAATTTCAGTAGTCTAGAAAAGTTATCTATTTCAGCACGCCTTCTAGATCATTATGAACTTCAAGTAGAATATTTACCTATCTTGCTTAAAGAAGGAAAGGCTAGACTTAGTGATGTTGATTACAATCAGTTTCTAATTGATTATATTACTTCATTGTATTATGTTGGTCGTATAAGTGATTACAAAGTAGAATACCGCGCAAATATACATACATTGAAGCAAACAACAATTGGTCTACTTCCACTAGAACCATTGCTTTACGACATCAATGCAACAAACGAAGATTTCATTTGGGCTACAGAAATATGTTATGAGTTACTTAATGGAACCGATAATAAGCATGTTAAGTCTGTCGTGTATTCAGTACTTTTCGATATCTATTCCAAACTTGGAGATGATCTAAAAGCTCAGGAGATGCTAGAACTATCTGAGAGTGTTGCGAAATAAGTTTATTGATGGTATATAAATAACTTTTCTTATTCATTATTTAATGAGGTTTAGAAATGTGTTGAAAACTAACTATTGTTCAATTCCCTCGACGATAAATTGGGGATTAGATAATACTTTACATTTAAAAGTAAAGACATAAAGGAGAAAAAATGCCACAAGAAGAAAACGTATTCCAGTCAAAAGGGATCCAAGATAATGATTTAATGTCATATTTGCTTGCTTCATATAGAGATAAAAAGATTATTCTTGTTTATACAAATATTGATAGGACGGATTTCTTTTCAGCGGGAATAGTATCTGAAATATTCGATAATGAGGTTATAATCAACCACTATCTACCAAATGGCAAATATGATGGTTTTATAGTTAAGCAAATATCAAGTATTTACAAAGTCATAGCAGAATCAAAATACGTAAAGAAAATAGAAAAACTAAGCGAAATAGAAGAAGTAAAACATGATAAACTACGAAGAATTAAGAACGATGGGGTTTTAACTTTATTAACGTATGCATATGAAACTAAAAAAGTTGTGAGTATCGAATTATTTGAAAGTGATAATGAAGATGCAGTTGGGTTTGTTACTCAGATTAATGATAAATATTGCACTATATCATTACTTAGTGACTACGGAGAAAATGATGGAGTAACGATATTTAATATTGAGGATATTTCACACTTAGCGTGTGATTCAGACGATGAATATGTTCTTAAGCAGTTACATGAACATTTGTAGAATACTTGGCGTAAAAACACAATATGATTAGTAAGAATTAAATGCTTTCTCTAACCCAAGTAAATGCGTAGTACATATTTAAAGGTAGTTCACTAAAAGGATTTAGGTCAAAACTAAACTGACCATTAATACCTACTTCTTTCATAGCTAAGTCAAAATGAGCTGCCGCAATACCGATATCAATTCTTTGAATATCATATGGGAATACCTGGCTATAGCCAGGTTCTTTATATTCAAAGAAATGGAAATTATTATTCTCTATCACAATTCTCCAAGGTTGCTTATTTGAAGCAGATGGTCCTAAGCGAATCATTTCTAAGGCAAAAGCATAGTCATTTGCTGTGTTTTGTCTTAGTGATGTATTAAAGTCATTTAAAAAGAATAACTGATCCCATGGTTTTCGCTTATCAGCATTAATGATTTTTCTCATTGCGATTTCAGTTACGTGTCGAGTGGGTTGTGCATAACCAATAGGAGTAATCGCTGGAAACATCTCATCACTTTCAATGTTCATAACTTTTGAAAATCCTTTGCGATCAAAAGTTCCACCTAACCAACAAGTACCAAGACCTAGATGCGCTAAATATAGAATTAATACTTCCATTTCATAACCGAGGGCTTCTAAAGAATAAGGTTCTAGTTTTATACTTGCACCAATGTATTGACTTGCCCCTTTAATGACACCATAAGTTCCAAGTTTTTGAGGTTGCTGTGTGTCATTAAAGTTTAGAAAGTGATACTTAACTTTCACATTAAATGGATTACTAAGATTTTGAATGAAGTTCTTAATATTAATAATTGTTTCTTCATTAATGGATTGTGAGGTGTAGTTTCTAACACTAACTCGCTTACTAATAGTATCTTTCACATCAAATAGATTGTTCATTTTTAACTCCTTTATGAGTTTATATCTTTTTCATTGTCTATTTCTATTCTATCACTAATATGATTCCGAATATTATCTTTAACTATTAATTCTAGTTAGTCTCGAAACACTCCAAATTGAGTTTCTCCTCATAGACCATTTACCAAAGCAACCAATGGATTAAGTTCATTGAATTAAATACTAAAGTATCTTTTTATCATATTTCGATAAAAAATGCTAAAATCCACAATTATTGGATTGCGTTGATTTAACGTTATCTACCACACCAAAAGATGCAAAAACATAGGGATGATACTTATAATAAACAGTACACTTTGTAAATATATGTGTAACAGGATGAATGACCGGTATAGTTTTATATATATGTTATAGTTTTTACATACATATAAATGAATAAATTTATAAGTAAAAGGAGATTAGTATGTACTTTAAAAAAATTGAAACAGAAGGTCTTGCACATTATTCGTACATGATTGGGGAAGGTGATGAAATTGCCGTAATCGATCCAATGAGAGATGTTGAAGTGTACATGCATGAGGCTAGAAAAGCTGGGAAGAGAATTAAATACATTCTAGAAACTCATCGAAATGAAGATTACATTAGTGGGTCAAGAGAATTAGCACATTATACTGACGCAATGGTTTATATCTCTGATCATGAAGATTTAGGACACGTGTATGGTAAAAAGATTAGAGATGGTTTTGAACTTGAAGTTGGATCACTTACCCTTAGAGCAATTCACACACCAGGTCATACTTTAGGGCATTTAAGTTTTGCGTTATATGAAGAAGATAAAACAAAAGCATACATGGTTTTCTCAGGAGACAGTTTGTTTATGGGTGACTTTGGAAGAACTGACTTTTATGGTGAAGAAAATCTAATTAAAATGACAGAGCATATGTATAAAACTGTATTTGAAAAATTACTACCACTAGGAGATCATGTCCTTTTATGTCCCGCACATGGTGCAGGATCGGCATGTGGAGATTCTTTAGATGATCGACCTTACTCATCCTTAGGATATGAAAAAGCAACAAACAAACTTTTAAAAGTAAAATCTAAAGAAGAATTTGTAAAGAAATTTGCAAGTATGAGAGATCGACCAAACTACTTTGAACATATGAAAGTCTTAAATGTAAAAGGAACTGATTATGTTGGTAATACCGTTGCACTAAATACATTGACGGTTAAAGAAATTGTAAAAATGAAGGATGATGTATTGCTACTGGATGCTAGAACTAAAGAAGGTTTTATTGGTGGTCATATCCCAGGATCTGTATACCTTCCAAAGAATAACCTAATTAGTTTTATGGGATCGTCTTATCCTGTAGATAGCAAATTAGTCTTCCTAATTGATAAAGAAATGGGAGAGATGGAAGAAATTTACTGGTACTGTCGCAGAATTGGTTTTGACAACATTATAGGATACTTGCCAGATAGTATTGAAATGTGGCAAGAAAATGGTCATAAGATCGAACAGCTTCCGACCATCTCAGCAAAAAAATACAAGAAAATGAAAAAAGATAATGACTTCATCCTCTTGGATATTAGAAACATTGATGAAATGGAAAAAGAAGATCCAGATGAAAATAAAATGAGTATATCATTTACGACTTTATTTGAAGACTTTAATAAGTTAAATAAAGATAAGACAATATACGTTCTTTGCGCTTCTGGTAACAGAGCAACAACCGCAACTTCGTTTTTAAGATTAAAAGGATTTAATGCGGTTGTGATAACTGGTGGAGCAGAAATGTACAGAAATTTTGTATGAGTATGAACTAGTTTGCACTAGAGCACAGTAGGTAAGCTATGAACATGGATGTGATCATTGTATTTGTCATATTAGTTGCAGCAATGATTATGTTTTCCACGGAGAGAATAAGAAATGACGTGGCATCGATAATCATAATGCTTTCTTTAGCATGGACAAAAGTTATCGACATTGATCAAGTCTTTATTGGTTTTTCATCAAATGCGGTCATCGCTATTATCGGTGTCATGATTATTGGTTATGGAATAGAAAAAACAGGCATCATGAACGATTTAGCCAATATGATTATTCAAAAGGTTGGGTCTAAAGAAAATATTATTGTAGCAACGATAATGGCTTTAACCGGAGTAATATCATCGTTTTTGCAAAACATCGGTGCAGTAGCTTTATTCTTACCAGCAGTTAAAAAAATAAGTAGCAAATCAGGGGTCAATTCACAACGACTCATTATGCCAATGGCTTTCTCTGGAATTCTTGGAGGAACGCTTACTTTGGTTGCTTCAGGTCCACTTATAATCCTAAACGATTTACTTTCGGAAGGTGGACTTGAGGCATATGGTATGTTTAGTGTAACTCCTATTGGTATAGGACTTCTAATAACAGGGATATTGTATTTTTTCTTCTTTTCAAAGATTGTCTTACCAAGTAAAGATAAAGAAGCTAACACAAGTGTGGATAAACTCTCAGACATTTATGATCTTCCTAATAAAATATATGAAGTAGATATTGAGAGTAACAATGAGCTTGTTGGAAAAACCATTGAAGAACTTAACATATGGAATGAATATGGAATTCATATACTAGCAATTTCAGAATCAGACAGTAAAGTCTATATACCGTGGCGTGAAACCACATTTAAACAAGGACAAACCTTAGCACTATTTGGTGAAGAAGAAGAGATTGATAAGTTTTTCAATACCTTTGACATGAAACCTAAAGAACACTTGGTTGTCTTTAAAGAACTTAGTGATGATGAGGAAGCAGGATTCGCGGAAATCATACTCCTTTCTGATTCGAGTCTAAGAGGTAAAACCTTAAAAGAAATTGCACTGAGGAAAAACTACAAGATTGAACCTATTATCTATTTTGATAATGATGCTAAGCGTTTGTCCTTTGTGGATTGGCAACTCCAACCAGGACTTAAGGTTATTGTCTTTGGTCGGTGGGCAGATCTTGCGCGACTTAAAGAATCAAAAGAATTTGTGGTCATTAGTCAGATAAAAACTCCTGAAAGTAACTCAAGAGCAAACAAAAAGATTCCTGCTTTAATAATTCTAGCAGGAGCAATTGTTTCGATACTATTTGGGGTACCACTACCAGTGAGTTTTCTTACTGCAGCTATCCTAATGCTCTTCACAAAAGTTATTCTCAAGGAAGAATTATACAAAGCCATTGATTGGAAGACGGTCTTCTTACTTGCAGGATTAATACCTTTAGGTATTGCCTTTGATCAAAGTGGTGCAGCAAGTCTTGTGGCGGAAACAATCATAAGTATCATTGAGTCATGGCCTGTTCCATTAATCTTACTTGCAATAGGTTTAATAACATCTTTCTTTTCACTATTTATGTCAAATGTTGCCGCTACGGTGTTACTAGTGCCATTAATCTTAATAATGGGAGAGAGCTTTGGTCTTGATCCTCGAGGTCTTGCACTATTTGTGGCAGTGACAGCTTCAAATTCATTTATATTACCAACTCATCAAGTGAATGCGTATGTTATGACAGCGGGTAATTATAAGAATTCAGATTTCATCAAAGCGGGAGGAATCATGAGTATACTCTTTCTTCTTGTGTCAACCGCGATTATCTACTTGCTTTATATTTAAAACTTCTTTGAAAGGAGGATAATTAATGAATTTCTTAACATTTGAAATGTGGTCACCTTATGTTGTGGGTGTGCTCATTGGCCTTCTAAATCTTGGTTCAATGCTAGTTTCTAAAAAACCATTAGGTGCATCCACAAGTTTTATGAAAATAGGTGGAATTGGCTTTGGTTTATTCAATAAAGAAAAAGTTGAATCGAACGAGTACTATCAAAAAAATGAACTTGAACTTGACTGGGGTATTTTGCTGATTGTGGGTATTATCATTGG
This sequence comes from Erysipelothrix sp., assembly GCA_018335655.1. Lineage (GTDB taxonomy): Bacteria > Bacillota_I > Bacilli_A > Erysipelotrichales > Erysipelotrichaceae > UBA6182. Next base: position 53,069 of record JAGXRX010000014.1, read on the forward strand.
TGCTTTCATATCTTCAATCTTATCAGGTAGTTTCAGTCTTACTGCTGTTCCAACAATGTGGGCAACTGAGATTTCGGATAGTGTTTTTCTAAGATTTCTTATAGCACTTATTGGGGGTCTATTTCTTGGAGTTGGATCAAGATGGGCTTCAGGGTGTACTAGTGGCCATGGAATAAGCGGTACAAGTCTTTTATCAGTTATTAGTTGGGTGGCATCAATAGCTTTCTTTATTGGTGGAATTGTGGTTGCCTTTCTAATCTATGGAATGTAGAGGGAAACTCAATGAAAAACACTAAAAGATTAATGCAAGGATTATTGATAGGGTTACTGTTTGGCTTTCTTCTTCAAAAGGGAGGAGTTGCGAATTACAATATCATCATGGGACAACTTAGACTCACTGATTTCACTGTAATTAAAATTATATTTACTGCAATCATTGTAGGCATGTTAGGAGTGAGTTACTTGTTTCCTAAAGGATTGGTTTCTGTTAAGACCAAAGCTGGTTCTATAAAGAATGCAATCATTGGTGGCCTACTATTTGGTGCTGGTTTTGGACTTCTTGGATATTGTCCAGGAACCATTGCTGGGGCAGTAGGAACCGGTGCATTGGATGCAATTACAGGTGGGTTTATTGGGATTATTCTAGGTACAGTTCTCTATGCAAATATGTTTAAAACATTAAAAGATAAAGGAATTCATACAACTGATAAATACAGTGAATTCAGTCTATTCCACAAGATACCTGGCAATCCATTTAGATACACTCTGCCTATTAGTGCAGTTCTTGTAGTTGTCTTGCTTGTAATCGAGTCTGTAGGACTTTAGTTATATAACCACTAGGTTTAAAGATCATTTTTGATTAGTCGTTGATTATTTACTTTAGGTATCTAAGGTATAGGTAGGGGGATTGGTAGTCTTCTCTCATCCATACCTTTATGATATAGAAACCATAGGATCAAACCTATGGTTTTGTGCTTTTATAATGTTTTATGGTAAGTGAAATGATGATATTTCATAAAGACTTGATGAGTGACTTAAGCAAATTATTGTTAAATTAACAACTTGTATCACAATTAAATCAAAGAAATCATTCAATTCAAAACTCAGTTTAATCACTGAAATAACCAAATTATATCAATTAACCCCAATTTGAATGCAATCACCCCAAAAACGGTTAAAGATACTAGATTTTGATAAAGTAGGGATTGTAAAAATGTGATGTTTTGCACAAAATTTCAAAAAGGATGGAGGGTAAACCTAATGAAATTGATGAGTGATATAAGTAAGCGATTTACAGTATTAATGATGGTATTTACAATGTTGGTGGGATTAGCTCAATTTGGAGTTTACTCACAAGCAGTCACAGTTCCAGAAACAGGAGTGACACAAACATTTGATTTATCAATTGGCAATGTAACGATTAACAGTCCTGGAACATATGTCATTACACAAAGTGTAGAAGGTGTTACTCGTAATACAATAATCATCAATAGTAATGCAACGGTTTATCTTAGTGGTGTTAATATTCAGGTTTTAAAGCCAGTTAGCAGAGATGACTACAGTAAACCAAATCCAATAAATATTAGTGGATCATTTACTGTGGATTTATATCTAGTTGATGGCTCTACAAATACACTTGCTTCTGAAGAGGGTACAATAGTTTCTGGGGGATGGATTAGAAATGGTAGTGGTAAGGCAGCACTTCGAGTTCCTGCTGGTGCAACACTTAATATCTATGGTAGTAGTGGGGTATTACATGCCACTGGTGCACAAGGAAAGAATCATTACGATTATGCTGCTAGAGGTGGTGGGGGATCTGCCATTGGTGGTAATGGAGGAATCAATAATAGTGGGGAACACTATTTTGAACCAGCTGAAGCCAGTGGACGTGTAAACATCTATGGTGGAACCATTGTAGCTTTAGGGGGAGCTGCAATGGGTCATCATGGACAAGGGGGTAATGCTATCGGTTCTGGTGGTTTGGAATATGATGGTGTACCAGTTGCAAATGGTGCTGTAAGCATATATGGAGGGAATGTATCTCTAACGGGTGGACTAGGCACGTGGAGTCAACGCTCTGGATATGCAGTTGCGGGAGATCTACATTACCATGGTGGTAAGCTAGTTGCTAAGTCAGCACCAGAGGGAAATACTCTTGTGTCACCACTAAGTAAAGCACCACTAACTACTCCAATTCAATATGCGTGGAGATTAAATGCAGTGGATGAATTGGAAGTGTCTTATGTTAGTGCATATACTTTTGAAAGTACTCAAAGATTTGTCGAATTACAAGAAGATTTCTCAGGTCCATACAATGTTAATGCAGCAAAAACTGCAGCACAAAATGCAAGTTATTTGGATACAACACAAGCTATCGCAACTTCAGAAACAATCATTATTAATACACTAAAAGAGGTTGCAGAACTCGCGGTCAATAATGATGAAATTACAGTAAGTGTGAATAAAGTAACTTATGTATTACCAACTGCAGGGACATCTGCAAAACCATTAGGGACAGATGGAAGTTATGCTTTCACGATTACGCTAACTCATGGAGAATACATCCTAACCACAGATGAGTTAGCAATCGCAATTGTTGCGACAGCATTTGATGGAGTGAGTGATGTGGATGCAGTCGCAGCTGCAAAACTAGCTGCTCAAAATGCAAGTTATTTAGATACAACCCAAGCTGTGGCTATAACAGAAACAGTGATTAGGAATACTTTAAAAGTAGTTGCAGAATTAGCAATCAGTAATGAAAGTATTGCAGTTACAATAAATAGAATTAAGTATGTATTACCAATTGCAGGAACATCTGCAAATCCATTAGGAGTTGATGGAAGCTATACCTTCACAGTTACGGTGAGTAAAGGTGATGAAACCTTAACGAGTGATGAAGATAGTATTGCGATCATTGCCACTGCTTATGAAGGAGTGAGTGATGCTCATGCTGTAGCCACTGCAAAAGCAGCAGCAGAAGCTGCAAAGTATCTTGATACAACTCAAGCAATCGCAACCTCAGAAGACATCATAAAAGATACATTAAAGGATATTGCACAATTAGCAGTTAATGATGAAGCGATTACTGTTAGTGTAAACATTATTTCCTATGTCTTACCAATAGAAGGAACACCTTCAAATCCAACTGGGATTGATGGTAGTGTTACATTCACCATCACAGTAAGTAAAGGTGATCAAATTTTAACTACAGAAGAAATGATAATCATCATCAAAGCGACACATACGAAACTGTATAACCCAGATGTTATTGTCGAAAAAGATGAGAATGCTTTTGAGTTCGACGCATCAGGACTAGAACATGTCGTTATATTTAGTGATGAAGAAAGAGTTCATGAAGTGTTTGTTAAACTAGTATTCTCAGTATTAACAGGAATAAATGTTCCAACAGAAGATAAGAATCTCATCGATACTTTCATCAAGACTGTACTAAATTATAATAAGTCTGAAGTATTCTTAGTTGATATTTCACTTTTCAAAATGGTCGGTGAAACATCAACTCCAATCACTAATACATTAGAAGAGGTAACCATTAGTTTCACTTTACCAGTTGCATTTAGAGGTGTGGAGTTTGATTTAATTCGTGTTCATGATGATGAAGTAGAAGTGATCGAGTATATCCTTGATGAAGAAACATATGTAATCACATTTACAAGTAATAAGTTTTCAACATTCTCACTTGTTTCCCAGTTAGAGGAAGAAATCGTCTTACCAGAAACATCAGATAGTTCAAAACTGTTTAATTGGTTATTGATGTTGCTAGGATTTGCACTACTAGCTGTAAGTGTAGGGTTTGATAAGAAGAGTGATTAGTCAAACAAAGACTAATTGAAGAATACTTGGTTTTTTTACCCAAAAGATATATGTTGAGATTGAACCATAGGATAAAACCTATGGTTTTAGTATCTTTATATACATGTATGTAATTCGATGAATTCAACACAATCTATTCATTAATAACCTCTGATTAAATTGGCTCATTGTTCTATATTCAGATATGTACAATCAGTAAGTGGTATAATAGGGATATTAAAGAGATAAGGAGTGTCACACCATGATATTCATTACAGAGTTAAAAAATAAGAAATATGCTCATGCTTTTTCAGAATTAAAACTATTCGAAAAGATCGGTCAGTTTGCGAAAGCGGCTGGAATTAAAGTTATTTATGGAGCATTAATACTCTTTTACACTTTACAAGAGCATGCAACTCCTAAGCTAGCTAAGTCAATTATCATTGGTGCACTTGGTTATTTTATCTTGCCTACTGATTTCATACCTGACTTTTTACCAATAGTAGGATTCTCTGATGATTTAACAGCACTAATTGCAGCGCTTGTAGCCGTTGCATTATATGTGACTCAAGAAATTAAGTTTAAGGCAAAAGACAGACTTCATGTTTGGTTTGGTGAGTATGATCATGAGATACTTGCAGATCTTGAAAAGAAAATAGACGCTTCACAAAGAAAGACTCGATAGACACAAACGTGTCTATCTTTTTTTGAGTAAATAGAATTATTACCTTTTTAATTATTATCTGATATAATATGGCAAGTTAATCCATTGATATTCAAAGTATTTTTGGTTTAGCTTATCCTATGAAAAATTTCAAACTGTCTTGTCAGCATTCTGCTTTATCAAAGTGAATCTGATAAACAGTTTATTCTTTAAGATTATTACACTAACATGATTGGAGAACTCCATGTTTTTTTTAAATAACCCACAAAGCATCAAAACCAGACCAGTTAACCCATTTAGATATATTATCTTAGGAATACTCATTATGCTGATGATTGGTACTGTATATACATACAGTGTTTTTAGAGTTGCCTTAGAAGTGAAATTTAATCTTTCAACATCTTTAAGTGGACTACCATATATGGTTGCGTTGGCTTCATATGCACTTTTCATGTTAATCGGTGGGAAATTTGTCCATACAACACATCCAAGAAATATGATGCTTGTAGGAGGATTTTTGGTTGCGTTAGGTTGGATACTATCTTCGTTTACGACTAATATCGTACTCTTCACATTAACATATGGATTAATAAGTGGTGCAGGTGTAGGAATAGTATATGGTGTCCCAATGGCAGTAGTTGCTCGTTGGTTTCCACACAGAAAAGGATTGGTTGTAGGAAGTGTTCTTATTGGATTTGGATTATCACCTATTATTACTGCTCCTTTAGCCAGTACTCTAGTATCTCAATTTGGTGTTATGAATGCATTCTTGTATCTTGGATTAGGATTTCTTGTTTTACTTCCACTTTTATCATGGACATTCAAGTATCCAGAGGATCAAAGATCACTTCAAGAACATAAACATGCTTCATCACAACTATCAAATATGAACACAAAAGACATGATTAGAAGTAAAACATTCAAAGGGCTTTATCTTAACTTCATACTAGGTACAACAATCGGTCTAATGTTGATAGGTCTCACTGCGAATGTAGGGATTCAGTTTATTGGTCTTGAGACATCTGAGGTAAGTCAATGGATGGCATTATTTGCAATATTTAATGGAATAGGAAGACCAATCTTTGGATGGTTAACAGACAGACTTGATTCAAGAGCTGCCATGTTGATATCCTATACATTCATTAGTATCGCTTCACTCACATTATTATTTTGGGGTAAAGATAACTTTACTGTTTACATCCTTGCATTTTGTATATATTGGTTTAACTTAGGAGGGTGGCTAGCTATTGCGCCGACATCAACACTTCGCTTATATGGAATGAAAAACTACAGTCAAAACTATGGAGTAGTATTTACAGCATATGGCTTTGGTGCAATTCTAGGTGTGCTCTCTTCTGGAGTAATTCTTGATTTGTTTAATAATTACCAGTTCGTCTTTATTTTCATTATTGCATTATGTTGTCTAGGCATTATTATTACGAAACTATTCTTTAATGCTAATTCAATGATGTCAAAGAATCAATTATCGTAGAACTCTATTTATTAGATACAACTTAATCATTTAGATAGAAGGACTAGTTTATTAGTCCTTTTAATTGGTTAAAAATAAGGACATTAGCTAAGTATTGTCTTCATATAATTAGTAATGGAATGTTTTTATAGATGTAATGATTGAGAAAAACGTTAATAAATAAGTCTAAATGCTACAATGAAGTTAAATGGAGGGTATAAACAATGAAACTGGGGTTAAGAAAAACTAGTCTTAAGCAATCTCTAAAGGCAAGAACTACGGGGAAGCTTAAACGTAGTATTAAGAAAACTGTAAATCCACTTTATGGGAAAAAAGGGGTTGGATTTGCTACTGATCCTAAAAGAGCAACATATAGTAAAGTCTATAAAAAAACATCATTTGACCTAATGAAATTCTTAGGATTAAGGAAATAGTAATAATTATGAAAATGGTAATGAAATTCATATTAATACTACTTGGAATAGTATTAGCTGTAGCGGTTGCTTTTATAGGAGGAATAATAATGGCAGCAAAACAACAAAAGTTCCTAAATAAGCGGTAATTCAAAGTCATAAAAAAACATAGACTTGGAATCATTATGATTGATAAGCAAATCCATTCATTTTAGATATTGAACTATGAAACGATTCATACAATTTTCATTATTTACATAATTATTTATTTATATTATCATAAGCTTAATGCATAATATAAAACTCACACAATCAATTTTTATTGAAAGGAGGTTTTCATGGACAAAAGCCACAGTTTTGATAGTGCAATCGTAGGTGCACTTCATGCAGGGACATGGGAGTGGAACGTTCAAAGTGGTGAATTGAGAATCAATGAACGTTGGGCAGAAATGATTGGATACACACTTGAAGAACTAGAACCTATAAGCATTTCAACATGGTTGAAGTTTGCTCACCCTGAAGATTTAAAAAAATCAGTCATTGAACTAAAAAAACTATTCTCAAAAGAGATTCAAACATATTCCTTTGAAGCAAGAATGAAACATAAAGATGGCCATTGGATTTGGGTGTTAGACACTGGAAGTGTTATTGAGTGGACAGATAGTGGTAAACCTTTAATAGCACTTGGAGCACACATTGATATTACTCAACGCAAAGAGATTCAATTCAAGCTGCAAGAAAACGAAAAAATGCTTAGACAAATTATTGATAACTCAAATGATGTTATTTATCGCTTATCCGTTGATGGTAAGTTTACTTATTTATCAATCGCATGGCAATGCATGTTTGGGTATACTGTTGAAGAGGCGATAGGAGAATCTTTTGAGAAGTACATTCATCCAGAGGATTTAGAATTGGCTAAAAGTTTTTTGGAGAAAGTTACCAAAACAAAGAAGACTCAACAGTTTAGAGGATATCGCTTTTCTGATATAAATGGTCAATGGATTTATCTTGAAACCAATGCATCTCCGATTATTGAAGATGACAACATTGTTGGATTTGCGGGAGTAGCTAGAAATATTACGGAGCTAATTAAGAAGCAAAAAGAAATAGAATATTTAAGTTATCATGACCAATTAACACGATTTAAGAATCGACATTTCTTGGTTGAATTTGAAATTGAGATAAATAAACCAGAGAATTTCCCATTAAGTATTATTTCAATTGATATTAATGATTTAAAAGTTATCAATGATAAATATGGACATCATCGTGGAGATCAACTGATTCAAAAAGCAGCAGAAATTGTTCAAAGCAATATTCCGTTTAAAGATTACATGTTTAGAATGGGAGGGGATGAGTTTCTAATTTTCCTGCCTCAAACGACTAATGAAGAAGCTAAGAAGATTAAAACTACAATAGAACAAGAAATCCAAGCAAATAGTTCTGATGAGTTTCCATTGTCACTCGCCATTGGCTTCCATATTAAAGAAACACCATCATTAGACTTATTTGATGATGTGAGAAAAGCAGATCAACATATGTATAAGAATAAAGAAAAATCAAAGAAGAAGATTCTAGGGTTGTTTGGTACGTAATGAATTCCTACCAAGTTTTGTCCATTAATATACACTAAGATAATAGTCATGAAAATGACTATTATTTTTGTGGTATAAATCAAAGATGACCATGGTTTTGATCTCAAGTCATCACTCATATACAGACTAGATCTAATGTATCAAAAGATACAATCATGTCACTTTTCTTTCACGAATCTGAAACACAAATCACTTTTATGAAAACACTGTAAACACTTTATCTTAATGCTCTCTTATGGTACACTTCTACTGTTATGAGGTATCTAGATGAAATACTCGTCAGACTTAACTCTATCAAGTCCTTTATCTAGCTAAGCATAGATCGTTATCACGACTATGTTTTTTGTTTCATAACACTCTATCGTTTTGTATATCTGTGGAAATATGGTCCGCAAGTCTCTACCTCCTTACCCTAAATGAGGAGACTACAAAACAAACGTAGGCTTTTTTAGCTATTTTTGTTTTTCACTAGAGACACCAGCCAAGGTGTCTTTTCTATTGAAAGGAGTGTTTATGAATCCAATTCAAATCTCAGTCGTGATGGGTTCCATCAGTGATTACACGATCGTCCAAGAAACAACCAAAATCCTTGAACAATTTCATGTTCCCTTTGAAAAGAAAGTGGTAAGTGCTCATCGTACACCACTTGATATGGTTGAGTATGCAACTCAAGCATCTTCAAAAGGAATTCAAGTCATTATTGCAGCTGCAGGAGGTGCGGCTCATTTACCAGGGATGATTGCCTCATTAACCACCATTCCTGTCATAGGAATTCCTATAGAAAGCAAAGTCTTAAAAGGCATGGATTCTTTACTATCCATTGTGCAAATGCCTGCAGGAGTTCCAGTCTTAACAGTTGCGATTGGAATTGCAGGTGCTCGAAATGCTGCACTAGCTGCAATATCAATTTTAGCGCTTAATAATCAAGACCTAGCCACCGCATTAAAAGCCTATCGTGAAGATATGGCAAATCACGTGCGTGAAAGTGTTCTATGATGACTATCGGAATATTAGGGGGAGGTCAGTTAGGACTCATGATGGCACAAAGTGCAAAAAAACTTGGTCATAAGATTGTGGTACTTGATCCACATCTTCATTGTCCATGTGCTTCAATTGCTGATTTACATCTTTGTGCAGCCTATAATGATGCGAAAGCATTTAAGCATTTTGTAGACCAATGTGATGTGTGTACTTACGAGTTTGAGAATGCTGACGCAGTGCTTGTATCTCAATATGAATCGAAGTTTCCTCAAGGCTCACAAGCACTTAAGGTATCATCACATCGTTTTTTAGAAAAAAACTTTGCAAGACAATGTGGATTTAACACACCAGATTTTTTTCTGGTTCAACAAAAATCTGATTTAAATAAGATCACTTCATTTCCTGTCATTATCAAAACATGTCGCTTTGGGTATGATGGCAAAGGACAATGGTTTATTAAAGATAAGACACAACTCAATGAGCTTGATCTAGATTTCACACATGAATATATCGTTGAATCCTTTATATCATGGAGTCATGAAATAAGTGTAATTGTATCACGCTCATCAAATGAGGTAGTCACTTTCCCTCCATTTGAAAACACACATATTCAAGGCATCTTAAGCTTAACGCAGTGCCCAAGTTCAGTCTTTGAATCTCTTCAAGCACAAGCACTTCAACAAGCACAAACACTCATACAGTCTCTTGATTATTATGGTGTTTTAGCCGTTGAGTTCTTTATTAAAGATGATCAACTCATCTTTAATGAGTTTGCCCCAAGACCTCATAATAGTGGACACTGTACCATTGAATGTTTCTCACATAGTCAGTTCGATGTTCATGTGGCAGCAATCACTAAATCATTAATGCCTCAACCAGTTCAGATTCATCAAGGCATGATGATTAATATTCTAGGACAACACTACGAGTATGCTTATAACTTATTTAAATCACTCAATCATCCTCATTTAATATTCCATGATTATGGTAAGAAAGAACACAACTTTAATCGAAAGGTTGCCCATATCACATCGACAATTATGGACAAAGATTTATTAACTCAATTCACTTTAGGAGTAGAACTATGAATCGATTTTTCATTCAAAAGAAGCCTCATTTAGATGCTAACAGCAATAACTTATCTAAACAACTTTTTGATCAACTTGCACTTGATGTGCAAGTGTTTCTAATGAAAGGGTATGAAATAGATTCATTTGATCCTTCTTTAATGAATCAAGCTTTAACGCAAGTTTTGTCTGAACCTATGAGTGATATTGTGTATTCCCAACTTCCTAAGTCACTTGGAAGTGTCTTTATTAAAGAACCTCTTCCAGGACAGTTTGATCAACGAGCTGAGAGTACCTTACAATGTCTTAAACTCATGGATGTTCATACTAAGGCGACTGTAAAGACCTTTGAAGTTGCTTCTTTTAATCGACAGTTATCGGATGAAGAATCAGAACAGTTTATATCATTATGGATTAATCCAATTGAATCACGATTAAAAGACCTTAATGAGCAATCTAGTATGGATGAGCGAATGATTGATGATGGTTATATTGAAGATTTCACTTCCATGAGTGACGCTCAACTTAGCCTTTTTCTAAGTGAGCAATCTGCTGCCATGTCCCTTGATGATATTAAACTCATTCAAACATACTTTAAAGATCATGAAACACGCCAACCAACCATGACTGAATTCAAAGTCTTAGATACATATTGGTCTGATCATTGTCGTCATACTACATTTGAAACTCACTTAGATCACATTGTTTTTGAAGAAGGACCACTTAAGAAAGTTATTCAAAACACCTTTGAAGAATATAAAGCATTAAGAACATCTACAAAAAGATCGCATAAACCAATCACACTTATGGACATGGCTACGATTGCCGCAAAAGCCATTAAAGATGAGCGTGTTGATTTAAGTGATGAAGTAAATGCATGCAGTGTCAAAGTGTCCTTAGAAGATCACAACAATGAAGAATGGTTAATTCAATTTAAGAATGAAACACATAATCACCCTACTGAAATTGAACCTTTTGGAGGAGCATCCACATGCATTGGTGGTGCAATTCGTGATCCTTTAAGTGGACGTGCTTATGTTTATCAAGCAATGAGAATTAGTGGATGTGGAGATATAAAAGAAAACGTATCTTCAACAATGGCAGGAAAGCTTCCTCAAATTATCATTGCTTCTCAAGCAACCGCAGGAAATAGTAGTTATGGAAATCAAGTGGGAGTAGCTACGACAACAGTTAAAGAAATCTATCATCCTTCTTATAAAGCTAAACACTTAGAGCTTGGAGCAGTCGTTGGTGCAGTGAAGTTTGATCATGTAGTACGCCAACAACCTCAGCCAGGAGATCTTATCCTACTTCTAGGAGGAAAGACTGGACGTGATGGAATTGGTGGCGCAACCGGATCTTCTGTTGAACATCATGATCACAGTTTGATACAGTGTGCTGCCCAAGTTCAAAAAGGAAATGCGGTAGAAGAGCGTCAACTTCAACGCTTATTTAGAAATCCAGACTTTAGTAAGCGAATTAAAAAATGTAATGACTTTGGAGCAGGAGGAGTTAGTGTTGCGATTGGTGAATTAACCAGTGGTTTAGACATTGATTTATCGCTTATTCCCCTTAAATATCAAGGACTTAACGCAACTGAAATCGCCATAAGTGAAAGCCAAGAAAGAATGGCTATTGTATGTGATCCACAAGACATTGAACACATGATTCACTTAGCGAATGAAGAAAATATCGAAGCAACCCTAGTTGCTTATGTCAATGATTCCAATCGTTTAGTCATGAAGTATCAAGAAAGAATTGTGGTGGATTTATCAAGAGATCTTATTGATACCCATGGAGCACAAAGTCATGTGAATGCTAGAGTAAATACTCAAGGACTAGAACTCAAGCGTGAATTCTTTTCATCATCATGGGCATTAAAACATATCGCATCACTTAATGCTTGTTCACAAAAAGGTTTAATTGAAAACTTTGATAGTTCAATTAATGCATTAACTGCTTTATCTCCACTTGGGGGAAAACATCAATTAACACCATCCATGGGGAGTGTGTCATTCATTCCACATCCGAAATCAACGACTATGGCCACAATCCTAACTTATGGTTTTACTCCTCAATTAAGTGAAGGAAACATGTATGTCAGTGCACAAGGAGCAGTGCTTGAGAGTATAGCGAAAGTTGTCGCATGTGGGGGTCAAATTAAAGACATCTTCTTTTCATTTCAAGAATACTTTCCAAAGCTAAAACATGAAACCATGTGGGGTGATAGTGTGAGTGCCTTACTTGGAGCATTATCCGTTCAAACCTTCTTTGGACGTCCTGCCATTGGTGGTAAAGACAGTATGTCAGGATCCTTTAAAGAAATGGATGTCTTGCCAACACTCGTAAGTTTCGCGTGTTCAATCACAACCCAATCAAAAGTTATCTCATCGCATGCAAAACACCTTGGAAATATGCTTTATCTTCTTAAAATACCTCAACATCAAGAAGGAAACTTCAATCTTGAAGTAGCCAAGTCGATGTATAAATCATTAGAAAATGCTCATCTTCAAGGATGTGTTAAAAGTGCTTATGTTGTGAAGGAATCACTCTTTGCAAGTTGTATAGGGATGCTTGTGGGTAATAATCTTGGTTTAAACTATACAAGTGATTTAGATATTACTCGTGATTACCCTGCAAGTATTATTGTCGAGTCATCCATTGATATTCCAGGATGGATTCCATTAGGAAAGATTAGTGAAGAACTCATCATCAATACTCAACTATTAAATAAAGCAGAAATCTTTGAAGCTTTTAAATCAGGACTAGACTTCATTTATCCACGCTTTCATACTTCAACTCACGCAAATGTAACACTTCCAAGACAAAGAACAACGATAAAGAAATATCCATTTGCTCCTGTAGACGATGTGAATGTCGTTATTCCTTTATTTCCAGGTACAAACTGTGAAGATGATACAAAAAGAGCATTTGAGAAAGCAGGAGGAGTTTGTGAGATTGTCCCGATACATACCTTAACACCAGAGCGCTTACTTCAATCCATAGAAAAACTTGTGGTTGTGATTGATAAAGCTCATATATTTGCTTTAGCAGGAGGTTTCTCAATGGTGGATGAACCAGATGGTAGTGCTAAGTTTATTGTCAATATCTTAAGAAATGAAAGTGTTAAAGCAGCTATTGAGCGCTTACTTCAAAGAAAAGGTTTAATTCTTGGGATATGTAATGGATTTCAAGCACTTATTAAATCAGGACTACTTCCTTATGGAGAAATCAAAGATTTAACAACCACTGATGCGACATTAACCTTCAATGCGCTAGGTCGCCATATTAGTACGATAGTATCAACACGCTTAGTAAGTGATCACTCCCCATGGTTACAAGGGATGAGTGATGAAGTCATCAGAGTTCCAGTAAGTCATGGAGAAGGACGATTAGTCGCAAGTGAATCCATGATTAAGACATGGATAGATCAAAAACAAATCGCCTTTCAGATGTGTGATGATCATAGTGAAAGTTGGATGGATGCAGAGTTTAATGTGAATGGTTCAGTTATGGCTATAGAAGGACTAATCTCTCCATGTGGTCATATTCTAGGTAAGATGGGACATACAGAGCGTGTACGAGAAGGATGTTATCAAAACATTGAAGGATTTGTAGATTGTGGATTATTTGAAAATGGCATTCGCTATTTTAAAAACACAAGTGAGGAACTATGAAAAAAATAGAACTAATTTATGAAGGTAAGGCAAAACAACTTTTTACCACAGAGCGTGATGATGTCTATATCATGCGCTACAAAGATGATGCGACCGCATTTAATGGAATTAAACGAGCTCACATTCCAAACAAAGGAAAACTCAATAATGCGATATCCACGCTTCTTTTTCATCAGCTTCATAAATATAAGATTCCTACCCACTACATTGAGACCCTCAATGATGTTGAACAACTATGTTACAAGGTTTCTATCTTTCCTTTAGAAGTCATTGTGCGCAATATCATTGCGGGATCAATGTCTAAGCGTTTAGATATTGCGGAAGGTACCGTTGCTCCTAAAGTTATTTATGAGTTGTGTTATAAGAATGATGATCTTGGGGATCCACTCATTAATGAAGATCATGCGATTGCGCTAGGTATAGCAACACAAGATCAACTCGACACCATCAAAGCACTAACACTTAAAATCAATGCTATACTCATTGAAATCTTTGATTCAATTGGAATTACGTTAGTAGATTTTAAAATTGAATTTGGAAAACTTCCGAATAATGAAGTTGTCTTAGCTGATGAAATATCTCCTGATTCATGTCGCTTATGGGATAAAAAAACACAAAGAAAACTTGATAAAGATCGTTTCAGACGTGACTTAGGTCAAGTAGAAGATGCATATCAGGAAATACTCAATAGACTTAGAGAGGGATTTGCTCATGATTTTCAATGAGCGTGAACTGCATGAAGAATGTGGTGTCTTTGGAGTTTTCAATGTACACAATGCTTCGGAACTAACGTATTATGGGTTACATGCTTTGCAACATCGTGGTCAAGAAGGAGCAGGGATGGTAGTCAGTGATGAAGATCGCTTACTTGGAATCAAGAATGAAGGTAATGTTCGCTTTGTCTTTCCTGAACCTGTTCTTAAAAAACTTACAGGTCAACATTCGATTGGTCATGTGCGCTATTCTACTTCAGGGGGAGGTGGACTATTAAATGTACAACCATTTCTTTTCAGACATGGAAGTGGTGATTTTGCATTATGTCATAATGGTAATATCGTAAACTCAAAACAGCTTAAGACTCAACTTGAACGCTCAGGCACTATCTTTCAAAGTTCATCTGATTCAGAGATCTTAGCGCATCTTATTCAAAAAGAAACAAGAAAAGATCGCTTAGAAGCCATTAAAGAAGCTTTAATTTATCTTGAAGGAGCTTTTGCATTTCTTCTTCTCACTAAAGATACTTTATATGCCATGCGTGATAAACATGGACTACGACCAATTTCAATTGGTAAGTTTAATGGGGGTTATGTGGTCGCAAGTGAAACGTGTGCTCTTGATGCGGTAGGGGCAACCTTTGTACGTGATATCTTGCCAGGTGAGATTGTTATTATAAATAAAGATGGAATTCATAGCTCAAGTTATAGTCCAGATGTTCAAGAGAAGATATGTGCGATGGAATACATTTACTTCTCTCGTCCCGACAGTGATCTAAGTGGCATTAATGTTCATCGTGCACGCAAAGCTTGTGGACGTCAATTGGCTAAAGAATCTTATGTGGATGCAGACATCGTTATTGGTGTACCTGATTCCTCTTTATCTGCTGCTAGTGGCTATGCAGAGGCAAAAGGGATTGCATATGAACTTGGGTTAATTAAGAATAAATACAGTGGAAGAACATTTATTGAGCCTTCAAAAGAACTGCGTGAAAAGGGAGTTAAGATGAAGCTTGCACCTGTAAGAAGTGTCATTGCGAATCAAAGAGTTATACTCATCGATGATTCAATTGTGCGTGGTACGACTTCAATGCGTATTGTGTCAATGCTAAAGGAAGCCGGGGCTAAAGAAGTGCATGTTCGTATTGCATCTCCTCCAATTATTGCACCTTGTTTTTATGGGGTGGATACTTCAACTATGGATGAACTTATTAGTGCACAACATTCAATTGAGTCACTTCGCCAACTTATTGGTGCAGATTCTTTAGCATTTTTATCATTGGAAGGATTAACACAAGCATTAGGTCACAATAAGGTTTGTCATGCTTGTTTTACGAAACAATATCCTACGCATCTGTATGACGATTTAGAAGGTGCTAATAAAGATGGAAAGTTCTGAGGAAAATTATGAGTAAAGCGTATCAACAATCAGGTGTAGATATTCATGCAGGGTATGAATCTGTAAAGCGAATTACTGCTCATATTGAGCGTACTCGAGTAAAAGGAATGATGCAAGGATTAGGTTCTTTTGGAGCATGTTTTGATTTAGGTGAACTAAATATGAAACATCCAATTCTAGTGAGTGGAACTGATGGAGTAGGGACTAAACTTAAACTTGCCTTTATGGCAAATCGCCATGATACCATTGGTATTGATGTGGTAGCAATGTGTGTTAATGATGTCTTAGCTCAAGGAGCTAAGCCACTATTTTTCCTTGACTATCTTGCACTTGGAAAGAACAAACCAGAAGTGGTGGAATCAATTGTAAAGGGAGTTGCAGATGGATGTGTACAAGCTGGTTGTGCACTCATTGGTGGAGAAACAGCAGAAATGCCAGATATGTATCATGAAGATGAATATGATATTGCTGGTTTTTGTGTTGGTGTGGTTGAGAAAAGTCAACTTCTTGATCCAAGTCATGTGAGTGTTAATGATGTTGTCATTGGATTAGCAAGTTCAGGATTGCATTCAAATGGATTTAGTTTAGCACGAAAGATTTGTTTTAAAGATCATAATCTAGATCCAAATCTTCCGTATGAATCTTCGACATTATTAAAAACTTTACTTTCTCCAACTAAGATTTATGTAAAGAGTGTTTATCCTCTTATTGAAAAGAAACTCATTCAAGGTATTGCTCATATTACTGGTGGTGGGTTTGTTGAGAATGCTCCACGTTGTCTACAAGCTAATCAAGGGATGATTATTAATGAAGGTTCATGGCCAATGCCTTCGATTTTTAAGACTTTAGAAGAGTTATCTCAAATTGATCACTTAGAACTTTATGAAGTTTGGAACATGGGGATAGGAATGATGCTTGTAGTTAAACCTGAAAATGTTAGTGAAGTATTAGAGCATCTTAAAGAGTGTCAAGAAGAAGCTTATGTGATTGGTAAGGTAAGTGATCAAGTGGGAGTTCAACTACAGTGAAGAACATTGTAGTCTTTGCCTCAGGATTTGGATCAAACTTTCAAGCCATTATTGAAGCCAGTGAGCAAGGACATTTAACGGCCCATGTGGTAGGATTAATCTGTGATCAAGCTGATGCATATGTCATTACACGTGCAAATCAACACCATATTCCTGTGAAAGTGATACTAAGATCTGATTATCATTCTAAAGCGGCTATGGATCAAACTATTCTTGAACAATGCCAAACTTGGAATGCTGATTATCTTATCTTAGCGGGATATATGCGCCTATTATCACCATTTATTATCCATGCGTATCCTTCAAGAATTCTTAATATTCATCCTTCACTACTACCTAAGTACAAAGGACTTCATGCGATTGAACAAGCTATTGCAAATCAAGAAAAAGAATATGGAGTTACAATTCACTATGTCGATGAAGGAATGGATACCGGAGAAATTATTGAACAATGTAAGTTTAGTGTTGAAGAAATTGATTATGAAGCAATTAAACAAAAAATAAGTTATCTTGAACAAGTTACCTATGTTCAAGTAATTCAGAAAATTATGGAGGAAGAACATGAAAAAAGCTCTCATTAGTGTCAGTGATAAAACCAATCTAATACCATGTGCTCAGTCTTTAGTGAGTCTTGGATACGAGATTATCTCTACAGGAGGAACGTATCAAGCACTACACCAAGCAGGTATTGCGGTGACTTCCATTGAAGATGTCACTCACTTTCCTGAAATGTTAGATGGTCGAGTGAAAACACTTCATCCTATGATTCATGGTGGAATTCTTGCGAAACGTGATAATCTTGCCCACACTACAAAACTGATTGAACATAATATTCAACCCATTGATGTGGTCATTGTGAACCTATATCCTTTTGAAGCAACCATTAAAAAAGCAAATGTTTCATTTGAAGAAATCATTGAAAACATTGATATTGGTGGACCAACAATGCTAAGATCAGCTGCAAAAAACTATCATGATGTTTGTGTTGTGTGTGATGTGAATGATTATGATGAACTTATCGAGGAGTGTACAAACAGTGAAGGGCCTTCACTTAGCTTTAAAAGAAAACTTGCCAATAAAGTCTTTCAAACAACCGCATCTTATGATGCTCTTATTGCGAGTGTCTTAAGTGAGGAAGATTTTCCTTCAACACTTACTCAAACATACACGAAAGTCATGGATTGTCGCTATGGTGAAAATCCTCATCAAAAAGCAGCGTTTTATAAGACAATTCTTAGTGAACCAAATTCAGTGGCTAATACCACACAACTTCAAGGTAAAGTCTTGTCCTTTAATAATATCCAAGATGCGAATGCTGCCTTAGCACTTCTTAGTGAGTTTGAAGAAGCTTGTTGTGTTGCGCTGAAGCACACTAATCCTTGTGGAGTTGGTGTTGCGCAAAGTATTGAGCAAGCATGGACTAAAGCCTATGAAGCAGATAAAGTTAGTATCTTTGGAGGGATTGTCGTCTTTAATCGTGAAGTGACTCAAACAGTTGCCCAAGGTTTGATTGACTTATTTCTAGAAGTAGTTTGTGCACCATCATTTTCAAAAGAAGCTTTAGAGTTGTTAGCAAAGAAACCTAATGTTCGTGTTTTAGTAACCCAAGAACACTATGAGAAAGCTTATACATTAACCTCTACACGTGTTGCGGGAGGAATGCTTGTTCAAAGTGTGGATGATGCAAAACTAAAACGTGAAGAATGTACCATCGTGAGTGGTCAACTTGATCAATCAACGTGGGATGATTGTATATTCGCAATGAAAGTATGTAAACATCTAAAAAGTAATGCGATTGTGATTGCTAAAGATGGGCAAACATTAGGAGTTGGTGGTGGACAAAGTAATCGTGTTGGGGCAGCTAAAATTGCACTTGAGCAAGCTCAATCGCTCTCGCAAGGTGCAGTGCTTGCCTCAGATGCTTTCTTTCCAATGCCAGATACTGTTGAGCTTGCCGCATCCTATGGTATAAAAGCAATCATTCAACCTGGAGGGTCTATCAAAGATCATTTATCCATTGAAGTATGTCAAAAAGAAGGAATAGCGATGGTATTTACCCATATTCGCCATTTCAAGCACGGATGAAGCAGGTACTAATTCTTGGCCAAGGTGGCCGTGAACATGCACTAGCACGATGTTTTAAGAAAAGTCCAACGATTAGTCATGTCTTTGTCGCGCCAGGAAATCCTGGTATGAAAGATGTTGCGCAGTGTGTTGATCTTGATATCATGGATTTCAATGCTTTGATTTCATGGATTAAATCACAGTGCATTGATTTAGTATTTGTAGGGCCAGAAGCTCCGCTTTCTGCTGGGGTTGTTGATGCTTTAGAAGCACATGATATTCATGTATTCGGACCTAGAGCTGCATCGGCACGCATTGAATCGAGTAAATCTTTTGCTAAATCGATTATGAAGAAGTACCATATTCCTACCGCACATTATGTGGATATAAAATCACTTGAAGAAGGTTTAGAAGCACTCTTAAAATATCCTGCACCAATTGTCATTAAAGCGGATGGTTTAATGGCAGGCAAAGGTGTTGTGGTTGCTATGAGTGATGAAGAAGCAAAAGATGCATTACATAAGATGTTTAGTCATTCTGATGTGAATCATATTGTGATGGAAGAATATCTTGAAGGAGAAGAATTTTCATTAATGGCTTTTGTGTTTGAAGATGTGGTTATTCCTTGTGATGTTGCTAAAGACTACAAACGAGCCTATGATAACGATCAAGGTCCAAATACAGGAGGCATGGGGGCATATTCTCCAGTTCCTTCAATTCCACAATGGGCAATTGATGAAGCCATTGAGAAAATAATGAAGCCTATGGCAAAAGCTATGGTCAGTGAGGGAATAGCGTTTAAAGGTATTCTGTATGGTGGGATGATGTTGACTAAAGAGGGAGTTAAAACAATTGAGTTTAATGTTCGCTTTGGTGATCCTGAAACTGAAGTATTATGTTCTCGCTTAATCACTCCACTAGATCAAGTCATTGAAAAAGTTCTCAATAAAGAACATTTTGAACTTGAGTTTGATTCACAATTTGCATTAGGGGTTGTTTTAGCATCCAAAGGATATCCAGAAAGTTATACTAAACATCATCCTATTCAAGGTCTTGATATTATTAAATGTGAAGTATGTCATATGGGTACAGGATACAATCAAGGGTTTATCACTCAAGGGGGAAGAGTGTTGTTTGTTATGGACAAGGCTGAAACATTAGAAGAAGCTCGTCTAAATGTATATAATGAAATTAAGAATATTCAATGTGAGCAACTCTTTTATCGCACAGATATTGGACTCTTAAAGGAGAAAATGTATGATTGATCGCTATTCTAGACCACACATGAAATCATTATGGAGTGAGCAAGCTCGCTTTGATTCTTGGCTTAAAGTAGAACTTGCGGTTGTGGATTATTATGTTAGTGAAGGTAAAATAACCAAAGATGAACAACAAAAGCTTAAGAAAGCATCCTTTGATGTAAATCGTATTCTTGAGTTAGAAGAAATCACACGTCATGATGTCGTTGCCTTCACAAGAGCAGTAAGTGAATCACTAGGTGAAGAATCACGATGGATTCATTATGGACTTACAAGTACGGATGTGGTTGATACTGCACTAGGACTTGTGTTTAATGAAGTGAATACTATTTTAAGAGATGATCTTCAACAACTTAAATCGGTGTGTGCCAAGCTTGCACTTCAGTATAAAGAAACACCGTGTGTTGGAAGAACTCATGGAGTTCATGCGGACATTACAAGTTTTGGTTTAAAGTTTGCATTATGGTTTGATGAACTAAGTCGCCATGAACAACGTTTTGATTATGTATCTAAAGCTATTGAAGTTGGAAAGATTAGTGGGGCAGTAGGAACTTTTGCGAATACTTCTCCAGCATTACAAGACTTTGTGTGTGAGCAACTTGGAATAGGTTCTTCTAATATGTCGACTCAAGTATTACAGCGTGATATTCATGCGGATTACATGTCGGTGTTAGCTTTGATTGCGTCAACATGTGAGAAGATAGGACTAGAAATTCGTCATCTTCAAAGAACAGAAGTTCGTGAAGTTGAAGAAGGATTTTCAAAGGGACAAAAAGGATCTTCTGCGATGCCTCACAAAAGAAATCCGATTTCTAGTGAGAACTTAGCAGGATGTGCGCGAATTATAAGAGGTTATATGATAAGTGCTTATGAAAATATTGCTTTATGGCATGAGCGTGATATTTCTCATAGTAGTGCAGAACGAATTATGTTTCCTGATGCCACAATCTTATTGGATTACATGCTTACACGTACTAAAAATGTATTAAATAATCTTGTGGTTTTTGAAGATAGAATGCTTCAAAACATTGAGTTAACTCATGGCGCACTTTTTGCACAACGTGTGATGACTCTACTTATTGATCGTCACGATTGGACACGTGAAGCTGCTTATGATAAGGTTCAACCTCTCGCAATGTCATCATGGCAAAATCACAGTAGCTTTAAACAACTTTGTATTGAAGATGGTTTACTCAACATGGATGAGATTCAAGAAGCATTTAGTTTACAATTTCATCTAAGTTATGTAGATGATATTTTCAAGAGAGTAGGACTACTTTAGAAGTTTAATTCTCGTGTTTATCTGTTGATTTGATTGAGAAAATAAACACGATAAGCATTTATCATCGATTCAATAAACCAAAGTAATCCTCTTAATCAAGGATTACTTTTGTGTTAAACTAAAACCTTAATCATATGTGTGCATTTGATTATATGGGTTGAATTTGTTACAGTTGTAAAGAAATCACAAGGAGAGCACCATGACTCATATACTGCTTATTTTAATTCTTCAATTGTGTTATGTGCCAATGTTAGCACTTAGAACAATTTGTATGGTTAAGAAACTAACAATGCTTACTGCCTTTTTTGGTTTCCTAGAAGCCATAATATATGTGTTTGGTTTAGCACTTGTATTATCTGGTGATCAAACAACCTTAGCTATGGTTGTGTATGCTTTAGGGTTCTCACTTGGACTTATTGTAGGTATAGCAATCGAAAATCGCATCGCCATTGGATTTCGAGCAGTTCAAGTTAATATAAAATCAGAAAATGATCAATTAATCAATTACATGAGATCACAAGGATTTGGTGTTACGGTATTTAAAGGGGACGGTAAAGAAGGAGCTCGTTATATGCTTGATATTCTTGCAAAACGATCTAGAGAAAAGGAACTGTTTGATATCATTGAATCATACGAACCGACAGCATTCATCATTTCCTATGAACCAACCCGTTTTAAAGGAGGATTCATTGAACAATTAATGAAAAAGCAAAGTGCTAAGGGTCCTTCTAGATTTGATCTAAATAATAAAAACATCAAAGGAATAAAGAGATTTTTTGGATCAGTTGTAAATGAAGTAAAAGAATTAATAAAACCAAAAGAAGATTCAGTGTAAACCACACTGAATTTTTTATTGTATTAGATGTCTTAATTAAGGCCTTGTTTCCTTACTAATAAATTCTTCATAGAAACTTCTCTTTTTATATGTTACATTTACTTATAAGTGAGGTTTACCTATGAAATTATCGACAACATTCGCCATGCAAATGGTAGAGGAATTGAGTACAATTCTTTCGCAACATATCAATTTCATTGATAAAGATGGAATAATCGTGGCTTCTACGGACAAGAATAGAATTGGAAGTCAACATATGGGCGCGAAAAGACTCGTGGAAGATAATCTTCCATATTTAGTCATTGAGTCAGACAATGAATATTCAGGAGCAAAACAAGGGGTAAATTTACCAATTGTTGTTGATGAGGAAATTGTGGGAGTTATTGGGATCACTGGAGAAAGAAATATTGTAGAAAAGTACGGTGAAATCATTCGTAAGTTTACTCAAATGTATATACGTGATGAGCATATTAAGCAAACACGTGCTCAAGAAGAAAAGATGGTTTCACGTTTTCTTGAAAATTGGCTTATGCATGCACATGCTGTGCATGAAGCGAACTTTAATGATATTGCTCAGTCTTTAGGCATTGTTCTTAATCAACCACGTCGTATTTTAATGGCGAGTTTTGTAGGGCAAGAAAGTGAAGATATGCTACATAAACAAGGTCAACTTGATCAAGCGACCCGTTATCTTAAACGTGCCCTCAGTGATTCACACAATACATATTCACTTCGTATCGGGACAAGACATGTCTTTTTACTACTTGATACTTTCGATGAGCAAATCAAGGAAAAGTGTCTCAAAGTCAAAGAAGCCATTTTTAATGCATATGCATGGGATGTAAGATTTGGATTTGATGCATTTGCTCATCCTCATATTCATGCACACGATGCTTATATTCAAGCTAAGAAAGCACTTAATGCTGCGATGAGTATGCCAACACAACCTGTATTAGGATACAAAGACTTACACGTAGAACTTTTTGTGAATGAGATATCTCCATTAGTACGCCAAGAATTTATTGAGAAGATGTTTCAAAACATGAGTGAAGATGAAATTAAGGAAGCTTTAAAACTTTGTGAAGTCCTTTATGCTCATAATGGTTCAATCTCACAAGCTGCATCAAGTCTTTATATTCATAAGAATACACTTCAATACAAACTTAATAAACTTCAAGAAGCAACAGGATGTGATCCTCGTCATACGCAAACGATTCCTCTATATTACTTAGCCATGGTGTTTATGAAATCACTGTAATTAGTCTATAAAACAAAATAAACCGCTTACATTTAGTTTAAAAGACATATCAGTTAAGTTCACTATTTTTTATAATGAAATAAAGTGAACACCTTACTGGTGTTTTGGAGGAAAGAAGTATGACAGGTATTCCATTAATCGTCACCTTCGTTATCGCAATCATAGTAATGATTCTTGCGATTTCGAAATTCAAACTGCACCCATTCTTAGCTATTATGGGTACATCGCTAGTCTTAGCGATTATTGTAGGTATTCCACTAATTGATATTGCAGCTACTGACACTACGCCTGCACGTCAAGGGATCGCTACCATTATTGGTGCTGGTTTCAGTGGTACGTTTGCAAGTATTGGTATTGTTATTATATTAGGGGCTTTAGTAGGAACACTACTTGAAAGAACTGGAGCTGCAATTAAACTTGCAGATATGGTTGTTAAGCTTGTAGGGAAGAAAAATCCTGAGTTAGCAATTATGATCATGGGTTGGGTTGTTTCTGTTCCTGTATTCTGTGACAGTGGATTCGTTATCTTAGATCCAATCCGTAAAGCTTTACGTCGTAAAACTCAAGCATCCAGTGTTGCTATGACTGTTGCATTATCTGCTGGTTTATATGCATCACACGTTTTAATCCCTCCTACACCAGGTCCAATTGCGGCAGCTGGTTCATTAGGACTTGCTGATAATTTACTACTTGTTATGGGTATGGGAGCACTTATCTCAGTACCTACTCTAATTGCTGCTTATTTCTTTGCTAAGTACATTGGTAAGAAAATTACAACAATTGAAGATGAAGATAATTCATTAGTATCTCAAACATATGAGCAACTCGTTGCTGAATATGGAAAACTTCCAAGTGGATTTAATGCGTTAGCTCCAATCTTAATGCCTATTCTTTTAATGGCTTTAAGCTCAGTGGTTGTTGCATTTAAAATGTCTGGACAACTTGTTACAATTATTCGTTTCTTAGGAAACCCAGTCTTAGCATTAACTGTTGGTTTAATCTTTGGAGTTATCTTGCTCTTTGCAAGTGGTAAAAAAGATGAGTTCAATGGCTTAACTAATGATACATTAAAAATTGTAGGTCCTATCTTATTCGTAACTGCAGCGGGTGGTGTCTTAGGACGTGTTATTGCATCTGCTGGTTTCGTAGAATATATTCGTGCTAACGCAGCAGCTATTGCTGGTGTTGGTATCTTCTTCCCATTCATTATCTCTGCAATTCTAAAAACAGCTCAAGGATCATCTACAGTGGCAATTGTTACTACAGCTGGTATCTTAGGAAGCTTTGCAGCATCTGATTCACTAATGGTTGCATTAGGACTTAATACTCCAGTTTTAGCTGCTCTTGCAGTTATGGCAATTGGTGCTGGCGCAATGACTGTGTCACATGCTAATGATAGTTATTTCTGGGTAGTTACAAACTTTGGTCAAATGAAGACTGAAGAAGGCTACTTAACTCAAACAGCAGTAACACTTGTAATGGGTGTTGTGGCGATGATTTCAATCTTCGCATTATCTTTATTCTTATAGGATGACTTTACTTCAACACGGTGTGAGGAAATATATGAAAAAAATTGTATGCATTCCCGATTCATTCAAAGGCACATTAAGCTCTTCTACCGTGTGTGAAGTGATGAAAGAAGCTATTCATCAACATATACCAGATTGTAATGTGATTACAATTCCAGTCGCCGATGGAGGTGAAGGAAGTGTCGATGCATTCTTATCTGCAGTTGGTGGAGAAAAGGTTCACTGTCGTGTATTTAATCCATACTTTGAACCGATGGAATCATTCTATGGTCGTCTTAATGAGCATACTGCTGTCATTGAAATGGCAGCTGCAGCGGGACTTCCACTAGTTCTCAATCGTTTAAATCCTAGTTTAACAACTACTTATGGTGTTGGAGAACTTATTCTAGATGCCATTGATCATGGAGCACAGACTATTATTGTTGGGCTCGGTGGTTCATGTACAAATGATGGGGGTTGTGGTGCAGCAGCAGCTTTAGGTGTAAAATTCTTTGATAAAGCAGGAACTCCATTTATTCCTGTTGGGAATACATTAAAAGATATTGCACGCATTGATGCTTCTTTAGCCTTTGAAAAACTAAAAGGTATTAGCATAGTGACGATGTGTGATATTGATAACCCTATGTATGGTTTAAATGGTGCAGCACATATCTTTGCTCCTCAAAAGGGAGCGAATGCTCAGATGGTCTTAGAGCTTGATAAAGGGCTTAAACATCTTGCATCCATGATGGCTGAGTATTGTAATGTCGATGTCACCACGTTAGCAGGTGGTGGTGCAGCAGGTGCAATGGGAGCAGGCATGGTTGCTTTCTTTCAAAGTACTTTACAAATGGGTATCGAAACCATTCTTGATGTCGTGAAATTTGATGAGATTCTTAATGATACTGATCTTGTGTTTACTGGTGAAGGGAAGATTGATTCACAAACCTTACGTGGTAAAGTTGCGGTAGGTGTGGCTCAACGAGCACTTAAAAAGAGCGTTCCTGTCATTGGAGTTGTTGGTGCTATTGGAGAAGACATCAATGATGTTTACTCAAAAGGTATCACAGCACTGTTTAGTATTAATCCAGTTCCGATGGAATTTGAAGAAGCTAAGCATCATGCGAAGCGTAATCTATCAATCACGATGGATAATATTATGAGAACCATTGCTAAGATAAAATAATTAAACACCCTCAATCATTTGGTTGAGGGTGTTTTTAATTTATTGGAAGTTTAGAGTTATTTATTCAATCGGTTCTTTGTTTACTAATCGTAGTATCATGGTAGGATTTAATGGATAATCATTTGATGTTACGATTGTTTGAGTGTAAGGGAGTTCATCAGTTATGATGTTTCTATCAATGACGGTCAATGTTTTAACTAACTCATCATTTGCGTTTCGTCGAATTTCTTCAATCATAATATATGCGATGTTTTCATCAACAACAACAGTACTTTCTTCCTTCAATTCTAGACTATCTAGTAAAGTATAGTCATCATTCATATAAATGAGTCTTAGTGAAACAAGGGGATCATAGGTTTCTACTTTGATATCAAAGCTAATACTTTTAGTCTTTGTAACGTTATCAACAGTCTCTGAGCGTGATTCTTCAAGTTTGAATCCACCCCCGAATTGCATGTGATATGTATTTGAAGCAGCTTGTACATAGGATCCATCTGGTTGTTTATATATAGCAAATATGTGATAAAAATTTTCCTGATTATTAAAAGCTGGAAGTTTTGCAGTGAATTCATTTTTTTCTTCTTTATCACTTACAAAAACATGCTGGTGGGCTTGATAGAAATTCCCTGAAGCGATTGAGCGGGTATATATTTGCCCATCTTCTACACTTTCCTCAATAAGATAGTAAGTTAATTCTTTATTATTAATGTCAAATTCTGGAATACTAGAATAGTTTACGGACTCTTTAGTAATCGCAATATAGATACCAACCAGGTTAGGACTATCTTTGGTGTCTGAATTCACAGGAGCAGGTTGTGCTAGTGTGCATCCACTTAATACTAACATCATTATTATTGCTATTTTAGTTCTCATCATTTTCCTCCATGAGTTCTCCATCATATTGAAGAATATCGCCAACGTTGCAATTCAAATAGAAACAGATTTTATTCAGTGTAGCAAATCGTATTCCTTTAACTTGACCAGTCTTAAGAAGTGACATATTTGCTTCGGTGATTCCTACTTTCTCACACAACTGCTTACTTGTCATATTATTAAGTTTAAGTTGTTCATCTAGATAGACTCGAATAGCCATTAGATAAATCCTTCATTTTCAGTGGTTGTATCAATACCTTGCATGAGAATATAGGATAAGACTAGACACAATGAAACAAAGAGTATTTCATTGATTGGGAAGTTAATGGTGACGTTGACATTGTCGATACTATGAAAAAAGACATAGGATAATATACCATTAAAGATAGGCATCAACAAAGAAAAGAGTAATAGTAGCTGAGAACTGCGTTGAAGGGACTTAAGGTAAGGTAGTAGTTCACTTGAGAATGTTTTTTGTTTGATCACTTCGAGCAATGTAGCAGCATGATAAATGATAATAATGAAAAGACCAGAGATAAGGGAAGAAGTTAATAACTTCAATAGTTCAATTACTTCGTTCATAGACCCAATGTTGTTTATGAATATCGATTGATATGGAAGTAGCATCATGATGGAAGTCATAAATGCAGTAATGATAAGTCCGACTTGTAATACTAGAATGCCATTTCTTGGATTGGCGAGTCTTTTAAAGAAAATTAATCCTACTGCTGTAAGAATAAGACCTATTAAGATTATACTCATACTAAACACTATGATTGGTTTTACTTGGTTCCATGAGTCCATGAGTAATGGTTTAGTAAAGATATGATTTAAGATTCCATAAACAAAATAGGCAGACGTTAAGCTTATGGTTATCATGATTAATATAAAGAATTGAGAATGATAAGCCTTGTGATGATATTTAAATGCAATAAGTAAAGGAGATATAACAATCACTATAAAGATCAACCAAGCTAGGACATTAGTAATAGGATGATACAGTGATAATTCATTTAAAAATAGGATGATTAAGTTAAATGGGGCACTCAGAATATTGATCATGAGTAATGAAAATTCTGGTGTTGGTAGTAAAATGATAATCCACGAGACGATTAATCCAAAAATCATTATCTTCCTATAGTGCTTTAATAATAATTTCATAACCCTCCAAATTATTGTTTTACAATAATACTGTAATCATCATACACCATAAATTATCATAAAACAATAATTTTTTATCATTATTTTTCAAACATTACATTTTTAACATGTTGAAAATATGATGTTGTGATGAAGACAGTAATATGTGTATTGTGAGTTAATGTTGAATCTTATAAGATGATGTCATCCAAGGAGGACATTCTATGAAAAAATGGATCATGAATACTATCTATATTATAGCTGGAGTTAGTGTCGGACTTACAGTCGTACCAGCGCTTGCAAATACACCACTATTCTCACCAGCAGTGACGATTGATATCATCTCCGAAGCAGAAGCAATTGATATCGCTCAAAACTATACAGACGAAATCTTCGAACTAGTAAGTATAAAGCTAGATGATGACGATGATGATATTGAGTATGAAATCGTCCTAGAAAACGATTTGAAAAAAGTAGAAGTTGAGATTGATGCTGTCACTGGCGATGTGAAGGATTGGGATGTAGAATGGAAACGATCAAGTCTTCCTACTAGTGTTATCTCAATGGAAGAAGCACAAGCTATTGCGTTAGCATTTGCAGGGGAAGGTTATGTTGTCTTAAGTATTGAACTTGATGACGATGATGATGATATGGAATATGAACTAGTTCTAGTTTCAGATAGCTTCAAAATTGAAGTTGAAATGGATGCTAGAGATGGTACCATTACAAAATGGAAAGCTGAAGGATTAGATAGCGATTTAAATACAGCAGTATTAACAATCGAAGAAATCAAACTTTTAGCACTAGAAAAAGCAGGTCCAGCATTTACTGTAGTAAGTGTTGAACTTGATGACGATGACAATGACTTAAAATACGAAGTTAAACTAGTATCAGTCGATAGTTATATTGAAGCTGAATTTGATGCAGTTACAGGAGAACTATTAGAGTGGGAAGTTGAGCTTATGGATTCTGATAATAGTTCACAAACGAGCATCAATGATTCAGATTCACAATCAAGTGATAGTAGCAGCAGTAGTAATGTTAATGTCGCTGCAGTCATCACTCGTGAGGAAGCGATTGCCATTGCGAGAACTCGCATTGGAGAAGGCCCTACACTTATTAAGATCAGTCTTGATTATGATGATGGACAACCAGAATTCAAGTTAGAATTCAAATCAGGAGATGTTGAATACGAATTTGAAATCGATGCGATTACTGGAAACATTTTAGAGTTTGAAATTGAAGATTAAAGTGTAGGGCAGACGTGCCCTACACATTTTTAAAGGAAATTAGGTATAATTGATTTATCATGACTAATAAGAAACGCCAAGTTCAACGAAAGATGACATTAACCTTTGTTTTAAGCGGAGTTTTTTTAACAGGGTTGCTTTCATACTTCACATCACGCGTTATTGTTTCTCATCTCATTGAACAAAGTGTTAAGTATGCAACTCAATCTTTAGATGTAGCGAAAGTAGGCACAACAACTTTGCTTGATGATCTTGTGTCGGAGTATTACTTCTTGTTTAATGAGCAAAGTATTATCACAAACTATAAACTTGGACTAAATTCTAACACAGCTGAAGTCGCAACATTATTAAGACAGACTTCTTTGGCTGATCCTTTAGTTGATGATTTAGTACTCTTCAACGTAAAGAACAATGAAGTTATATTATCCAATGGACAATTTGGTGATGTGCAGACGCTTGAATCTTCTAGTAAGGTTCAATCCCTAAGAGCATCACTTGAGTCACTTAAGCTTAAACCTAATCGATTACTTCACTATCATTTTGTGAATGACCGCTATGTTCTAGCTATGACACTAGTTTCCTATGATGCTTTAAATGCTATTGATTATGTCTTAATGATTCAGATTAATGAAGAGTCATTATCTTCATTGTTTACAGGGGTAAACTCAAACTATGAGATTGCTATTGTGAATGAGGAAAATATTGTCATAGCGGATAGTGCACAAAAGTTACTAGGACAACCGTTCCCCCTTGATCTTACATACACGAATCCAATGTCTTTAAATGATAAGATCAACTATTTCTTAAGTAGAGTCAATCAAGAGCAATCCCTAGTTGCCTTCTCAAAGTCTATTCCATATGGAGTTGTGTTCTTTCATATCACACCATATGCTTCCATAGAAACAACCATTAATTCTGTAAATCAAACCATAGTTTTATTATTTATGGGGTTTGTACTATTAAACATTCTTGTATCTTGGTATGTTACGCAACGATTCTATGCACCAATTAAGGCTATGGTAGATCAGTATGTTAAACAAGACTATGATCATGCGAAGAATGAATATGATCTTATTGAATCAACACTCTTTGACTTGAAACATCATCAAAACGATCAACTACTCAAACAAATCTTTCTTACAGGACACGGGCAGGAAGATAATGATACCTCATTCTTAAGTTTCCCTGGTTTTGTGATTGTTTGTCTTTTAAATGAAGGTCATAAGAACTCAGAAGTTCAAGATAACTTTAAATCATGGATTGTTATGAATGATCAAACATTGGCAACATTCAAGAGTGAAGATGAGTTATTGACATGGAGCTCACATGAGGATATTGGTTCTTATGGGGTGAGCCAGAAAATATACAGTATTGAAGATGTAAGACAAAACTATCGCTATGCATTAGCTGCAGCTCAGTACTGTGAAACACTAGAAGGTGTATCATTTATCCATTATGATGATATTCGCAAAAGTGAGTATTTGACACCAAAGACACATCTTTCCCAACAGATTAATAAATATCTTGAAGAGTTTGGGTATTCTAAAGATTTCTCAATTGAAAATCTTGCAGATTCTTGTGGCTTTTCAGTGGGGTATGTGCGTCAAGTGTTTAAGGAACAAACAGGAATTGCACTTAATGAATATGTCATTAGTATGCGTCTTGAGAAGGCTAAAGAATACTTGACCAACTCTTCAATGAGTGGAAAAGAGATTAGTGAAGCAGTAGGTTATAGTGATAGTCGCTATTTCTATACACAGTTTAAGAAGCGTTTTAATGTCACAATTGAGAATTATCGCTCGATGATGAAAGGTAAATAGGACCATGAATAGAACCATGTGGATGAAAACAATTCTAGGTTTCTTAGGACTAATGCTTGTCTTAAGTGTCTTTTATCGCGTTCTAGTTCAAGTCTTAGTAGCAACACCAGCGACATACCTTCCAACTGAAGTAGAGATTCTTGATGATGAGACAGTAAAAAACATTACTGAACCTCAGCTTGTATCTTTTGAAAGACTTATTGAGTTTGTCGATGAAGAGTTTGATTATGATGAAATCGTTTCAGTAAATTTACGTTTTGATCGTCAACCTGTTGTATTTGAAGTGCTACTTCGTATGGGGGATCAAACTCATTTAATTGAAATTGATGGTTATCGCTTATCAATACTTCGAAGAAAGATTAGAAATCTATATCCTCAATATGATGACGATGACGACGACGACGATGATGATGACGACGATGATGACGATGACGACGATGACGACGATGACGACGATGACGACGATGATGACGATGACGATGACGATGATGATGACGATGATGATGACGACGATGATGATGATGAAGAAGAAGACGATGACGAATAAACCATGAGCTAACACTCATGGTTTTTATTGTTTTTATTTAAGATGCATTACACCTTGATTTCGAACTTTTAAAACTGTGAAGGCTTGAGAACCAAAGACCAACTCCATGGTCTTTTTTAGTGAGTTTATTTTATCATGTGGACATATGCATAGAATAGTTCCCGCAAACCCTCCACCATGAAGTCGATATGCTCCAACTCCTTCAAGTACATGGTGTGCAAGGGTTAAGCCAATTGCTAATCCTTGTTTTGAACTTGTAGGATGATTAACATTATCTAAATACTCAAATGAAGAATGTGATGAGTCAATGATATGTTTTAAGAAATCCGCAGTGTTCTTATGTTCAATTGCTTGAACACAATTAAGAACTCTTTGATTTTCTTTAAAGAAATGAAATCCTCTTAAAAGAATTCTTGAAGGAAACTTTGTGTAAAGAAGTGGTAATTCATTTAAGAAATCTTCTTGCGAAATCATGGATAGTTTGGATACTTTAAAGTGGCTTGATAACTCGAAATTATCACTCACAATTTGTGCATAAGCATGAGTCAAGTCATCATGTGATCCACCTGTATGGACAATGCATAAACCAAATTCATCAAAGAGTTGATCATTTGTGAGTTTTTTAAGCGTTGGTTCATTGTGACTGAAATCCATAACACATATTCCGCCATTCGCAATCGTAAGTTGATCCATAAGTCCACTTGGTTTACCAAAAAAGTGATTTTCAGCACGTTGTCCAATTTGAGCAATCTTTAATGAAGAGAGGGGACTATTTTGTTTGAAGAAAGTGTTAAAAATGCTTAGAATAAGACATTCAAAGGATGCAGAAGAGGATAATCCTGAACCTGCTTGAATATCACTTTCCATAACGATATCAACCCCAGTGATTAAAGCATGCTCTGAAAAATAATACGCAAGCCCTTTGAGTAAGCCAAGGGTTGTGTTAATTTCTTCTTTTCTAAACGATAAATCATACCAATCAACAATGATAGGATCATAGCCTAATGAGTAAAGTCGTATCTTATGATCATGATTGATCGTAGCACAGGCGAGTGTATCAAGATTAATGGCACATGCAAGAACATGTCCTCCTTGATGATCAGTGTGATTTCCAATAAGCTCAATGCGACCACTTGCACTAAATAACTCAAATTCATGATGATGAGGGAAGTGAGACGTGAAGCGCTGAGTTAATGATTGAATTCTGTCTTTTTGATGTGCAAGCGATGTTTCTGAATATAGACTTTTTAAAAGATCATGTGTTGTTTCTTTGTTTAACCACTCTGAGATATTGTTTTGATTCATAAACCCTCCACAACCATTGTTTCTTTCATTATAGAGGATAGGTTACTTTCTCCCAAGACTATTCTTCAATTTTTCACTTGTTTATAGAAAAGGTTATGCTATAATTGAGTCAAAGATGATAGTTCAACTATCAACTACCTAAAAGGTAACAATTATGACTCAACATAATGTTTCAACAACTACCCTAAAGCGACAAAAACAAGCTCGTAAAGAAGTGATGATTGAGCGTGCTTTAGAACTATTTCTAGTCAATGGGATTGAATCGACAACGATGAATGATGTTGCATTAGCATCATCAAGTGGCATCGCAAGTGCTTTTCGCTATTTTGAAACTAAGCATCATTTAGTTGTGGCAACGGCAACCCTTCTATGGGAGCGATTATCTTTAGAGGTCACAAATTCTATTCCACATTCATTTGAGATATACA
Source organism: Erysipelothrix sp. (assembly GCA_018335655.1). Lineage (GTDB taxonomy): Bacteria > Bacillota_I > Bacilli_A > Erysipelotrichales > Erysipelotrichaceae > UBA6182. The sequence goes on from JAGXRX010000014.1 coordinate 86,645, forward strand.
CAGGACTTGAACAAGTAGCATTTATGCTTAGCTTGTTTAAGTCTTTTTATGTTAAGAAGCCGCAAATGTTTCGCTTTCTTGAACAGTTTGATAATTATGTCATTGCACATCAACTTAGTGAAGAACTTCTTGATGGTTATGAAGACAAAGTCTTGTTGTTTCAACCATCAATGATGGCAATGATTGATAAAGGAAAGCAAGATCAAAGTATACGCACAGATGTTGATACTCAGCTATTGTATTTAACGATGACTCATCAACTTATGAGTTTAATCGCTAAGCTTGTCCTTCGTGGACATGTCTTAAGAAGTGATGATCTTATATTAGGGGAGGCTCAACTTGATTGTGTCATTGACATGATTACATCCTACCTCAAACCAACTCACCAATAATTAAAGGAGATCATATGAAAACAAAGTTACCCGGCCGCATACAACTCGCTTACGCTTTAGGACAACTTGGATGGTCATTACTATCTGGGATTGTCGCAACTTATCTTATTTTTTACTACATTCCAACGAATATTTCAGGAATTCCTGTAAGTATTCCTCAAGTCCAGTTCTTTGGATTTCTAACTATCATTGGGTTAATCATGATGTTAGGCCGTTTGTTTGATGCGATTACTGATCCTTGGATTGCGACATTAAGTGATCAAAGTACTCATAAGAAAGGACGTCGTATTTCTTTCATGCAAAAGTCGGCACTTCCTTTTGCATTGTTTACTGTCCTTGTGTTCTTTCATCCATTTGCAGCATCCAACTGGTGGAATGTTGTGGTATTGACGATTAACTTATTACTCTTCTACTTATTTTTAACCATGTATGTGACGCCATTCTTTGCTTTGTTAAGTGAACTTGGTCACACTCCTAAAGAGCGTTTAAATTTATCAACTTATATCTCAATTACTTGGTTTATTGGATTTGCGATTGCTTCTCAAGCTCCATCTCTTTGGGGTGTGTTTGAAGGCATGGGGTATGATAAAGTCACTGCTATGCGACTTGCATTCTCAATACTATCTTTGATTGGGTTAATCTTTCTTTATATTCCAGTATTATTCATTGATGAAAAGAAATACACGCATGCAGTGCCTTCTACTATTGGAATGATTGATTCAATTAAGGCAACGTTTAAGAATAAATTCTTTTCAATCTTTGTCTTTTCTGATCTAGTATACTGGGTAGCCATCACAATCTTTCAAAGTACACTCATTTACTATGTCACGATTTTATTATCACTTCCAGAAGACACTACAGGGACTTTGCTAGTCTTACTTGGTCTTGGTTCCTTTGTATTCTATGTTCCAGTTAACTTACTATCAACACGTTTTGGTAAGAAAGCCCTCATGGTTGTCGCATTCATTCTCTTTATTATGACGTATTCCTATGGGGCATTCTTAGGAACATTACCACTAGTAGAAATGACACAAGCTTATGTGCTTGTAGGACTTGGAATGTTTCCAATGGCAGTGTTTGGTATCTTGCCTAATGCTATGGTTGCAGACATTGCACAGTATGACGCTATCAAGACAGGTGTAAGACGAGAAGCAATGTTCTTTGGAACTCGTACATTTATGTCTAAGATGGGACAAATGATTTCAATGCTTGTGATTAGTGCTTTACTTCTTATTGAGCGTAATGGTTCTAATGAATTTGGTATTCGATTAACGGCAGTGGCTGCTGGGATCTTCTGTTTCTTAGGACTCGTCTTACTACTGTTTTATCGTGAGAAAGACATTCAAGCAGTCATCACAGCCCAAGAAAATCAAAACGTATGAAATGGGATTTGTCACACTTCAAGTGTAGCTTAAGTGTGGATGATCAACAGCACACTTTAGAAAGTGATTCTACTCACTCTAGTGCTCATATTAAAACAACTCTCACTCCCCATGAATTTGGTGAGCGACTTGTTATTACACTTCATCCTCAAGAAGCAGTCATCATTGATGATGTAACGCTTAAAATATCTCATAAGGTCAGTAGGTCATGTTCAATGACTTTTAATGGTTATCAATCATGGACAGACACTCAACCTTTATTTCCTTATGATAAGATGCCTTACTTATCACCACTAGCTCAACAGTTAGTCGCTAAGTATCAATTTGATAAATATGGAGATACACTCATTTATCCTTTTAAACATGGACGTGGTCATTTTCATGGTTTTACTTATGTTTCTCTTAAAGAACAAGATCAATCTATTTTATTAGCATCTCTTGATGAATCCAGTGGGTTTACAATGTTTGAATATGATCACCGTCGTGGTTTATGGACGATTCGCAAAGATAATCAGGGAATACAATGTACACAACCCACAGTGCTTCTAGATGTGATTTTACTTAAAGGGTATGAATCCACATTATTTGATTCATATGCTCAACTTATGAAGTTGTCTTTAAAGACGACACAAATTCATACAGGCTGGACAAGTTGGTATTATCATTATCAAGATATTAATGAATCGATAATTCTTAATAATATTGAAGCTCTTGCATCATCAAAAGCTCAACTTGATATTATTCAAATTGATGATGGTTATCAAACTGCAATTGGAGATTGGTTGTCGGTTGATTTCAATAAGTTTCCTCAAGGAATGGCTTATCTTGCAACTAAGATTCAAGAAAAAGGATTTAAAGCAGGAATATGGCTTGCGCCATGTGTGTGTCAGGTTGATTCAAAGTTAGTCAATGATCATCCAGATTGGCTACTAAAAGATGAATTTGGTGAGTTTCGTATGGGTGGAGGTAACTGGGGTGGTTTTTATATTTTAGATATGCAAAAGGAAGAAGTAAAAGAGTACTTAAGACATGTCTTTCATGTGGTACTTGATGTTTGGAACTATGATATGGTGAAACTTGATTTCTTGTATGCTGCATGTCTTTATCCAACGCTTACAAAAACACGGGGTCAACTCATGCATGAAACAATGGCATTTATTCGCTCATGTGTGAAAGAAAAACTTATCTTAGGATGTGGAGTACCTTTGGGAAGTGCCTTTGGGTTTGTCGATTTTTGCCGAATTGGATGTGATGTTGGTCTTGATTGGAATGATAAATGGTACATGAAGTTGTTTCATCGTGAGCGAATATCAACCTATCATGCGATTAATAATGCGATAGGAAGATATCCACTTCATAACCGTTTTTTTCTTAATGATCCTGATGTTTTTATTCTAAGAGAAGAATCGAATCAGTTAACCTCTGTACAAAAAAACACGTTAGCACAAACGAATAAACTGACTCATGGATTACTCTTTACATCTGATGATGTGAGTAAGTATAGTGATTCTCTTAAAGAAACATTTAAGAAACTCATGCAACATGATAATCTAGTCATTCATAAGATTGAATGTTTAAAGAAAGGTGTTTATAAAATCTCTTTTTCAAATCACTACAAACCAAATATTCAATGGGTGAATACTTCATCGAAAGCTTATCGTAATAAAGAAATACAATTAGCTCCATTTGAGACAGTCATCAAGGAGGAATTATGAAACAATTTGAGACCATCTTTAATAACCCAATCCCTAATAAAGTTATAAAAAAAGCATTAAAAAAGAATAAGCAATACTTAAAGAAGTTTGGGGACGACACAAAGACACTTTATCATCTTAAAGAAACAGCGCATCCTTTACTTACCCCAACACTTGGGATTCATCTATTAGAATCAAGTGATAAAGCATGGGAACCACAAAGCAGTAAACCAATCATCATTGGAAATATTCGTATGGGATATGGTCATTATCGTATCGCAATTGCGCTTGCATCATGTGCACGCGCTTTAGGTTATACCCCTTATTGGTTTGATTTGCCTTCATTTCAAGAAACCACAGGCGCAAAGATCATTCGCCATCTCAATGATTTGTATTCACTAGGATCACGTCTTTCACAAAAATATTCACTCTTTAATCGTTTTTACTGGGAACCATTAAATTATGAAGGATTTAAGAAGTTATCCTACAACGCAAGTGATCAAGTGATGAGTACTTTGTTTACACCGATCTATCATGATTTAGATCCTAATGTTCCTTTCATTGCAACCCATGTTTGGCCAGCACAAGCAGCAATTCATGCAGGGGTAAAGACAGTCATTAATGTTATTCCTGATAATTGGCCTATGGCTCTTCATCTAGCTCAAGGAAGCATTCACACAACCCAAACACGTTCTTCAACCATGGGGTATAAACATCTTAAGGGTATGGATAATGAAAACATTCTTAAACCAATGAGTGATGAAGATATTGCGTATTGTGGACATTATGTTGATCATGAGTTAGTCATAAATATTGAATATGATACTCAAAGAAGAATTCAAAGAATCAAGAATCAAAAAGCTAAACGTTGTTTAATGACCATTGGTGGAGCAGGAGCACAAGGGTCATTCTATGCTCATATGATTAAGGAAATGTTGAAACGCGTTAAGAACAAAGAACTTACTTTATTTGTGAATATTGGTGATCATAAACATGTTTGGGATCATATTGTGTCACAAGTTAGTGAGTTAAAAGACTTACCAATCCACCATCATCAAGATTGGGATTCAACAATGACTTGTGTAAATGATGCTGAAAATGACAATGTTGAAGGTATTCATGTTTTCTATCATGCAGACATCATGCAAGCTGTATATTCAACCAATGTACTTATGCGAGAAAGTGATATCTTAGTCACTAAACCAAGTGAATTATCGTTTTATCCTATCCCTAAATGCTTTGTTAAGCGTGTTGGTGGTCATGAGATGTGGGGAGCTATTCATAGTAGTGAACTTGGGGATGGTACCTTAGAATGTGAAAGTGTAGAAAGTGCTAATCAGATGATGTCTTATCTTTTAGATGACACTAAGGCTTTATTAGCGATGAATGAAGCTATTTTGATACTTCATGAGCAAAAACTGTATCATGGTGCATACAAAGCGGTAGAACTGTGTGATAAGATAATATAAAGGCAGGGGTACAATTATGTTTGATTATAAGATTGTTAAAATTGAAGTAAAGAATAAAATGATGAAAAGGGTTCCAAAAGAAGACTACCATCAAATTATCATTGAACATGGACGTCTTGGTTATCGTTTAGTGCATATGTTTGCACCATCACTATATGCTTATGGTACCGCTGACTATATTGAACTAGTATTTGAAAGAGAGTACTAGAGGGGGTATTTATGGCTCATAAAATATTCGATATGCCATTCTCGAAAATTTATCCACTGTATGTTGCTAAGGTTACAAAGAAGGGGCGTAGTGTTGAAGAATTAAATCAACTCATATTTTGGCTTACTGGTCATAGTGAAGATAGTATAAAACTAGTTCTTGATCAAAATATATCTAATCAAGACTTCTTTCACCATGCACCAAGGATGCATCCTCTTGCACATCAAGTTAAAGGAAATATTTGTGGGGTTCGTGTTGAAACTATTGAAGATCCAATGATGAGAAATATCCGTATTCTAGATAAACTTGTTGATGATTGTGCGAAGGGGAAACCACTCGAGAAAATATTACCTAAAGAATAAAAAGGACTATTCAACAACCACCTGAAAAGGTGGTTTTCTTATAAATGTCATATTATTGTGAGCGAAATCACAATAACCACTTTTATTGAAAACTTGAAAACGCTACCATAACGAAAGTGTTAGAGTTCTATTTAGTTCAATGATACGATAAGATTAACTTCCAAGGAGGAGATCGATTGAACGCACATAGAAATTTTGTTTCAGGTCAGTGGCAAACAACCATTGATGTTGAAAACTTTATTCAGACAAACTTAAAATCTTACGAAGGAGATGAATCCTTCTTAGCCCCTATATCTGATAAGACTGATCGTTTATGGAAAAAGTGTGAAGACCTATTAGCCCAAGAAATTAAATTGGGTGTTTTAGACATTGATTTAGAACATGTTTCCGGTGTCAATCATTTTAAACCAGGTTATATTCATCAAGAAGATGAAGTTATTGTTGGTTTGCAAAGTGATGCTCCTCTAAAAAGAATTATTAATCCTTATGGAGGATACCGTTTAGTTGAAAACATTCTTCAAACTTATGGTCGTGAGATGCCACAAAACATCAAACATGCATTTGAAGATTGGACTAAAACTCATAATCAAGGTGTTTTTGATGTTTATACAAAAGATATGAAAACAGCTCGTTCAACGGGGTTACTCACAGGACTACCAGATGCATATGGTCGTGGTCGAATTATTGGTGATTATCGTCGTGTAGCATTATATGGTATTGATGCACTTATTCAAGCTAAGAAAAAAGATCATGCTTCATTATCAATTTCTAGTGATGAAAAAATGCGTTTAAAAGAAGAAGTAGCGAATCAAATTCGCTCTTTAGAAGATACAAAGGCAATGGCATCATCCTATGGCTTTGATATTTCACGTCCTGCAAATGATGCTAAAGAAGCAATTCAATGGGTATACTTTGCATATCTTGCGGCTGTTAAACAAAGTAATGGTGCAGCGATGTCACTTGGTCGTACATCTTCATTCTTAGATATCTTTATTGAAAGAGATTTAAATGAAGGATTAATTAGTGAACTTGAAGCTCAAGAACTTATTGATCAGTTTATTATGAAACTACGTTTAGTTCGTCATTTACGTACTCCTGAATATGATGAATTATTTGCAGGCGATCCTACATGGGTTACTGAAGCAATAGCAGGAATGGGTTTAGATGGTCGTCCTTTAGTCACTAAGAATTCTTTCAGATTTCTACATACGCTCACTAACTTAGGACCTGCTCCTGAGCCAAATATGACTATACTATGGAGTGAGTCTCTTCCACATTCATTTAAAGAGTATTGTGCACGTATGTCGATTGAGACTGGTGCAATTCAATACGAGAATGATGATTTAATGCGTCCTATCTTTGGATGTGACTATGGTATTTCATGCTGTGTGAGTGCTATGACTTTAGGGAAGCAAATGCAGTTCTTTGGAGCGCGTGTTAATCTTGGAAAAGCATTACTGTTATCAATTAATGGTGGTCATGATGAAATGTCAGACAAAGTTGTCTTTAATGATATTGAACTTATGAATGATGAAATCTTGGATTATGATACTGTCATGAAATCCTTTGATCAAGTGTTGCAAAAGATTGCGAAGCTCTATACACAAACGATGAATGTTATTCACTACATGCATGATAAATATGCATATGAGTCAATTCAAATGGCACTTCATGATACAAGTGTTGAGCGTTTAATGGCATTTGGAGTAGCGGGATTAAGTGTTATTGCGGATTCACTGAGTGCTATTAAATACGCAAAAGTAACACCAGTACGTAATGAGCAAGGAATTACGACAGACTTTAAGATTGAAGGGGACTTCCCTTGTTTTGGAAATGATGATGATCGTGTTGATTCAATTGCGGTTGATATTGTGACACGTTTCTCTCGCTATTTAAAACTTCATCCACTATATCGTGATGCAAAGCATACACTTTCAGTGTTAACAATAACTTCTAATGTAGTATATGGTAAGAAAACCGGGGCAACTCCTGATGGAAGAAAACTAGGGGAAGCGTTTGCTCCTGGAGCAAATCCAATGCATGGACGTGATCGCTCAGGTGCACTAGCATCACTTAATTCAGTTGCAAAGATTCCTTATAATGAAGTGTGTTTGGATGGTGTAAGTAATACATTCTCCATTGTTCCTTCAGCATTAGGGCAAGATTTGGAAACTCAAATTACTAATACCGTTTCAGTCATGGATGGATATTTCTCTCAGAATGCACATCATTTAAATGTGAATGTACTTGATCGTGCAAAACTTATTGATGCGATGGAGAATCCAGAAAAATATCCTCATTTAACGATTCGTGTTTCAGGATATGCGGTGCACTTTGCACGTTTAACTAAAGCTCAAAAACAAGAAGTGATAGCACGAACATTTCATGAGTCAGTATAAAGGTTACGTTAGTAAAATAGAAACATTTGCGACTGCAGATGGACCAGGAGTCCGCACCGTTGTCTTTTTATCTGGATGTACTTTGAGATGTGTGTACTGTCATAATCCTGATATGTGGGAAGACACTGCAGGACAAGCATATACACTTGATGAACTTATGGATAAACTTGTAAGAATGAAGCCATACTTTAAAAATGGTGGTGGTGTCTCATTTTGTGGAGGCGAGCCATTGTTTCAATCGAAGTTTCTTCTTGAGTGTTTAAAAGCATGTCATGCACAAGGGATTCATACTGTCCTGGATACTGCCGGGGTTGGGCAAGTGTCGATGTTTGATGAAATACTAAAATATACTGATCTTGTAATTTTAGATATTAAAGGTATTGATGAAATTGATTATGAAGTCATGACTCAGGTAAGACCAAGCACGACACCACAATTCATTGAGGCACTTAAGAGAACAGACACAAAAGTTTGGTTAAGACATGTGATTGTTCCTGAAATGAATGATTCCATAGAACATGTAATAAAGCTTGCGAATATTATCAATACAATACCGAATGTTGAGAAAGTAGAACTCTTAGGATATCACACCTTAGGTCAAACTAAATATTCGACGATTCGAATACGTGATCCTTTAGAAGGGGTTAAAGCACTAGATAAAGATGTTTTAAAAATGCTTCAAGATACCCTTAATCAAACTTTAGATGAATTAGCACAAACACCTCATTGAGGTGTTTTTCTTATCTAAACATTTACTTCTATATATATTGACATTTATCTATATAAGGAATATAGTTGAGATGTAATAACAAATGTTTATTACTCAAAGTAAGAGGTAAATGTATGTTTGTTTGGATTAATGATCAATTACTAAAAATGCAATGGCTGTATGATCTCGTAGAGCTTTTGGTTGTGAATGTTTTTGGGTTATCTCTTGATGATCGCATTGGATCAAGTATTCATTTCTTTATCTATGATGTCACAAAGATTTATATATTACTCTTTGTGATTGTATATTTTATTTCCTACATTCAAAGCTTTTTCCCACCAGAGCGTACTCGTAAAGCTTTGGCGAATGTCAAAGGATTATTTGGAAACTTCTTAGGTGCATTATTTGGAATTCTCACTCCATTTTGCTCATGTTCATCGATTCCAATCTTTATTGGTTTCACTAATGCAGGGCTTCCACTAGGCGTAACATTCTCATTTTTGATTTGTTCTCCACTTGTGGATATTGCGTCTGTATTATTGATTGCTAGTTTCTTTGGATTTAGGATAGCACTAATCTATGTATTAACAGGTATGGTGCTTGCGATGATTGGGGGTTGGATTATTGGTCGTTTAAAGATGGAAAAGTATGTCGAACCATTTGTATATAATAGCCCCATGGTACAACTTGAAGAACAAGCGATGTCATTAAAAGATCGTCATATCTTCTCAAAAGAACAAGCTCTTGAAATCTTTCGCAAAGTTTGGATTTATGTTTTAGTTGGTGTAGGAATTGGAGCTGGTATTCATAACTGGATACCTGAAGAGTGGATTCTACTTGTCTTAGGTCAAGATAAATGGTATTCAGTGCTTGTGGCAACTGCTGTGGGTATTCCTATGTATGCAAGTTTGTTTGGAACACTTCCAATCGCAACTGCATTAGTATCTAAAGGTGTTGGAATTGGAACAGTTCTAGCATTCATGATGAGTGTTACCGCATTAAGTCTTCCAAGTATTATTATGTTAAAGAATGTCGTGAAGACAAAGTTACTTGCAGTCTTTGTCGTGTATGTATCATTAGGAATAATATTAATTGGATATCTCTTCAATATATTCTTATAGGAGGAAATTATGATAATTAAAGTATTAGGCTCAGGGTGTGCAAACTGCAATACCTTAGAAAATCGAGTGAAAGACGTATTACAGAAACATGACTTTGAAGCGAGTGTTGAAAAGATCACTGATTTTAGCGTAATGATGCAATATGGGTTAATGGGAAGTCCTGGACTTGTTATTAATGAGAAACTGGTATCTTCAGGAAAGTTATTAACACATCAACAAATCATCGATCTTATAAAAAGTAATATTAGTGTTTGAAAGGAGAAATCATGGATAAAAGATTAGTAGAATGTTTCAAAGCACTTGGTGATCCGATTCGATTTAGAATCTTTAACTCACTTAAGAATAAGACAATATGTGCTTGCGAATTTACACAAGTACTTGATTTAGAAGTGAGTCAACCAACATTGTCATTTCATTTGAAGAAGTTGAGAGACTGTGGTCTTATCATCGAGTCAAAAGATGGTACACGGAAAATTATGTCAATCAATCAGGACATGGTTTCATTGATTCAAGAATATTGGAAAATCTAAAGGAGGGAAACCTATGAATATAAAAATACTAGGAATAGGATGTTCAAATTGTACAAAGCTAGAAGAAAATGCGAGAGAAGCTGTAAAGCGTCTTAACATTGTGGCTGAGTTCGAAAAAGTCACAGATCCAAAAAAGTTTAGTTTATATGGAATAATGAAGACACCAGGACTTGTCATTGATGGAAAAGTTGTTTCTTATGGAAGAGTGACACCAACTGATGAAATCGTTAAGATGATTGAAGGATTACAATAAGTTAAGAGATGAACCGAAAGGTTCTTTTCTTATAATAATTAGATAATTTGCTCATACAGTGAAGATCAAAATTGGAACTGTTCTGTAACACATTTTATCAAATTACATAATTTGCTATTATCACAAGCAATTCACATTTGTTACTAAAGTATCACTCATAAGAGGTATTTTACTTCAATTTAGTATCATGCAATAACATTTGTTATTTTATTCACGAATTATATGATACTTACTTGACAATAAATTCACAAAGTTATATATTGAACATGAATTAACATTCATATTGAAAGGAAGGATTATTATGGAACCTGGAAAAAGCATTCAACAATTGAATTTAGGTGACGCCGTAGTCATGACTAAGAAAATCGTAGATGAAGACATTCGATTATTCGCAAAAGTAAGTGGAGATGAAAACCCAATTCACTTAGACGAGGAATATGCAGCTACAACTCGTTTTAAACGTCGTATTGCTCACGGGCATTATGTTGCGTCATTGTTTTCAACTCTGCTAGGAACACAACTTCCTGGTCAAGGATCAATATATCTAAGCCAATCCATTAAATACATGGCACCTGTATATCTTGGTGATGTAATAACTGCAGAAGTAAAAGTGTCAGAAATGAATGAAGAAAGAAATAGAGTCACATTAGAAACGACAGCTACAAATCAAGATGGAGTTGTCGTAGTGAAAGGTGTTGCGGAAATCATGCCACCTAAGGAACAAAGCAATGTTAAGTGAAAAGCATCTTAAAACTCAATCATTAATGCGTGAATTCACTCAAAAATTTGTTGCACCGATTGCAGCAGAGATTGATGAAAATCATCGCTTTCCAGAAGAAACGCTTCGTGCACTCGTTCAACATGGCATGATGGCAATTCCTTATCCAACATCATATGGAGGAGCAGGAGCAGATACATTAGCATACATTATCGCAGTAGAAGAACTTTCTAAAGCATGTGCAACAACAGGAGTTATCCTTTCTGCTCATACTTCTTTAGGTATTTCTCCAATTTATACTTATGGAAGTGAAGCTTTAAAAGCAAAATATCTTCCAGACATGATGAGTGGTAAGAAACTCGGTGCATTTGGTTTAACTGAACCTAATGCTGGTACTGATGCAGCTGGACAAAAAACTGTCGCAATCCTTAAAGATGATCATTATGAACTAACAGGTTCAAAAATCTTTATTACGAATGCGATTTACGCTGATATTTATGTAGTGTTTGCAATGACTCAACCTGAACTTGGAATGAAGGGTATTACTGCATTCGTCATTGAAAAAGGTTGGGAAGGATTTAGTTTTGGTAAGAAAGAGAAGAAACTAGGTATCTGTGGATCAAGTACATGTGAGTTAATCTTTGATCATATCAAAGTACCTCTTGAAAACCGTCTTGGTAAAGAAGGCGAAGGATTTAAGATTGCCATGGGTACACTTGATGGTGGACGTATTGGTATCGCAGCTCAAGCAGTAGGTATTGCGAAAGGTGCACTTAAAGAAACAATCGAATATGCTAAGAAGCGTAAGCAATTTAAACAGCCTATTAGTAACTTTCAAAATACTCAATTCGTCATCGCAGATATGGCATTACAAATTGAAGCAGCTGAACTTCTACTATATAGAGCGGCAGTTGCTAAAGATACTCAAAAGAACTACTCCAAAGAAGCTGCAATGGCTAAACTATTTGGTTCTGAAACCGCAATGAAAGTAACTACTCAAGCGATTCAAGTACTTGGTGGTTATGGTTATATTAAAGACTATCCTTTAGAGCGTATGTTTAGAGATGCTAAGATTACAGAAATCTATGAAGGAACCTCTGAGGTGCAACGTATGGTTATTGCATCCAGTGTGTTAAGGTAAGCCCAATGAAAATAATAGTCCTTGTAAAACAAGTGCCTAACACCACTGAAATCAAAGTTGATCCTATCAAAGGAACACTCATTCGTGACGGTGTTGACTCAATTATTAACCCAGACGATCGTGCTTCTGTAGAATGTGCATTAATGATTAAAGACCAATTTCCAGAAACGCATGTAAGAGTTCTAACTATGGGACCTAAACAAGCAGTGGGAATGCTTCAAGAACTTTATGGAATGGGTGTCGATGAGTGTTCACTTATTAATGACACAATGTTCGCAGGTGCTGACACGTGGGCTACTTCATTAACATTATCTAAAGCGATTGCGTTATATGAATATGACCTAATCTTAGCAGGACGTCAAGCGATTGATGGAGATACAGCGCAAGTTGGACCTCAAGTTGCTGAATGGTTAGACCTTCCTCAAATTACTTATGTTTCTCGTATACAAGAAGTTACTGAAAAGAATATTACGGTTGTTAAATCATATGAAGATATGGAAGAAGTATGCCGTGTAAGCTTTCCATGTTTAATTACAACACTTGCAGATCAAATCAAACCAAGACTTGGAAACTTTAGACTTGTATGGGAATCTAATACAAGACAAATTCCTATTCTAACAAGTGTAGAACTCAAAGCAGAAGCAAAAGATGTTGGATTAAAAGGTTCACTTACTCAAGTGAAGAAGACATTTGTTAAGAGCGTAAACAAGAAAGGACAAATGATTAAAGATGATATTGAATTAGCAGCGAAGACAATTGCTGATATCATTCATCAAAATAATCATGCATAACACTATGAACGTAAAAGACATTTATGTATACATCGAAGTCCGTGAAAAAACCGCTCTTGATGTAGGATTCCAATTATTATCATTATCTCAAACTCTAAAAGAACAATATGCTGCAAAAGGCATTGAACAAGAAGTGGTTGCTGTCTTATGTGGACACAACGTGGAAAATCATATCAAAACATGTCATGCTTACGGTGCTGATAAAGTTATCGTAGTAGACCATGAAGTACTTAATTTTCCAACGACTGAAGCGATTACTCATGCATTAACTCAAGTTATTGAAGCATATAAACCTGAATGTTTCCTCATTGGAGCAACAGTTGTAGGGCGTGATATTGCTCCACGTGTTGCTGCTCGTGTTGCTACAGGCTTAACCGCAGATGCTACACACCTTGAAGTTGATCCAGCTGAAGACTCCCGCTTACTTCTTATGACTCGTCCTGCTTTTGGTGGAAATCTTTATGGAACAATTATTTGTCCATTCTCATATCCTCAAATGTCATCGATTCGTCCAGAAGTATTTGTGAAGGTACTATACGAACGTCCAGTTGTTGATCCAATTCGCTTTGACTTTAGCTTTACTCCTAAACACACGATTGAAGTGTTAGAGCGTAAACTAAAACATAAAGAGGGTGGAGATTTAAAGAAAGCCCATATGATTTTAGCTGGTGGTCGTAGTATGGCTAACCACGTTGAAAAACTTCAAGATTTTGCAAGCAGTATTAATGCTACATTTGCAGCATCACGTGGACTTGTTGAAAGTGGTAAAGTTGGTAAAGATATTCAAGTAGGACAAACCGGTACAAGTGTACGTCCTGCATTGTATATCGCTTGTGGTATATCAGGTGCTGCTCAACATACTGCAGGTATGGAAAATGCACAAACAATTATTGCTATCAATACAGATCCTGAAGCATCAATCTTCCAATTCTCTCACTTGGGAGTTGTTGGAGATGCAATCGAAGTATTAAAAGAAGTTCAAAAATATCTATAGCTTGTTCAACCACCCGCGAGGGTGGTTTTTTATTTTGAGACTATGCAGCTAATCTATCATTTTTACTACAAACTATTTAAGTATTGTGTAAAGCAATTATAGAAAAACTCAAATGAAAAGAGCTCATCCACCTGGATGAGCTCTTGTTTCAAAGTTCAGTATTAATTATGCTTGCATTGAATTAATGAACCAAATATTCTTTTCATATTTTGCAATATGATCTTCCATGACAGCAACTACTGTAAAGTCATTTTTTTCATCTGCTTCATTGCGAATAGTTGTTGCTAAAGTAATAAGTCCTTCGAAATCTTCTTTCATAATTGAAAGCATTTCTTGAGTCTTATATGAATTGTTTTCGAGTTCTTTTACTGTAGAAAGTTTTAAAACTTCTTTAAGATTTCCAACAGGGAATGAGCCTCTCATTTTTATAAGCTCAGCAACAGCATCATAGGCTTCAAAGAAACCTTCATAAGCAGCTTCTGAGAATTGGTGAAGTGGAATGAATTGTGGTCCAACAACATTCCAATGTAGGTTGTGAAATTTCACATTGAGGACTGCTAAGTTAGCGACATAAACGTTTAAAGATTTAATCATAATTTTGCTCCTTTGTCACAGGGTTTCTGTGATCTTAGTTTTCTTTGGTGCTACATTGAGCACATATTCCATAAAAATAAACATCTTTATGAACAATCTTGAAATCAGTTAATCCTTGAACTGCGAGTTGATTCACATCAAGATCGAAATCAAAGATCTTATGACATCGATGACACTTAAAGTGGCCATGTTGTAGTAGCACAGCATCATAGCGTGCTTCATTGTTACCCATGGTGACTTTCTTAATTAATGAAGCTGAGAGTAACACATCAATAGTGTTATACACCGTCATCTTTGATAATGTTGGAAAATCACTGACAAGTTGTTGAAATATCTCATCTGCTGTTGGATGTGAATTAGACACACTTAAATATTCCAATACTCGAATACGATAATTCGAAGGTTGGACATCATGGTCTAACAATAGGTTTTTGAAGTGTTCTTTAGTTGTTGTCATAATTGTAATGAATACAATATTATAATAAACCTAATTTTTGATTAAGTCAAGTTTAGCGCATTCTTTACGTCTTCAATATCAATGAAGAAAGGAATCATTGATTTAAAGACTGCAATCTTTTTAAATCCTAATGATTCTAAACTTTCTAGTGCTTGTGGATAAAACTGTGCAATTCTCTCAGGAAAATGGGCATCTGATCCTAGTGTAATGAGATGTCCACCGAGCTCTTGGTACCATGATAATATTTGAGGATGAGGGAATGCATGATTAAATGCATCTTTATAACCAGAAGTATTAATCTCAATGCCTTTTCCTTTCTTTATAACAACCCTAAGCAAATCCTTGATCTCTTCTTCAACATCTTCAAGGGACACTTGATGTAGGTCAGTATGATATCGCTTTACAATATCGAGGTGACCAACAACACTGTAGTGACTCATAGTATCAAGGCAAATCGTAAACTCCTTAATATAAGCTCTATATGCTTCTAAAGGAGATAAGCCTTGATAGAAGTCTTGATTATATAAATCTTTTTTATGGGTAGTATGCATACTTGCAATGACAAAATCAAAACCTTCATTAAGAATAATCTTTTCAACTTCTTCAATGATATGTGGTTGAACTCCACATTCTAAACCATAATATATTTCAATTTTATCTTTGTATTTTTCTTGGGCTGCATGGATTGCTTCTTTTCTTTCACGATGATTTAAATCAAATTTGTAACGTTTGTCTTGATAGTCCAAGTCTAAATGATCAGTAATGGTATAGTGCTTAATTCCCTTTGAGATAGCAGATTCAATCATGCTTTCAAGGGTTGCTTCACAGTCTTCACTAAATAATGTATGGTTATGAGCATCAATCATGTGTTTTCTCCTTGCAATGTGAGATATGATTCATTATACTATAAACAAGCGAAAGGATGATGTGACAATATGTTCTATACTGCTATCCATCATCATGGTCTAACCAAATCCATTCTTGCCTAACGGCAAGCTTTTTGCGCTGAACCGACACATAACACCGTTGCACTTCATGCTGCGGTGTTTTTTTATTAAGAAAGAGGAACCCCTATGACCCAAAGCAAACCATTAGCTCAAGGAATGTCTATTAAGAGCAGAAATCAATATTCTAAGGAAGATGCTTTAATTTATGGTATTCTCAAACAATTTGAAACGTATGGCTATGATGTCATTGAACCACCATCGATTGAATACTATGATGTCATGGCTGCAAGTGGTGCACGTGCACAACAAACCATGATTAAGTTTGTTGATCCTTTTGGAGATATCATGGTCTTACAAGCTGATCCAACCATTTCACTAACTCACTATATGAGTAAACAATCCTCAACCTCGCTAAGAAAATTTGCAATGGTATCATCAATTCATAAAGCATATACCATGCACTCAAAACGTCATGAGCATATCAAGCAAATTGGAGTGGAAGTATTCTATGATCAAGGACTTTATGATCTTGAAGTACTAGAACTTGCTTTAAAGGCTTTATCATATGCTCAAGTTAATAATGTGGTGGTTGAGTTAGGTCATGTTGGGTTTATTCCAACCCTACTACAATCTCTCAAAATATCAGAAGCGTTATTACCAACCTTGAGTGAAGCAATAAAATTAAAAGATCTTCCTGCAATTCAATCACTTACCACATCATATCCACAATCAACTCAAGATATTCTTAAAGATATCATTACATGGTTTGGATCAGTGGATGAAGTCAAGGCAAAGATGAAACCATTTAACCTTTCTATAGAACTACAATCAATGGTTGATGAACTGTCACAATTGATGAGTGCTATGACTTCACTTGATCCTTTAGTAAGTATTATCATGGATTGTTCAACGGTGAAGTCACAAACTTACTACAGTGGACTTACGATGAGTGTATACAGTGATGAAACAACTGAACCGATTTTAAGTGGGGGTCGATATGATCACATTCTTGAACAAACTGGTCAGCGAATGAGTGCCATTGGATTTGGTATTAATGTAACCTCCTTAGCTACTATTTCTAACATTCAACCTCCTAAACTCACTAATGTTGCTTTAATTGCAAATATGAATAGTCCTAAAGTAGCCTTTGATTATGCCAACTCTTTGCGATTATCCACAAAAAGAGTTCATGTCATCTTTGATGACACTATAGATTTAAGTATGATGGATGAAATCATTACGATGAAGGAGAATAATTCATGATTACCATTGCCTTAGCAAAAGGACGTTTAGCTCAAAAAGGATTAAAGCGTCTTACTCAAGCAAATATTCTTTTTTCAGAGTTTGATGAACAGTCACGTAAACTAATCTTTGAAAGTGATGATAAACAAGCACGTATTGTGTTTGTGAAGGCAATGGATGTTCCAATTTATGTTGCGAATGGAATTGCTGATGTAGGGATTGTTGGTAAAGATGTACTTCTTGAAAACAATGAATATGTTAATGAACTTGCAGATATAGAATTTGGAGCATGTCGATTATGTGTATGTGGACTTAAACCACTACCAAGTGATCGTAAACCTGTGATTGCTTCAAAGTACCCTCGAGTTACTGAGCAATACTTTAGTTCTCAAGGTATTGATGTGGATATTATCAAACTTGAAGGAAGTGTTGAATTAGCTCCACTTCTTGAGTTATCGGATGCAATTGTGGATATTGTAGAAAGTGGATTAACTTTAAAAGAAAATAATCTTTCTATCTTTACTACCATCGCGCTATCTTCAGCACGACTTATTGTGAATCCTCGCTCTTATAAAACAAAAATCAAAGCAATGACACCTATTATAAAAGCTATTATGCAAGGAGATAATGTATGAGAATAATCAAAACACAAGATTATCGTCTTGAAACTAATCTTAACTTGTTCAAAGAAGATACGATTGAAACACGTGTTAAAGCTATTCTTAATGATGTTATTTTAAGAAAAGATCTTGCATGCATTGAGGCTACACAGCGCTTTGATAAGGTATCCATGAAGTCATTTAAGATGGATCTAAAAATCATGAAGAAACGTTTTGAAGAAGCAGATCCACAGCTTATTGAAGCTTTAAAACTTGCGAAATCACGCATTGAAGCTTACCACATTCACCAACTTGAACAATCATGGGAAGTAAGCGATGAAGACGGTGTACGCTATGGACAAAAAATTACACCCATTCAAAGAGTTGGTGTGTATGTTCCTGGTGGTAAGGCAAGTTACCCAAGTACAGTACTTATGAATGTCATTCCTGCACAACTTGCCAAGGTGGAAGAAATTGTC
Organism: Erysipelothrix sp.; assembly: GCA_018335655.1. Taxonomy (GTDB): domain Bacteria; phylum Bacillota_I; class Bacilli_A; order Erysipelotrichales; family Erysipelotrichaceae; genus UBA6182. Next base: position 105,126 of record JAGXRX010000014.1, read on the forward strand.
ATTGTTTCTGCTCCCAATGAATTTGGTGAAGTAGCCCAAAGCGTGAGTGTTGCTGCTTATTTATGTGGTATCGAAGAAGTTTATGCGATTGGAGGAGCTCAAGCCATTGGTGCATTAGCATTTGGTACAGAAGAGATTAAAAAAGTAGATAAGATTGTAGGACCAGGTAATGCTTATGTGGCTAAGGCTAAACAACTTGTCTTTGGACATGTTGGGATTGATATGATTGCAGGACCATCAGAAGTTTTGATTGTTGTCGATGACAGTGCAAAACCATCATGGATAGCGGCAGATATGCTTGCTCAACTTGAACATGACACCATGGCAAGTGCGATTGTCTTATCACAAAGTGAAGATGTCTTAAAAAAAGTTCAAATTGAATTTGAAATACAACTTAAATCTTTACCAAGACAAGAGATTCTAAGTGAATCCAAAAATAATGCCATAGGACTTCTTGCATCATCCTTTGAAGACCTTGTAGAAATGATAAACACATGTGCAAGTGAGCACTGTGAACTTCATGTGAGTGAACCTTATGAACTGCTTAAATCTGTAAAACATGCAGGATCAATCTTTATTGGAGATACTTCTGCAGAAGTCTTTGGTGATTACTGTGCTGGGGTGAATCACACCTTACCAACATCTAGAACTGCACGATTTGCAAGTGCCTTAGGAGTTTATGATTTTGTTAAGCGCAGTGCAACACTTTATTATCCTGAAGATGTGATGAGAAAACATGCACCTGTTGTGAATACTATTGCGAATGAAGAAGGTTTAATTGCACATGCGAAAGCAGCGATGATTCGCCTTAAGGAGGACAACAATGAGTAATATCAAGGCATATCAGGAACAGAAGACTCAAGGAAAGATTCGACTACATGCAAATGAATCTCCTTACAATAATCTTCCACAACTCTTAAAAGAAATTGAACCTTTATTAGCTTCTTTAAATATCAATGAATATCCTGCTTTGAATGCTGATGAACTTAAGTCAACATTAGCTCAAGTTCATGGTGTATCCAGTGAGAATATCATCATAGGTAATGGATCTGATGAACTGATCACATATGTGATGCAACGCTTTCTTAAACCTAATGATGTGGTGGTTACACATTCTCCAACATTCTCTCAATATGCTTGGAATGCATCACTACTTCATGTAGATTTAGTTAGTGTTAATGATAAGCCTAACTATGAGATTAACATCGATGGTCTTATTGAAGCATGCAATCAAAACAATGCTAAATTATGTATTGTATGCACACCTAATAATCCTACAGGATCACTAATCTCTAAGGAAGATTTAAACCGTATACATAAAGAGACATCATGCTTTATCATGATTGATGAAGCATACTTCGACTTTGTTGATCAAAACTATCAATCGTATGTGTTAAGTTCTCCTAGAATGATATCACTAAGAACATTCTCAAAAGCTTATGGCTTAGCCGGTATTCGCTTTGGTTATGGTATTGCTCAGCAAGAAGTCATTCAAATGATTAATCAAGTGAGACAACCTTATAATGTTAATGCGATAACTCAACTTATTGCCCAAAGTATTTTAAAACAGTCGAATCTTATCCAATCCCAGATAGAAAGCATCCTCAAGAGCAAGGACCTCATCATGAGTGCCTTACAAGACTGTGGTTGCACCTTAGCTCCAAGCATGGCTAACTTCATCTTGTTCTCACATCCAAGTCACGAACTCATTGAGAGTGTCTTGTGGGAGCATGGCTTTGCGATTAAGAGTTTCCACAACACAACATCAAACCATTTAAGAATAAGTATTCCCAATGAAGAAAACACTAAGACATTAATCACTGTCTTGAGAGGAATGAAACTATGAACCCAATTTTAATACAGCGAACAACAAAAGAAACCGACATTAACCTTACATTAGACATTCGAGGATTAGGTGAATTCAAAGGAACTTCCAATATAGGTTTCTTTGATCACATGCTTACACTTTTGTGTAAACATGCAGGTTGGGATATTGCCTTAACGATGCAAGGAGATCTTGACGTGGATGATCATCACAGTATTGAAGATGTGGGGATTGTCTTAGGGATTGCACTAGCGAAAGCTCTTGAAGATAAGACTTCACTTACTCGTTATGGAGATTGCTTTCTTCCTATGGATGAAGCGTTAGCTCATGTCATTGTGGATGTTAGTGGACGCTCAACACTTGTGTTTAATGCAGACTTAGGCAAAGTTATGTTAGGGTCTATGAGTAGTGAAATGGTGAAAGAGTTTTTTAAAGCAGTTGCGTTTAATGCTCAGTTAACGCTTCATATGCGGCTTCTTTATGGTGAGAATACACACCACTGTGTTGAAGCATTATTTAAAGGGTTTGCGAGAGCTATCAAAATAGCCACAACCATCGATCCTACAATTCAAGGTGTTCTTTCAAGCAAAGGTGTGTTATGAGTCAGTCATGGATTATGATTGATTATGGTGTTGGTAATGTATTCTCTCTTATGGAAGCATTAAAGCGGTGTGGGATAGAATGTACATTAACGCGTGATCCTCAACACATTAAAGATGCAAAGGTCATATTACTTCCAGGAGTTGGGGCGTTTGAAGATGCTATGAAACAGTTAAGAAAATATAAATTAGATACAATACTAAAAGAGAAAAAAGAAGATCAGTGGTTAGTGGGCATTTGTTTAGGAATGCAACTTCTTTACGATGAAAGTGAAGAATTTGGGATTCACAAAGGACTTGGTTTTTTAAAGGGACGCATTGTTAAGTTTGAAGATCTTTCTTTAAAGATCCCTCATATGGGATGGAATGTATTAAATCAAAACCAAGCATCACATCCACTTCTTAAGGGTTTAAACTCACTTGATCGTGTATATTATGTGCATTCATATTATGCTAGTCAGATTGAAGAAAAGATTCTTGTCGCTTCCAGTGATTATGGTGTGGATGTACCAGGCATTGTCATGAAGGATCGTGTTATTGGGTTTCAATTTCATCCTGAGAAAAGTGGTCAAGTTGGAGAACAGCTTTTAAGAAATCTTAAAGAGGTGTGTGTATGATTGTTATTGGCTCAATGGATTTTTATAAGGGTTCTGTGGTAAGACTAACTCAAGGAGAACTTAGTAGTGTTCATGAAGTGAAGGCAGATGCACTTAGTTGGTTAAGTACTTTACAAGCTCATGGACTTCAACGTCTTCATTGTGTTGACCTTGATGGTGCTTTTAAAGAAGGAAATAATAGAGAACTTATTGTGAGTATCATTGAAAATTCAACGTGTCCGGTTCAAGTGGGAGGTGGACTACATTCGATGGAAGCCATAGATTTCTACTTAAATCATGGAGCACATAGCGTTGTCTTAGGAAGTAGTGCCTTTACTCAACCAAAACTTCTTAAAGAAGCAATAGACAAGTATCAAGACCGTATTATTGTTGCGATGGATGTCAAAGATGAAAGAGTCATGATTCATGGATGGACAGTTGCGCTTGAAGAGTCTTTAGAAAGTATATTAAATAGACTTGAATCACAAGGAGTGAAAACCATTCTCATGAGTGATGTATCACATGATGGTATGTTGTTAGGAAGTAATGTAGCCCTTTATAAGAAGGTAACAGCACTGACTTCAATGAGTATTCAAGCATCGGGTGGGATTAAAACACGCCAAGATGTTTTAGATTTAGTGCCAACTCAAGTTGTAGGTGTAATTGTTGGAAAAGCATTTATTCATCAAACATTAGATCTTGGTATTTTAGGAGAAACATTATGATCGCAAAGCGAATCATTCCATGTCTTGATATAGCACATGGAAAAGTAGTAAAAGGTGTTCGATTTGAAGGTGTTAAGGAAATTGATGATCCAATAACACTATCAAAAAGATACAGTGATGAAGGAGCAGATGAACTTGTCTTTTATGACATTATGGCATCTGTAGAAAATCGTTCATTGTTTTTGGATGTTGTTTCTAAGGTTGCTTTAGAGATTAATATTCCATTTATGGTGGGGGGTGGTATTCGTACTCTTGAAGATATGCATGCATGTCTAAAAGCGGGTGCAGATAAGATTTCTGTCAATAGTGCTGCGATTGATAACCCATTACTCATACAACAAGGTGCTCAACGCTTTGGTTCACAATGCATTGTCCTATCAATGGATGTCTTTGTGGAGGATAATGGATTTGCACGTGTGATGAAAAAAGGAGGTCATGAAGCGACTGATCTTGAAGCATTCGCATGGGCAAGACAAGGAATAGAGCTTGGAGCAGGTGAGATAGTTTTAAACGTTATTAATCAAGATGGAACTAAAGAGGGATTTAATATTTCACTGACTTCTGCATTTGCTAAGGAGTTCAATGTTCCAATCATTGCCTCTGGTGGTGCAGGAAATGCTCAACATATGGCAGATGTCTTACAAGCTGGAGCTGATGCAGCCCTTGCAGCATCCATATTTCACTTTAAAGAAGTTAGTATAAAGGAAGTTAAAGAATACTCAAGAAAGGTAGGATGCATAATCCGATGAAACCATTTAAACAAACACTGATACCATGTATAGTGCAAGACACAACAAGTAAGCAAGTTCTTATGATGGCTTATATGAATGAAGAGGCGTATGACTTAACTCTTAAAAGTGGATACGCAACGTTTTACTCACGCTCCCGAGAATCACTATGGGTAAAAGGAGAGACATCAGGCAATCGCTTAAAAGTAAAAAATATTAAGTGGGATTGTGATGATGACACATTACTTTGTGAGGTCGAAGCATTAGGTCCAGCATGTCATACAGGGAATATTAGTTGTTTTGATGATGAACTTAAAATATTCGAAGCCAACTCCATTTGGACACATTTGTTTAATACAATCCTTGACAGAAAAATGAATCCAAAAGATGATGCCTATACTACTTACCTATTTAATAAAGGATTAGATAAAATTCTTAAAAAAGTAGGGGAAGAAACAGCAGAAATCATTATTGCCTCAAAGAATGAATCAAAAGATGAACTTGTCGGTGAGATGGCAGATTTAGCATATCATCTTGCAGTGTTAATGGTTGAAAAAGGGATTTCACTTAAAGATATTGAAGATAAACTTACATCAAGAATACGATAATCAGTTCCTAAATTTGATACAATAGGTTCAAAGGAAAGGAGCATCACTATGAATATTCATCGTCTCATTCCATATGTCCCTGCCAAAGACTATTATCGATCCAGTGAATTCTACCAAGCTATGGGTTTTACACAATTATTTATTGCCCAAGAGTTCTCTGAAATGAAAAACAATCATTTAAGCTTTTACCTACAAGACTTTTATGTTAAGACCCTCGCGGAGAATTTGATGTTCGAAATCAAAGTTGATAACCTACATGAATTTTTTGAACATATGCAAACACTAAAAGTAACCTTTCCTGAAATTAAGGTTGGTGAAATCACAACCAATAATCAAGGTTTAGAGTTTCATGTTTGGGATCCATGTGGGGTGCTTTGGGTTGTAGGTGCTGCCAACAAGTATGCTGTATAATCTAAGCTATTGGTCGTATTTGATAATTTAAAGTAGTTGAAAAAACCATGACGCAAGTCATGGTTTTACGCTTTTATGAAGTCTTAATGTACGAGCACTAAAACCTAATTTTTCATAGAGTTGAATAGCTTCATAAAAATCGACATGAACAGCTAATTCAACATCGACAATATTTTGCTTTCTCATAAGCTCTTCTACATGATTCATAAGTGCATAGGCATGGCCTTGTTTGCGAAAGTCTGGATGAGTACCTAAATCATGAATATAGGCAAAGTCGCGTTCTTTCAAAGCACCTTTTTCGCTCACATGTACCCACTCAACAATGATATAAGCCATCATTGTATCGTTGTTCATACATGCAAAACCTTGCAGTGTCTCTGCAAGTAATAATCTCTTCTTAAAAGCATGTGAATACATTGTGTCACTATCTTTATATAAAAGAGGATAGTGGGTTAACGCTAGTTCCCCCACTATTTTTTTTAAAGAATTTAGTTGTAGGTAAGTTATCTCATCAGATATTGGAATTATAGTTGTCATGTAGTCAGTATACAACTAAATACCATCTAAAAGTTGACTTATGACCTTATTCGTGAGAATTGACGCAATTTCCTACATACATTGATTTAAAATCATCATTACATCATTTTCATCAAGAGGGAATAAGTGTTGTGTTAAGCGGCCAAGTTTCACCGCTGATTTTGCCATGACTTCAAAGTGTGTTGAGTCAATGTTAACTTCACGAAGTGTTAATGGTGCATTTAAAGATTTAAAGAACTCAATGGTTTTATCAATAGCTTCATAAGCAATTGAGGAATCATCTTTTTTAGAGTCAATACCCCAGACATTTACACCATATCGTACAAAGATAGGCATCATCTCATCTTCTAAGATGAATCCTAACCATACAGGCATTAATATCCCTAATCCTAAACCATGAGTTAAATCATAGTACGCGGAGAGTTCATGCTCAATAGCATGAATTGCCCAAGGACCTGGTTTTCCAACTCCAGTCAATCCATTGAGTGCTAAGGTAGACGCCCAAGCTAAGTTTGCACGTGCTTGATAATTAGTAGGTTCTTTTAGTGCAATTGGAGCATATTTAATCACAGCTTTCATGACTGCTTCACTAATTGCATCTTGCATAAATGTATCATTGTCTGCTTTGAAGTAATTTTCAATGGCATGTGAGAAGGCGTCAATAGCTCCTGCTGCTGTTTGATTAGCCGGAAGTGTCATCATGTAAGTAGGATCAATAATCGATGCGAAAGGAAGTGAGTTTTGACCTCCTGTGCCTTTTTTAATATTAAGTTGAGTATTAGTAATGACTGATCCACGATTCATTTCAGAACCTGTTCCTGAAAGTGTGAGGACTGTGACTAAAGGAGTAACTTCTTTAATCTTAGAAGCATTCTCAACAAGATCCCATATTGGACCATCATAATGTGCTCCTGCTCCCATAACCTTAGCAGCGTCAATTACACTACCACCACCAACAGCTAAGATTACATCAATATGATGTTGCTTACACAAGTCTGCGCCTTTTTGAACAGTGGTATGATGAGGATTAGGCTCAACACCTGCACAGTCTATAATGTTAAAATCAGTAAGTAATGAGAGAATGGTGTCATACAATCCTGAGCGTTTTATTGAACCTCCGCCATAGACAAGAAGCACGTTCTTTCCAAACGGTGTGAGTAAACTAGGCAAATTGTTAATTTGATCTTTACCAAAATAAATCTTTGTTGCATTATCGAACACAAAATTATCCATGATGATCTCGCTTTCTTTATTGTTAAGTTATCAAATACATCTTACCACAATTTTATCGTGACATTCATTGACAAAACCTAATGACTTCTCTACACTTGTTTTATATGAGGTGATTGTATGAATAAAATTCTAATTTTAGCTTCTCTTTTATTTTTAAGTGCTTGTTCACCTTCAACTCCTTATGTCCCACCTGTTTCTGATGATTTAGATCTTAGTGAAGTAACTTTTATTAAGGTTGATTACCAAACTGCTTTTGAACAATGGCAGACACGTAATCTAATCATTTCAGAAAGTGTTAATGTACTACGTACTCTAACAATTAAACCTCTTAAAGTGAGTGAAGTAGATATAAATTTATCACTATGGCTTGTTTTGTATAGTGAGGATAATAGTTATCAAGTTGCGAGAGCACTTGATAATTTATATGTTAAGGATGTTAATGCTGATCAATGGTATGTAAGTGACAATACATCATTTGATATGATTTTTGGTTGGATTTATCCTGACTATCGACTAAAACTTGATCGTTATGAAGATTTATCAATCAAAGGCGCAGTCAATGAAGAATATAAATCACTTCTACTCAATCAAGATTTGAATAACGTTATTTCAACATTACTCAATGATTCAGCTTGGACACCTCATCTTGAGCGTTTTGATGAGTCATTGTGGTATGACGCAATTATCACGATGGTTAGTGGGGATACACTTTTCTTACTTGAAGATGAGTTAGGTTCGCTTTTATGGGTTGTTTCTGCAGATGAAAAAGCACATGGCTATGTTTTAGAAGGGTATGTAATTTCTAAACTAATCTCTGAAATGACACCTTCATTTTTGATGCAATACTTTAACTTCATGCTTATTGAAGCTGAACTAATCCCCGATGATTATGAAGAAGATGGTTTGAGAGTTGATCTTGATGAAATCATTTCTGATGAACTTATTGAGAACACAAGAATGGATGAATGGGTGGTAGCTGTTGATATCCCCGCAGTAGGGCTTATGGTTGATTTAATTCTTCATGATGAGGTTTATTCTTATGTGTTTGCTCCTTGGCAAGAATCTGATCTTGTCATGGTAAGAAACAATATTCTACAAACCAATGATTTCTACTTAACCCCAGTCGGACTAGGAAAAGACTTAAGGGCTCGTATTGAAACCTATCTTGATATAACTCCTAACCCATAAAAATACTTAATTTAGAGTCAATTATTTGACTCTTTTATTTGATTCTTCTTTTCATTTATGATACAGTGTGTCGCAAGTGAGGTTTTTCAAATGTCCCTATTTCATACACATCCTTTATTTCAAACATTCCTCGAAGAAAATGATGCGATTATTCAAACAGCAACTTTCCAAGAGCTACATAAATTTCACCAACATCTACATACCTCACGTTTTGACCATAGTCTTAATGTTGCTTTTTTAGTTTTTCTAAAAACAAGAAATTCACCAATATACAAAGATGCTATGATTGGTGCACTTTGTCATGATCTATTTATCTATAATCACTATGAAACATGTGAGTCAAAATGGAAGCATTTATTTGAACATCCTAAAGCTGCCCTTAACACCACAAAATCTGTATATGAACTTTCTTCAATCAGTGAAAATATGATTTTGTCTCACATGTGGCCTTTATCATCAGTTGCACCAAAATCAAAAAGTGCGTGGTGGTTAGTGATGATGGACAAAATCGCTTCATTATATGAAATCTACACTCAAATTAATATTCGCTCATTACAATTCAGACCTCTTTTAGCACTTTTTGGTGTTGCGGTACTCGTCCATCAGTTATAATAGTCTTACGAGGTAATCAATGAAAAATTCTTTAATAAAACATAAACTGTGGCGTGGAAAGATTATTACGAAAGTTGTTCCACTCCTAAAAACAAAAGAACATTTATCAATTGCATATTCACCCGGTGTTGCTGAGCCAGTTTTAGAAATTGCTAGAGACAAATCATTAGCATATGATTATACATGGAAAGGCCATACTATTGCCGTTGTAAGCGATGGTTCGGCCATTTTAGGTTTAGGAAATTTAGGTGCAGAAGCATCACTTCCAGTGATGGAAGGGAAGGCAGCATTATTTAAAGTCTTTGGTGGAGTCGATGCTATTCCTATCGTGTTAGATACTCAAGATACTGAAGAGATTATCATGATTGTTAAGGCAATAGCACCAGGATTTGGTGGTATTAATCTTGAGGATATTTCAGCACCACGATGTGTTGAAATTGAGAGAAGACTACAAGCTGAACTTGATATTCCAGTATTTCATGATGATCAACATGGTACCGCAATTGTGGTATGTGCTGCACTCATTAATGGGTGTCGCCTAAGTGGTAAGAAACTAAGTGAACTTAAAGTTGTTGTGAATGGTGCAGGAGCTGCAGGAAGTTCAATTATTAAAATGATTCATGGATTAGGTGTAAATGATATCCAAGCCTTCAAACGTGATGGTATCATCCATAATAGTAAACTTAATAAATATGACTTCTTAACGAAGGAACTATGTGAAGTTGTTAATCCAAATCAGCTATTATTAACATTAGAAGAAGCTTTTGTTGGTGCTGATGTATTTATTGGGGTTTCCGTTGCAGATTGTGTTACACAAGCTATGGTTGCTTCAATGAATGATGATGCTATGGTCTTTGCCTTAGCAAACCCAAATCCTGAAATACCGTATGACTTAGCTAAAAAAGCTGGAGCACGTATGGTAGGAACAGGTCGTAGTGACTATCCAAACCAAATCAATAATGTTCTAGCATTCCCAGGACTATTCAAAGGTGCATTAAATGTAAGAGCAAAAGCCATCACTGAATCAATGAAGATTGCGGCAGCTCATGGCATTGCATCATGTATAAGTGATGACGAACTCAATGATGAGTATCTTGTACCATCTCCTTTTGATCCAAGAGTAGCGATTGCGGTAGCAAGTGCTGTAGAAGATGAAGTTAATAATCAAAAAAAGTAATCGACAATAAAAATGGATAAGCATGATATGTGCTTATCCATTTTTTGTTCTCTATTTAATCTTCTAAGAACTTTAGACTACATTGTTGGTTGCTTAAATCCCAAAGTCCTTTTTGTAAAGAAGCATCATGAGCAAGTGATTTCATTTTAATATTTGTGGTTACTTCATTCTTTTTACCAGACTTAGGACCATAAAACATATCCGGTAAAGCATTTGGATCAAGACAAGCAACAATTAAGGGATAAGATCCTTGCTTAGCACTTGCTGCAAATAAACCAAAAATAGGTTTGATAAATCTCATCCATGAAGCAGTTTCTACTTTATCAAAGAGGGATGTCATTGCAACTCCAGGGTGAGCACTAAGTGCAAGAAGTTGGTGAGAATCATTTTTCATTCTTTTATTTAATTCATGAGTAAATAACAAGTTTGCCAATTTACTTTGAGCATATGCTTTAAATGATTGATAGGAGCGTGAAGTATAGTGAGGATCATTAAGATCTATGGTTGCTTGCATGTGAGCCATAGAAGAAACATTAATGATTCTAGCATGATCATTAAGATGACTATAAAGAAGGGCAGTAAGTCTAAAATGTCCTAAATGATTTACACCAAACTGTGATTCAAAGTTGTCTTTAGTTAATGCATAAGGAACTGCCATAATTCCTGCATTGTTTAAGAGTATATCAATAGGCGGAAATGACTCTTTCACAACAGATGCAAAAGCATCAATGCTTTTTGAATTTGAGAGATCACATTCTAAAAAATGAATGGAAGCATTAGGAACTATTTCTAGGATCTTTGATTTTGCTTGTTCGCCACGTTGCATTGAGCGTACACCTGCAATCACAGTTGCATTTCTAGATGCAAAGAAAAGAGCAGCCTCATATCCTAAACCAGCATTTGCTCCTGTAATAAGAATAATCTTATGACTTAAATCTAAGGATTCATATTCAGAAAACTTCATAAAATGCCTCCATTGTGTTACGATTATGCCATTCAATATCAAGAGGAGTATATCATGAATAGCACAATTCAAACCTTATTAAACCATAAAACAATACGCTCGTATCAATCAACGCCCATTCCTAATGAAGTTCTTAATACTTTGCTTGAAGTAGCGACGAGAACAGCTACTTCAAGTGGTATGCAACAAGCTTCAATCATTCATGTTAAGAATCAAGAGAAGAAAGAAATTATTGCGAAAGTATGTAAACAAGATTATGTCGCGAAAGCACCAGTCTTACTTATTTTTATAGTGGATCAGCATCGCAATCATCATATTGCCTTAGAAGTTTCACAAAAAGCAGAGCAAACCCATGATGTTGATCGCTTCTTTCAAGGGTTCACAGATGCAAGCTTAATGGCACAAAGCGTTGTGACTGCTGCTGAGTCTTTAGGATTAGGGACAACATACTTAGGAGCAATCCACAATGATGATGAGACTGTCATTAAAACGTTGAATCTACCCAATCTAACTTATCCTGTTGTTGGACTACTTATAGGATATGCAGATGTACAACCCACATTAAAACCACGACTTGATATTTCAATGCGTGTCTTCGAAGATGAATATGTGTCCCATAAGGAATATATGCCCCACATTAAATCAATGGATGAAGCCATGATGAATTATGTAGACACAAGAAATCCAGGGAGAACTATGCCTCCATTTAGTCAACAAGTGAGTGATCGCATGAACTATGCCAACCCTTTAAGATTAAAAATGGGACAAATTATTCAAAAACAAGGTTTCTCCTTTAATATCGAAGAATAAAAAAACATCTTGATTTCTCAAGATGTTTATTCGTCTTTATCAAACACAAATATTATTTTATTTTCTACAAGCACATCTAGTGATATAAGATTTTGCTCAATGATCTCTTTGATACCAAATGATTTATAATCTGTGGTTCTTACAAATGAAATATTTCCGGATTTTAGGCAAGGAAGAGCATATACTACTCCATCTACTTCATGAATTTCTTCAATCACTTGGGCACACATTACATCACCTTGAATGGTTTCATCATAAATAAAGAAATTATCAATCACAAGATATGGTGGGGCAAGTCTTGAAGTATCATTATTTTCTTTTGCCTGTCCAACACATCCACTAATTATAAATAACATACTGACTAAGAGTAGTAATTTTCTCATAATAACCTCCTTTGAGTTAATCCTAGTATATATGTTTAAAATACTCATTGTGTTATATTGTGATAAGTTACATGGTTTTTAACATATTAAGCGTATTTTGATGTTTGTACATCATCATTGGAAAATTGGAGTATAATAACTTTTGAGGTACCTATGGCAACGTCGTTAAAACACAAAATAGTTCGAGTAATAATTTCATTGATACTTATCCTAATTGCTTCATGGTTATCCATGGAAGGACAGAATCCAGTAACACTAACATTATGGTTTCTGGCTTTTGTGATTGGTGGATATGATAAAGCTATTGAAGGTTGGACGGAAACGATTAAGAATAAATCGCTTAATGTTGAGTTTCTTATGATTCTGGCAGCTACTGCTGCTTTTATAACGCAAGATTTCGCAGAAGGTTCAATCCTAATATTTATCTTTGCAACTTCTGGAGTTTTAGAAGAATATGCAAAATCAAAAAGTGAGAAGGCGTTTAAGGCACTATTAGAACTTTCTCCTCAAAAGGCAATTAAACTTGTGAATGGTCAAGAAATAGAAGTTGATATTTCTGATTTAAACATTGATGATCGTGTCATCGTTAAGGTTGGACAACAGGTACCCGTTGATGGGGTGATTGTTCAAGGAACTTCTACCTTAAATGAAGCTGTGATTACTGGAGAATATTTGCCAGTGACTAAAACAACTTCTGATAAAGTTTATGCAGGTTCCATTAATGTTGAGTCTATTATTGAAGTTTTAGTTACAATTGATCCAAGTCAATCAGTTGTTAATAAGATTGTTGAGTTTGTGAAGGAAGCTCAAACTAAAAAGACAAAATCAGAAACATTTATTGATCATTTCGAAAGTATATATGTTTATGTAGTGCTTTTCATTAGTGGAGCATTCATGATCCTTCCACCACTATTTGGATGGTTACCGTGGGGTGATGCATTCTATCGTGGTGTTATCGTACTTGTGGTTGGATCACCATGTGCTGTAGTTGCATCCATTACACCAGCTATTCTCTCTTCACTCTCTAATGCAGCATCAAAAGGTATTTTGATTAAAGGTGGAGAATCTCTTGAAACCCTTAATGGTATTAAAGTAGTGATGTTTGATAAAACAGGAACCATCACTAAAGGTGAACCAATGGTTGAACACATTGTTTATCAAAATAATGCTGATCAAGCATGGATTAATCAAGTAATGGTTAGTATGGAACGTCAGTCATCCCATCCACTTGCGAAAGCAATTGTAAGACATTTCAAAGATATTGAAAGTATAGAACTTGTTACTAAAGAAGAAGCAGGATATGGATTAATCACTCAATTGGATGATGATACGATTCATATGGGACGATTTGAAGGAAATGAAACTTGTGAATTTCAAGATATAAATGATTCAAGTGTCGTCAATTTAGTCATTAATCAGTTATGTGTTGCGAAGGTATTTTTAAAAGATCAACTCCGTGATGGCACAAAAGAGACGATGCAATCACTTAAATCATTAGGACTTGTACCAGTACTTGTAAGTGGAGATCGTCAAGAAAGCGTTGAATCCATGGCGACATTAGCTGGTATTGACCACGTTCATTATGAGTGTTTACCTCAAGATAAAGTTGCCCTTATAGAAAAGTATAAAGCTGATTTTGGACCTGTAATGATGGTAGGGGATGGAATCAATGATGCCCCTAGTTTAGCACTTGCAAGTATTGGGGTTGCAATGGGGAGTGCAACAGATGTTTCACTAGAAACAGCAGACATAGTATTGACACAAAACTCACTCAATGCCATCCTAAAACTCAAAGATTTAGCAAAACGTATGCGTAGTATTATTAATCAAAATCTAGCATTTTCAGTACTAGTTATCGCAACTTTAATGGTAAGTAATGTATTTGGTTTGATTGCTTTGCCTGAAGGGGTTGTAGCACATGAATTAAGTACCATCATTGTCATTATCAATAGTTTAAGATTACTAAGAGTAAACCTAGCATCTTCATCATGAAGATGCTTTCTTCTACGCTTTTGTGATATTTCTAACAAAGTAGTTGTTAATTGTAGTAAAAGTCGTTATGATTGAAATATGTTAAGATTCAATAAAGCAATTGAAGAACTTTTAAATACTTTTCATGACCACGGTCATGAAGCTTTTGTGGTAGGTGGATGTGTTCGTGACACCTTACTTTCACGCTCAACTCAAGATATAGATATAAGTACTTCCGCAAGTATGAATGATGTTAAAGAGATTTTTAAGGATCAAGTGATTTCTGATTCTGGCATTGAGTATCAATCAATTACCCTTAATTTTAGTGATCAAGTATTTCAAGTTACATCATATCGACAAGATGTCGAATATACATTTCATCGCTTTCCAAAGACTAAGAAAGTGATCTCTTATCAAGAAGATGTATGGCGTAGAGACTTCACAATGAACGGATTATTTTGGAATCCACAAAAAGGACTTGTTGATCTTGTGAATGGTCTGGATGCTATCGAAAAGAAGCAAATAAAAACGATTGATGATCCTTTAGTTCGTTTTGAAGAAGATGCACTTCGTATTTTAAGAGCAGTTCGCTTTGCGTGTGAACTTGATTTTGATATTGAAGAAAACACATATCACGCAATGTTTGAAAAATCAATGTTGATTAAATCTTTATCCCGTGAGCGTATCACCCAGGAAATGATAAGAGCATTTAAAGGGATCGCCTTTAAGAAACATTTAAAGACCATTAGACTTCTTTTTAGTACTGAATTTGAATTTGATTATTATTATGAAGATTTTAATTTGTTGCCAACAACCCATCCATTAATATCATTTCTACTAACTTTTAAATCAAAAACAATACCATTTAGTGACACACTTAGTTATTTCTCCTTTAGTAAGAAAGAAAAAGAACTACTACTTTTAATGAATGAAAATGCATTTCATTGTCCAACCACAGATAAAACTCATATTAAGCGCATGTTGCAACGATGTAGCTTAGATGCCTTTGGAGGGATATGCCAACTTCATCAATCCATTGGAAATATCAATGAATCAACATTTCAAGAAATCATGCAACAAGTTCAATCCATACATCTTAATGAAGAGCCCTATACTTTGGCTCACCTAAAGATAAAAGGCGATGAATGTGTTAGAAGAAAAATGGAACTTACGCAGATCTCTTCATTTCTGAAATCATGTTTAGAGGATGTTATAGAGAGTCCTCAATTGAACACATTTGAATACTTAAGTGATAAACTTGATGAGTGGTTAAAAAAGTAAACCTAGGATTTAAACCTAGGTTTTATAATAATATTGGTTTTGAGATATAGTATCCTTGAATTATTTCACATCCAATGGACTGTAGAGCTAAAGCTTGTTCTTGAGTTTCAACTCCTTCAGCAATAACAGTAAGGTTTAATGACTTAGCAATCGATAATATTGAAATAATAAGTGCCCTTGGATATTCATCAGATTCAACTTTTGATATGAATTCACGATCAATCTTAATCGTATCAATTGGAAGTTTTGCGATATAAATCAAAGAGGAATAACCAGTTCCAAAATCATCAATAGCAATTCTAAATCCAAAGTTTTTCAATTTGAGTAAAATATCTTGCTTCGCATCGATATCAAGCATAGCAGCACTTTCAGTCATTTCAATCATGAGATTCTTAGGATTAAATCGAATTTCTCGCAGTGAGGTAAGTGCACATTCATAAAACCCTTGGTTTTGCAGTTGAAGGGGTGATACATTAACACACATGTATAAATTAGGATCAACTTCATTAAGACGCTTCAGTTGTTTTGCGGCTACTCTAAGCACAAATCGTCCTATATCATGAATGTATCCTTTGGTTTCAGCTAATTTGATAACATTGATGATTGGAATATTTTGATAATCTGGATTATTCCAACGAAGCAATGCTTCATATCCAATAATCTTTTTCTGACTCATGTGATAGATAGGTTGGTAAACACAGTAGAATTCTTCACGCTCAATCGCATATGCGATGGCTTCTTCAAGATCTTGTTTTGCTAAGATGTCCAAGTAGATAGTTTGCGAGTAAAATATAACGTGGGTAAAAGGATCAAGTTTTGCTTTATGCTTAGCTAATGTTGCTTGGCGAATTGCCATGTTTATAGTGCTGTTCTTTTCAAGCTTAGCAACCCCACAACTAACATCTAGGTGAATTTCAATGGTAGATACTTGAAATGGTTGTCTAGATATAGCAACGATTTCTTCGACACGTTGACGAATCTCCAGCTCACTTCTCGCAATCATCGAACATATCATCTCATCTCCAAAATAACGCGCTATCATTTCATTCTCTTTAAGATAAGGTTGAATCATTAGAGACAATGAGCGAAGTGTGGAGTTACCAACATCATAACCATATAGACTATTAATTCGCTTAAAGTCATCAATCGATAATATTACCACATATACAAAATAATCTTCATCCATCATTGAATAGTTTAATCGAGGAATTTCATTGAGGAAACTAAAGAAATTATTAAGACCAGTAATTGGATCAATATAAGTCAACTCTCTAATTTGAGAAAGCATTTGATTAAAACTTTTTGAGGCTTCACCAATTTCATTTGGAGCGGATTCATCAGCTTTATAACTCAAGTTTCCTTTTTTAGCTTGTTCAAAGGCATTTTGTAACTTAAGAAGAGGTGTGATAATTGTGTTTGTTGAGATTAGTAAAATAATGATTAAAATAATCAATGCCATGATAAGCGAAATATTAATTGTGTCTGAAACGACAGAAACTTTACTGAAAGCTTGTTGTTGATCAATACTTAAGATGAGCGTCCATCCATTTGTTGAGGGTATGGATGCATAGACATTAATCATTGTTTTGTCATCTTGTTTAAATGAGAAAGTTTTTTCATTAGAATTTGAGAATAGTGCAAAATCAAGACCTGTAATTTGGTTGAATGAAGTATCAATACTGATATTATCATCAGGATGTGCAACAACATTGCCTAGATCATCAATAATCCAAGCAAAACCATCTTCTTGAAAAGTTATTGATTTAAGTATGTTATCAATGAATCGTGTTGAAACAACCCCATTTACCAATCCTATGGTTTGATTACTATCATTTTTGATCGCATGAGACATTGTGATTATTGGATAAGGTTCAGGGATAAATGGACTAAAAAAAGGTCGAGATAAATAACTACCTTTTTGATTAATGAATATTTCTATGAATTGCCTCTGATTAGAAATATCAATGAACTGATCATATGTAGCCCATGCAAGTCCATCAGGTGTTGAGAATGTAAAATTTCTAAATAGTTGTTGTCTCGTCATCGATAACAAGTAAGTTTGTATCTCTTCAAGTTCCATGGATACCATGACATTGGATAGCGAAATCATTTGAATTTGATTATCAAGACCTTGAATTTCATTACCGAGTTCACCAGCTCGTGATAAGGCAATTTCTTGATATTGATCAAGTACTATGAGAGGGAGAGCTTTCAAACGCTCAGAAGCAACAAAACCTAATAAGATAAACACAACTGACATGACAATGACAAGCGTGAGTGTTATTTGAGTCTTAATGGATCGCAGTTTTATCTTCATTTTTAATGGTTCTGATCTTTCTGACTACTTTTATATTTGTACATACGTTCATCGGCAACTCGAATCAATTCATAAATGGTACTTCCATCTTCATTGAAAGAGGCAATTCCATAACTCATTGATGAGTAAACCATTGAACCTTGATATTCGATTGGCGATTTCTTGAGTTCTTCATTAAGAAGTTCAAATTTTTCATATAGAAGGTCACAGTTTGCATTAAATAATAATCCAACAAACTCATCACCGCCATAACGTGCAAAAACATCACTTTCACGAATACTTTGTTTAAGTAGATTAGAAACTAAAATAATAATCTCATCTCCGACTAAATGAGAATATTTGTCATTGACTGCTTTTAGATTATCAATATCTATCATGACTAGATGAAATGATTCGCTATAACGTTGTGCTCTTTTAATAACGACATCACAATGTTCATCAAAGAAATGTCGATTGTATAACTTAGTTATACGATCAAAACGTGATAGATAAGATTTTTCCTCATAAAGTAATCGATTTGTAATGGCAATTTCTATGGATTTAGAAATGAACTCAATAGACTTGACATCATCATCGTCGAAGGCAAAAGAGTGAAGAGAATCCACATTAATTAGTCCATAAAAAACACCTTGTAAGAAGATCGGCGCACTTAGTGTAGAGTGAATAAAGACTTCTTCGCCATACACAGTGGTCACTGGAATATAATTAGATAACTGCGTAGCATCATCAATCTTTACAATACGATTAAGTTTACCTTGAGTTTCATGGTAAATGAATGATTGATCTAGTGGGAGTTTAAATGTTGAGACATCTTCACTATAGCCAACACTTGCTGCAGTATAAAAATGATCACCATCTAAAACCAGAATGGTTCCAAGTGTTGATTTATCAAGTGCTTTTAATGTGGTGTTCAATACAAGACTATAAAATGAATCAATATCGGTAATGTTTAATATTGAATCCGAAATTTCAATAATCAATTCTCTAAGTTTTGTAAACTCATCAACCTTCTTAATGTAGCTTTTTCGATCAGTGATGTCTAGAAGAATCGCAAACAGTGCAGGTTTCTTTTCATATATTACTCGTTTAATCTGTATATCAAAATAAAACGTTTCTCCAAATGAGTTTTTAACACGTATTTCTTGTCGTGGCAATGGGTTTAAATGATCAATGTCATGATATAGATTATTGAACTGGTCATCTATTTTTTCTTCATTAATAGCATCTTGATAAAAAACGTTGGAATATAATAGTCTTTTCTCGTTGAAAACGACTATAGGCATTAATGTGAATCGCTCGAGTTGTTCTAGTGTTCGATGATCCAGTAAGTCAATGTGATTAAACTCCATGACATTTCCTCTACTTCATATGTAATCAAATTATAGGTTATTTGTGGTAATATCGCAATAAATCAAACATAATCTAATTAATAAGAGAGGTAAATGAAGTAAGTTTGTTAGCACTTTTATGGTACTTATGCTTTAATGTATAATAGGACTATAAAAAGAGGTGTAGATATGAAATCAACATTTGTAATGTTAAAACCAGATGCTTTAGAAAGAAATCTTGTTGACTTGATAATATTGGAGTTTCAACAAGCTGGATTCAATATTTTAAGACGTCAACTTGTGAATGTGAATGAACATACAATACTCAAACACTATGAAGAAGTTATTTCACGAGTAAGTCTTCCAAACTTTAAAGAGAAAATTTTAGACATTTTTGTAAATCAAGACGTTGTGATTTTAGAAGTGACTAAAGATGATGATGTCGTGTCTAAAGTGCGAGAATTCATAGGAAAAACTAATCCAAAAGAAGCAAGCCCAAATTCAATACGAGGAAAATTTGGCGATGATGACATGAATGAAGCCATTGCACAAGGTCGATTAGTTCGTAATCTTGTTCATGCTTCAGATAGTGACGAGAGTGCACAAAGTGAATTAGCATTATGGTTCAAAGAGTAAGTGATTACTCTTTTTTTATTTAGAAGTCGTGAATAACATAAAAAAAGCATATCAAAAATACCGTAATTATATACTATGGTTGGACAACAAAGACCTTTTTCAAATCTAAATATGTTTGCCACTCTTCATTGACTTTTTGATTTGTCACAATATAGTCAATGTCATCAAAGTTTGAAATGTATGCGAATGATGTTTTATCAAACTTTGTGTGGTCTACAACTAAATATGTTTGATTTGAATGCTTGATGGCAATCTTGCGAATCTCAGCTTGCTGTTCATTGGAATCAGTAATACCAGAGTTTTGATGAATCGAACGACATGAAATAAATGCCTTATCAACAAAGTATTGTTTTAAACTCTCTTCAGTATTTTTGCCAAGGAGTGACATCGAGCGACGATTGTAGATTCCTCCAATCAAGAGTAAATGAATATCAGGTGAATCTGAGAGTAGATTTGCAATTTTAAGTGAGTTTGTAATGATTGTTATGCGTAAATTTTTGACTTTTGTGGCAATATACAAAGAAGTCGTAGAGGCATCCAAAAAAATTGAATCTCCAGATTTGACATGCTTTGCACACTCAACAGCGATAATCTCTTTTTCTTTGACAAGGATGCGTTCTCTTAACGTAACGTCCACATCATCTTGGACTACATCATCAACATAAGCACCCCCATAAATACGCTTTAAAATGCCTTCTTTTTCAAGTTCTTGCAAATCACGGCGAACGGTTTCTTCAGTAACCTCAAATCGCTTGGCAAGATCAGCGACAGAAACGCTTTTTTCTTCAGATATGATTTCTTTGATTTTGTTTCTTCTTAAAATGGCTAACATCATAACACCTCTACTTTCAATAATTATTAATGTTATTGTAAACTTTATTCTTGAAAAAGTATACTATCAAATCTAAAAACCACAAAAAACCAAATAAAACAAAAACAAATTGACAAGAAACAAAAAGAGTGGAATAATATACGTATCTTAAATTAGTAGATTGGAGGCACACTATGGACATAGATAAGAAGTACATGCCTGAGTTCGCGGCAAGAAAAGCGATTTGTGATATTGGGCGACGTATGTATGAAAAAGATTTCGTAGCAGCCAATGATGGAAATATTTCAATTAAAGTTGGGAAGAATATGATTATTTGTACACCAACAGGAGTTTCAAAAGGTTATATGACACCAGATATGCTCGTTAAAATGAACATGAAGGGTGAAGTTATTTCTGGTAAGTTAAAACCATCTTCTGAAATCAAAATGCATCTACGTGTCTATCAAGAAAATGATACGGTGATGGCAGTCACTCATGCGCATCCACCGATTGCTACTTCTTTTGCAATTGCTGGAATTGAGTTGGATCAAGCACTATTACCAGAAGCAGTGGTGATGCTTGGTACAGTCCGTATTGCTCCCTATGCAACACCTGGAACTCAAGAAGTACCAGATTCAATCGCTCCATTTTGTAAAACAGACAATGCAGTCTTACTAGCAAACCATGGCGCATTAACTTGGGGTAGAGACATTACAGAAGCCTATCACCGCCTTGAGTCTCTCGAATATTATGCCAAGATTGTGATGTACACATCCTCAATTATTGGAAAGACAAACTTGTTGAGTTGCTCACAGGTGAATCAACTTATTGATTTGAAGCATAAAATGGGTATTCACACAGGTGGGTTACCTACATGCTCAATTAGTGAGTCGAACATGGGACCATTTCAAACCATTGAAGTTAAAGAATCCGAAATCAGTAAAGAACAGATGCTCGAACAGATTGCAGCGAAAGTAACGCAAGCTGTTTTAGCAAAATTGAAGTAGGTGATCACATGAGTCAAATCACGCAACGCGATATTGAAATCATTGTTGAATCTGTTATGAAGAATGTGGAACGCAGCATGGAAGGCAAAAGTTCTAACGTTTCTGTGAAAGCGCTACCACATCAAGGAAAACCATCTGCCACAAAATCTCAACTAGGAGTATTCCAAAACGCAGAGGATGCCATATTAGCTGCCCATCAAGCATATCTTGAATACTCATCCAATTATCGATTGGAAGATCGTCGCAACATTGTTGAAGCTATTCGTCAAGTTGCACTCACTCATTTGGATGAATTAGCTCAGTTAACTTATGAAGAAACAAATATAGGTCGACTTGAAGATAAAAAATCCAAAATATTCTTGGCAGCCACTAAGACTCCAGGAACTGAAGATTTAACAACTTCTGCAATTTCAGGAGATTATGGATTAACCATTGAAGAAAGAGCACCGTTTGGAGTGATTGGAGTTGTTACACCAGTCACAAATCCTGTGGAAACAATTATAAACAACTCAATTTCCATGTTAGCTGCAGGGAATGCGGTGGTCTACAATGTTCATCCTTCTTCAAAATCATGTACATCCAAACTTGTGAATCTAATAAATCAACAAATACAACTTGTTAATGGGCCAGCAAACCTTATTACAATGATAGCTAATCCAACCCTTGAATCGTTAGATGTTATCATGAACTGTCCAAAAGTCGCCTTACTGGTTGGAACAGGTGGACCGCGAATGGTTAAAACTTTGCTTCAATCAGGAAAGAAAGCTATTGGTGCTGGTGCAGGAAATCCACCAGTGATTGTGGATGAAACCGCAGATATCGAAGCAGCAGCTAAAGCAATTATTGAAGGAACTGCCTTCGACAACAACATACTATGTATTGGAGAAAAAGAAGTATTCTGTTTATCCCAGGTTTATGACAACTTAATCTATCATATGCTAAAAAATAAAGCATATTTCTTAAGTAAAGAAGAAATCAACAAGATAAAAGAAATCGTTTTAACTCAACATGAAGTTGAGGCAGCCAAAGGCTGTAGCCTTACTGAAAAGAAGAAAGAGTATCATGTGTCAAAAGATTGGGTTGGTAAAGATGCTCAATTAATTCTAAAAGCCATTGGTGTGAATAAAAAAGATATCAATCTACTAATATTCGAAGCAGAGTTTGAAGACCCATTTGTTCAATTAGAACAAATGATGCCGATACTTCCAATTGTTAAGGTTAAAACCTTTGAGG
This sequence comes from Erysipelothrix sp., assembly GCA_018335655.1. Taxonomy (GTDB): domain Bacteria; phylum Bacillota_I; class Bacilli_A; order Erysipelotrichales; family Erysipelotrichaceae; genus UBA6182. Next base: position 128,106 of record JAGXRX010000014.1, read on the forward strand.
AAGCTGTCCAATTGGCTGTTAAGGCTGAACATGGTAATCGTCACACAGCTTCTATCTTCTCTAAAAATATTGATCGAATGACTCAGTTTGCTCGAGCCATTCAAACAACGATATTTGTCAAGAATGCAGCCACCCTCGCAGGTGTTGGATATAAAGGTGAGGGACACACGACATTCACCATTGCAGGTCCAACTGGAGAAGGTGTTACATCTGCGAAAACATTTACGAGAATTCGTCGATGCACTTTAGCAGAAGGAGGATTTAGGATAATGTGAGTACATTAAATGAACAAGCTGCAGGTATATTAGAAGTTCTTGGATTCTCAGTTGCAATGGTTGCAATGGATCAAGCTGCGAAAGCTGCAGATATTAAAATTCTTGCAATCGATGTCAACAATCCATTGGCAGGAGACAAAGCAAAGATCCCCAATGTATTTATTGTTAAGTTTATCGGAAGTATTGACCATGTTTCTACAGCTCTGCAAGTTGCAAAAGATACTGCACTGAAGTATCTAGATGAAAAAGACATCTCAACACATATGATTAGTGGAAACATACAAGAAATGAAAAGCATGCTATCAAAAGGAAAAGTGTCTATTAAGACCAAGGAGGAAATATGAAAGCATTAGGAATTATTGAAACTCGTGGATTAGCAGCAGCAATCGAGGCGGCTGATACAATGTTAAAAGCTGCCGACGTCACGCTTGTCGGAACCGAAAAAATTGGATCAGGACTTGTATCAGTTGTAATTCAAGGTGATGTAGGGGCAGTCAAAGCAGCAGTTGAAGCAGGTGCAGAAAATGCATCAAGACTTGGAGAAGTAGTTGCTGTCAACGTCATTCCAAGACCAGTTGAAGATTTGAAAAAGATTTTGGGTTTCATTGAGTAATCTGGATGAATAAAGTAGAGTCCCTAGGGATCATTGATGTTTTGTACCTCACCACGGCATTAAGCTTAGTGGATGAAATGTGCAAAGCATCAAATGTGAAACTCATTGCATGTGAAGCTGCCTTGGGTGGGAAACTTGTAACGCTTTTTATTCAAGGGTCGGTATCGGATGTTCAAGAAGCGATTGAAGTCGCAAAAAATACATGTGATACAAAATTTGTGGGACGATGTAAAAATGCAGTAGTCATTTCGAAACCACATAAAGAGATTTTAAAATTTATCATGTAACATTGGAGGAAAAAAATGAAATCATTAGGAATAATTGAAACGCGTGGATTAACAGCTGCAATTGAAGCGGCAGACACGATGTTAAAAGCGGCAGATGTTAAAATTGTTGGAACTGAAAAAATCGGATCAGGACTAGTTTCTGTGGTCATTCAAGGCGATGTAGGAGCTGTTAAATCTGCTGTAGAAGCTGGAGCTGAAAATGCTTCAAGACTTGGTGAACTGGTTGCTGTTCATGTGATTCCAAAACCAAATAATGAATTAATCAAAATGCTTCCTTTCATCGAATAAGAGATGAGTATGGATTTAGCGAATCTAAAAAAAGAAATTACTGATCTTGTTGTCAAAGAAATGGAAGAAATGGGACTCTTATCTTTAAGTGTCCCTGTTTCCGTATCAGCACGACATTTACACGTAAGCCAAGAGCATCTTGAAATCTTGTTTGGTAAGGGGTATGAGCTGACGATACAGAAGCAGATATCTCAGCCTGGACAGTTCGCAGCCAACGAAAAAGTAGATTTGATAACTAAAAAAGGAACAATTAAGGGAATTCGGATTTTAGGACCTGTTCGATCAAAAACACAAATCGAACTTCCAAAATCAGATATTCGTCGATTAGGACTAACAGGAGATGTTCGTAATTCTGGTGATATCACTGGAAGTGAAGGGATTATGATTGTTGGACCAAACGGACAAGTAGAACTCATGGAAGGTGTGATAATTGCAGATCGTCATATCCACATGACCCCCGCTGATGCACTTCGCTACGGTGTGCATGCTGGGCAACTTGTATCTGTCAAAGTTCCTGGAGTCAAAGGTGGTTTAATGAACCATGTCACGATTCGAATTTCAGATAAATATGCACTCGATTTTCATATTGATACAGATGATGCCAATGCCTTCTTAATAGAAAACGGGCAGTGGTTAGAAATCATCAAATAGGAGGTCACAATGAGACTAGGAAAAGTAATTGGGAATGTAGTATCATCCAAAAAAGTAGATGAATTGATGGGTATGAAATTGTTGACTGTCGAGCTACTCCACTCCACCAAGAAAGATGTTGTCATTGCAGTGGATAAAGTTGGCGCAGGCATTGGGGATGTAGTAATTGTTACCCAAGGATCTGCTTGTTCTAATGCTTTTGATAAGCAAAAGCCCATTGATGCTTGCATCGTAGGAATTGTGGACAATCAGTAGTATGCAACCAAAACTAACAGTCTTGGCAGTTAGAGATCCTGCAATCAATGTGTATGTTGATTCGAAGTTTCAACTGTTACAGAAATTTTATGATGCTTATAATATTGAGGTAGATTTTCAAATTATTGAATGGGATCAATATTATCCTTCACTGATGGAAGTTTTTGAAGGAAAAAGAAAAGCTGACATTGTAATGGTCGCAGGTCATTTTTGGTTACGTGATTTTGTCAATAAAGGTTTTTTAGCACCAGTAAATTATCCGAATTCAGCGGAATATTTTCAAGAAGACATATTGCCAGTCATTGCTGATGAGATGAGAATCGACGGTCAGACTTATTTATATCCATCTTTCTGTGATGGCCATATCATTTGTTATCGAAAATCTTTTGTTACAAATGCATTAGGCCAACAGATTCCACAAGTCATCACAACCGATCAATACTTAGAGATATTAAGTACCTGTTCTACTCATCCAGACTTTAAAGGGATTTCATTTAGAGGTTCTTCGTCAGAAATATTTCTAGATGCACTTCCTTTTATGAGAAATCGAGGCATAGAAGTGTTTGATTCTTTCGGGAATATTCACTATGACGTAACAAAGATGGTGAATGCACTTAATGACTATTTAACTTTAAAGTCTTATACAAGAAAAGAAGTTTCAACCTATGGTAACGATGAAGTGGCAAAGGATATTAAAGAGAATTTAGTATCATTTGGTGTCACCTGGGGTGGTCAACTAGGTGTTATTCTAGACGATGATTGCATAGATAAAGAAGATATAGAATTTGCAACTTTTAATACAGCATGGAATGTGACATGGAGTTTTGGTGTCGTTAATCTATCTTCACAGAAGCAAATGTGTGAAACATTTTTAGCCTACATTACAAGTCAAGAAGTCGATCGAATTGTTGGTAGTTATGCAGGATCGCCGGTAAGAAGAAGTACTTACATGCTAGATCAATCATTGTACCCATGGTATCCAATGCATCTTGAACTCATCAATACTTATGGAAAACCACTGCCAAGTGTTTATGATGCAGGAACATTGCTCGGCGTGTTTTATCGACGAATCCATCAAGCTTTGATTCAAGAACTTTCGATAGAAGATGCATCCATTGCGATCGATAACGATCTTAAGTCAATACTTAAAGGAGAATGAGTATGAAAGTGATTATCATCGGTGGTGTTGCTGCTGGAATGTCAGCTGCATCCAAGTTTCGCCGATTAAATCAAGAAGCTGAAATTGTTGTGTATGAAAAAGGTGGAACATTGTCTTATGGTGCATGTGGATTGCCTTACTTTATATCAGATGTCAATCAAGATGCGACGTTAATGCTTGCTAAAAGTCAAGAAGACTTTTTGAAGATGAACATTATTTGTCACTTATTTTGTGAAGTCGTTAAACTAGAAACAAACGATAAGAAGATTTTAGTTAAAAATCATAAAACAGGTCAGTTATTTATGGATCAATATGATCAACTCGTTATTGCAACAGGTGCATCTCCAATTGTTCCGCCATTTTTGAATGTTCACCTAGAAAATATTAAAACACTTAAAAGTTATGAAGATGGGTTTGCTATCAAAGAGATTCTAAAAAGACCAGAAATCTCAAAAGTAGCTATCATCGGTGGTGGATATATTGGTGTTGAAATGGCAGAAGCCTGTATTGAACTAAAAAAAGAAACTCGACTTATTGAGCTTATGCCAAGAGTGCTAACGTCGTTTGACAATGAATTTTCTGAAATGGCACAAAATGAGATGATTCAACATGGTCTACTTGTTTCACTCAATGAAAAAGTCATCTCATTTAAAGGAGATACTCGTGTTCGCTCTATCGTGACAGATAAAGGTGAATATCCAGTTGATTTTGTTCTAATGTCAGTAGGGATTAAACCCTCACTAGATTTTTTGAAGGATGTTGTAATTAATCGAGCTAAAAACGGTGCCATTGTAATTGATCGTGAGGGAAGAACTAGTGTTCCTGATATTTTTGCAGCTGGTGATTGTGCTGAAATCTATCATATGGCGAAGCAAGAGAATGCTTATATCCCACTTGGTACAACTGCGAATAAAATGGGTCGAATTGTTGGCGAAAATCTGAATGGAAAACACAAAAAATATATTGGAGCACTTGGTTCTGCAGCCATTAAAGTGTTTGATATGGATTTTGCTCGCACTGGTCTTAGTGAGAGTGAAGCTACACAATTAGCAATCGAATATCAAACAGTGATGGTGAAAGTAAACAATCATGCAAGTTATTATCCCAATCCAACGCCAATTTGGATGAAACTTATTGTTGAAAAAGACTCTAGTATCATTATTGGTGCACAAGCTGCAGGTGCTAAAGATGTGGTTTTACGCATCGATATGCTAGCGATTGCGATTCAAGCAAGAATGACATCTGAGGATGTTGGTTTTGCAGATTTATGTTATGCACCTCCTTTTGCAGGAGTGTGGGATGTGGTGAATGTAGCTGCAAATGCAGTAAAGTAGGTGAATGTAATGAGTAAGGTAACAAATATTGAAGAGGCAGTACGACTTGTGCAAGATGGCATGATGCTTGGATTGGGTGGCAATGTATTGCATCGTAGTCCTATGGCTTTTGTGCGTGAAATTGTTCGTCAAAAACGAAAGAATCTACGAGTTGTCAAAACAGCAGGTGGGCATGATGTGGATGTCTTAGCTGCATTCAACTGCTTGAAAAGCGTTGATGCAGGATTCATTGGTTATGAAACCGGATTTGGGCTAGCAAAATTCTATCGAAAAGCTGTTGAAGACGGTACTATTCAAGCGAATGAACATGCTTGTTACACGGTAATGAGTGCTTTGCGTGCAGCGATGGCGAATGTCGGATTTATGCCTATTAAAGGTATGGTGGCTGGGGATTTAATTACACAAAATGATTACTTTAAAATCATAGAAGATCCATTCACTCGTGAAAAAATCACGGTTGTCAAAGCAATAACACCTGATATTGCGATTCTTCACGTGCAAGAAGCGGATGAAGATGGTAATGGTTTTATCTTTGGTCCAAAATACGATGACATTTTATTATCCAATGCTTCCAAAAAAATCATCCTAACAACTGAGAAACTAATTCCTAAATCACGCAGTGCTATGAATTTCAAAAACGTCGATATTCCAGGATTTCTTGTAAGTGCGGTGGTTGTTGCGCCACGTGGAGCTATGCCTGGAAGCTGCGATGTGATGTACGATGTGGATTCTAAAGCACTCAAAGATTTCTTGAGCATTTCTGATTTAAAGGAACTTAATCTTTATTTACAAAAGTATGATCATCAAGATCATCAATTTCGATAGGAGGTAACTGAGATGCAAAATTATAATAAAAGCAAATCTATCCATCCTGCAGATGTGATGATTTTACAACTTGCAGCAGCAATTGAAGATCATGAAACCGTATTTCACGGAGTTTCGTCACAGCTTCCAATGATTGCAGCAAAGTACGCTAAAGCGAAGCATGCACCTAACTCGACGATTTTAAATATTCCAGGTGGAGTGAATTCTAAAAGCCGTAATTTATCATCTTATTCTTCAGCAGGTAAAGAAGAGTGGTATGATAGTGAATCCATTTTTCCGCTTGAAAAAGTTTTTGATTTATCGATGAGAGGCAAGTTAGATGTGGCATTTCTAGGTGGAGTTCAATTTGATGAGTTTGGTAACGTCAATGCTTCAGTTATTGGAGACTACCGCAAACCTAAGGTTCGCTTACCTGGTGGTGCAGGAAGTGCTGTGTTGATTCCGACTGTAAAGAAAGCACTTATTTGGCGAACTAAACATGACAAAAAGACATTTGTTCCGAAGGTAGATTTTGTGACTACTCGAGGGAATGTCTATAGAATTGTTACACCGTTGTGTACCTTTGGACAAGTTGGTGGAAAACTAGTGGTTCTCGAAATAAGTCCTTTATCTTCTAAACAAGAAGTTATTGAAAATACTGGGTTCTCTTTATCTCTTGATAATGTTTCGATTGGAGTGCTACCAACACAAGCTGAGTTGTTGCTTATTCGAAAAATAGATCCTCAAGGTCTTCGATACCTAGAATTCTAAGTCAGTGGTGTTCACTGACTTTTTCTTTTCTAGTTTTCGTGAATAATCAATTGCTTCAAGCTTATTACAACGAAACAAATAAAAACAACAAAAAACCAAAAAAATAACGAAAGATATATTGCAAAATGCAGAGTTTCAATGTATAATTCAGTTAAGCGCTTACAACATTTGTTGTGATAGCAAGGAGGAAAAATGAGAAGATTTATATTGAGTTTAGTAACATTAATGATGGTTTTAGCTCTAGCTGCATGTTCTGGCACAACAACTGAGAAATTCTATGAAGGAGCTCCAGGTGCGTTAGGAGAAAAAGAAGGTCGTATTAAAATTGCGGTTATTCGTAACTTAGGTGCGGACGAGCATACAGCACAATTTCTAGCAGGTGCAAAAGAAGAAGGTGAATCATTAGGATTTGTGGTCGATACTTTCACTACAAACGGTGATGATGCACGCTTCGAAGATGTATTTAATCAAGCATTAACAGGTGGTTATGATGGAATTATTGTTTCACATGGTCAAAGCAATGCAGAAGCTTTAATTAAACAAGCAGTTGAAGCTGGAATTCAAGTTGTTACATTTGACACTGCTGGTGTAGTTGCGAATGTTACATCTACAGCTCAAGATGATATGTCTTTAGCTAGAGAATCACTACAAGCTTTAGTTGATGCATTCCCAGGAAAAACTCCAAAGATCTTCAAAATGTGGATTGCTGGATTCCCTCCAATGGAACGTCGTGAAGTTGTTTATAGAGAATTTGTGAATGCTGGCAAAATCGAAGAAATCGCATTTGTCGGAGAAGTTGGAGACTTTACTAATATTGCTGGCTTAAATGCAGACGCAATTGGATCACTACTTACACGTTATGGTGTTGGTGAAGTTGATGCTATTTGGGCTTCATGGGATGCATTTGCTACAGGTGCATTTACAGCTTTAAAAGAAAATAGTCGTACAGAAGTTAAAATTTATGGAATCGACGTATCCAATGCTGATTTACAAATGATGCAAGAAGCGAATTCTCCATGGGTGATGACAGCTGCTGCAGATGCTAAACTAGTAGGAACATTGAATATGAGAATCTTAGCTAAGAAATTGGCTGGAGAAACGACTCCTGCAACATATGAAATCCCAGCAACAACTATTTATCAAGATGATTTGATGGAAGCTGGCGGAACTGTTACAGTTGCTACCCTTGAAGAAGTATATGATACTTGGGGCAAATCAGATGAATTCAATGAATCTTGGATGGATGCTTTAAGAAACAAATAAGATCTGAAAAGGGAGAGGAAAACCTTTCCCTTTTTCTTCAATTATAGGAAGGTGATCCAATGAATAATTTTGAGTTAAGCATGAGAAATATCACAATTGAATTCCCAGGCGTCAAAGCTCTCAACGAAGCAAAGTTAGATGTTCGTCATGGTGAAATTCATGCCTTGATTGGAGCAAATGGTGCTGGAAAATCAACAATGATGAAAGTCCTTTCGGGTTCATATACTCACTGGACTGGAGACATGTTTTTAAATGGAGAGCATATCAATATCCGATCCGTCAAAGATGCAAAATCTCTTGGAATCGAAACAGTCTATCAAGAGGTTGATGTTGCTTTAATTCCTTATCTTTCTGTTGCAGAAAATATCATGATCGATGAAATGATTATGGATATGCATGGAAAGCACTTTGTTAATTGGAAAGAAATTTCCAATAAAGCAAAAGCTGTTTTAAAGAAGCTCAATGTCAATCTTCGTGTAAATAAAAAAGTTGAACATTGCACCTTAGCAGAGAAGCAGATGGTGCTTATTGCTCGGTCCATATCTAGAAATTGCAAATTGCTTATTTTGGATGAACCAACTGCGCCTTTATCAAATAAAGAGGCAGATGAGCTATTCAGAATTGTGAAAGATTTAAGAGATCAAGGCGTTGCGATAGTCTTTATATCGCATCGATTGCCTGAAATTTTCAGTCTTTGTGATCACATTACAATTATGCGTGATGGTAAACACATTGTTGATATGCTAATTAAAGACACCAATCAAAAACAGGTTGTTGAATTTATGCTTGGTAGAAGTTTTGAAGAAAACTATCCAAAATATGAGGCAGAAATTGGTGATATTGCGTTTGAAGTTGTATCACTTTCAGACCGAAAAATGCTAAAAGATATTTCGATGCATGTTCGCAAAGGTGAAATCGTTGGAATAGCAGGATTAGTTGGTGCAGGTAAAACAGAACTCTGTAAAGCACTTTTTGGTGCTGAATCCATCCTTAGTGGTCAAATCAAAAAAGATGGACAGGTTATCAGTATTAAAAATCCAACTCAAGCAGTAAGACACAAACTTGCACTTGTTCCAGAAGAAAGAAGAAAAGAAGGTGTTCTTGTTGCCGAATCTGTTTATAAAAATCTAACACTTCCATCCATCCAACAATTTTCTAAATACATGTTCATGTTACTAAGTAAAGAGCGAAAAGTTGCAAAAGAAATGATTCATGATTTAGGTATTAAAACTCCTACAGAAAATCAGAAGGTCAAAAATCTCTCAGGTGGTAATCAACAAAAAGTTGTTGTTGGAAAATGGTTAATTGCAGATGCAGATTTATACATTTTCGACGAACCAACCAAAGGTGTTGATGTGGGTGCAAAGAAAGACATCTTTGAACTAATTGGACGATTAGTCAATCAAGGGAAATCAGTCATCTATGCATCCTGTGAAAATGCAGAATTACTTAGTATTACAGATCGCATTTATGTGATGTATGATGGGCGGATTGTTCAAGAAGTTAAGACAAAAGATGCATCTGAAGATGAAATCTTATATTATTCTGCAGGAGGAAATAATTATGAAAGACAGATTTAAGAAATTTAACTTTTTCGAATTTCTTTACAACTATGGCACAGTATTTACCATTTTCATTATGTTTGGTTTCTTTGCGGTCGTCACGAATGGACGATTTCTACAATCAGGTAATTTAATCAACATACTTCGTGCAATGTCAATCGTCACGATTATATCAACTGGAGTGACAATATCTTTAGTTGTAGGTGGATTTGACTTATCAGTTGGATCGGTTGCATCAATGACTATGGCAATTGGTATTGCCATGTTTGTTTGGTATGATCAAAATATCATTGTTGCGATTGTTGCGGCACTCCTTGCAGCGGTTGTAATTGGGTTGGTTAACTCATTTATGATTATTAAATTTAACATTCCAGACATGCTTACAACCCTTTCTGCGATGTTTATATTTAACGGAGTCTCCACAACCTTCTCAAAAGGGAAAATTATTTCACAAAATATGATTATGTCAGATGGAAGTACATCCACAGGACTTATCCCTCAAGTGTTTAGAAACTTCGGGTCAGTTCCACAAATTATCATTATCATGGCAGCACTCGTGATAGTTGTTCATATTTTCCTCACTTTCACAAAACACGGAAGATATATGTATGTGGTTGGTGGCAATCCAGAAGCTGCTAGACTTTCTGGTGTTAATGTTCATAAGTACAAAACCATTGCCTATATTTTCTCAGCTATGCTAGCAGGTATTGGTGGTTTGTTATTGGCAGCTCGAATTGGTCAAGCAAATCCATCCGCAGGTGCAGGCTATTTAATGGAATCAGTTGCTGCAGCATTTATTGGATTTTCATTTCTCGGAGCAGGTAAACCTAATGCGATTGGGACGTTTGTTGGAGCTCTTATGATGGTCTCATTATCAAACGGTCTTGTCATGATTTCGGTTCCATATTACTCCATGGACATAATAAAAGGTGTTGTGTTAGTATTAGCCTTAGCATTAACTTATTACAGAAAAAAGGATTAAGGAGGATTTCAAATGAAATTTGATACATACTTTACAATGAGTGAAGAACAAGCGGTTGCTTATGCAAAATCAAAACTAAACTTCATATTTAACCAAGAAGCAGAGCTAGAATGCAAGGAAATTGGGGATGGAAATTTAAACTACATCTTCAAGATCTGGGATAAAGTGAGTGGAAAATCAATTATTGTTAAGCAATCTGGACCAGTTGCGAGAATTTCGGATGAGTTTACATTGTCGCCTGATCGTAATCGCATTGAATTTGAAATTTTAAAATATGAAGGTGAGTTAGCACCAGGACTTGTTCCACAAGTCTACATGTACGATCCAATCATGAACTGTACTGTGATGGACGATTTATCAGACCATCAAATTATGAGAACAGCGTTGATGCAATTTAAAAAGTTCCCACTTTTTTCTGAACATATCTCTGAATTCATGGTAAATACTTTGCTACTTACAACAGATGTTGTTCTTGAACATAAGCAAAAGAAGGAACTCGTAAAAAACTTCATCAATCCTGAACTTTGTGAGATATCCGAGGATTTAGTGTTTACGGAACCATTTAGTAATAATAAGTCTCGTAATGATGTTTTTGCCCCTAACAAAGAATGGGTAGAAGAGCATCTTTACCATGATCATCAACTTCGCCTTGAGACAGCAATTATGAAATTTGAATTTATGAATCATGCACAATCATTGATTCATGGTGATTTACACACAGGATCAATTTTCATTAAAGAAGATTCTACTAAAATTATCGACCCAGAATTTGCGTTCTTTGGCCCAATGGGATATGACGTTGGGAACGTGATAGCAAACTTAATGTTTGCTTGGGCAAATTCAGATGCAAATGGTCAACTTGACCACAAACTTTGGTTAGAAGAAACAATTGTTGATGTAGTAGACAAATTTTTAGTGAAGTTTTCAATTGCATGGGATCAACATGTGAGCGAGTACACAGCTAAGTATGAGGGGTTTAAAGAGTACTACATTTCATCAATCTTAAGGGATACTGCTGGAGTCGTTGGACTTGAGGGAATTCGCCGTATTGTTGGTTTGGCCCATGTTAAAGATATAACAACTATTCGTGATGAAGCTGCAAGAGTTCGTGCTGAACGTATTTGTATGACAGCTTCTAAACGATTTATTATGAATCGCAGTTCATTCTCATCAGGTCGAGAATTCTTAGCAGTAATTAAAGAAGCTGAAAATCTTTTCTAAGGAGGAAGTATGTCAGAAAATGTACTAGATTTTGTATCTGTAAAACTTGATGATGAGAACAGTTCAGTCATTATTCTTGATCAGACAGCTTTACCAAATGAGATTCTATATAAAACACACACAACAAAAGAGTCTGTGTGGGAAGCAATCTATAAACTAGAAGTTCGTGGTGCTCCAGCTATTGGATTTGCAGGTGCATTTGGTGTTTATATTGCGATCAAACACTCTCTTGCTCAAGATTATGAAACATTTTATCAAGAGTTTAAAGAAGCAAAAGATTACTTAGCTTCATCTCGCCCAACTGCAGTTAACTTGTTCTGGGCATTGGATCGTTTAGAAGCATGTGTAGTTAAACATAAAGATTTACCAGTTCAGGATATCATTTCCAAACTAAAAGTGGAATCGGAGTTGATTCGTTCTGAAGATGAGCAAGTCTGTCGAAGTATTGGGGAATATGCACTAAGCCTATTAAAACCTAATATGGGCTTACTTACTCATTGCAATGCAGGAACCATTGCGACTGCAAAATATGGCACAGCTTTAGCACCAATTTACTTAGGTCAAGAGTTGGGTTATAACTTCAAAGTATTTGCAGATGAAACACGTCCATTGCTTCAAGGTGCGCGTTTAACAGCTTGGGAGCTCAATGAAGCGGGTGTAGATGTCACATTGATTTGTGATAACATGGCCTCAATTGTGATGAAGAATGGTTGGATTGACGCAGTAGTTGTTGGATGTGATCGTGTAGCTGCCAATGGTGATGCCGCTAATAAAATTGGCACCTCAGGCGTTGCAATTCTAGCAAAAAAATATGGCATTCCATTTTACGTTCATGCACCTTTTGCAACGATCGATTTAGAAACCCCAACAGGCAACGAGATTCATATAGAGTTGCGTAATGGTGAAGAAATTTATGAGATGTGGTACAAAAAACCAATGGCTCCAAAAGGAATTAAGACATACAATCCTGCATTTGATGTCACTGATGCTGAATATATAACTGCAATTATTACTGAAAAGGGAATTGCTTACCCACCTTATCAAGATTCATTAGCAGAGTTGTTTAAGAAATAGAAAAACAAGAACCCATTCGGGTTCTTTTTTTGTGGATAATATCAGAGTAACTATTTGAAGTTATGTCTGAAAACAGTTGATTTGCTCTGATTACAGAGTAAACTTAGCAATTATTAACTCTAGAATCACATCTAATTTACTACGTCTTTGAGTATGAAGAGTATTTATAGAATATATCATTGATTTGCTAATGGACCGAACTGATTCGGGAATTTGTGATGATTACATCTATTTTTTAAACTCAGTAAGTCATATCCGGTAATTTTCAGTGTAATTCATAAACACGAAGCACAAAGGATGCAAGGACATCAAGATGAGATATCGAAGATAGTTTTTCTTGAGCTTCTTTAGATGTTGTGTAAGCATAAGGTGTCATTTGAAAAAGGGACATTAAGAGTGAATGGTCACAAGAAATAATAAAATTTACATTCTCTTCATGAATCAAATTTAAAGGAGTCTTTAATGGTTCACTTACTTCATTAAGGCGAAGTGAAGGATAAAGAACTGATTTGAGTTCGACTAAGTGGTTTATTCCTGGTTCAACACAAATAAGGCGACCACCAGGCTTTAGTACACGCTTTACCTCACTAATCTGATATGGTGCAAAAACACTTAAAACTACATCAATACTATGATCTATAATAGGACATGAATTAATATTTGCTACAACATATTGACCATTTAAATCAGATTTAGAAGCTTTTTTAATTGCAATTTTTGATCCATCAAATCCAATTGTTGTGAGTAAAGGAAGCTTATCTTTGAGATATTTAAGATATGAGCCAATACCACATCCCATATCAAGAACAACATCTTGAGTTGTCACCCAAGGAAAAATCGCATTCATTAAAGGTTCATAAGGATTTTTAAGAAAAAAGTCCTCACGAGCCTGTACAAGATGACTATCATCACCTTTAATTGGTGGAATACACAAGTTGACATAACCCTCTTTTGCTTTATCAAAATGATGTTTCCCACAGGAGTAGGACACATTATTAAAATATAACTGCTTTTGGCAAATTGGACATCGAAGTAGGGTTTGTTTCATGCATGTATTGTATCAAGAATGTTGATGAAGTGTAAGTTTAGATGTCTAACACAACATGTTTTTATGCAAATCTTGAATATATGTTATAAAGTCATATTCTCTTGTATATTGTCATTCATTTTTATTGAATGCAATAATGAACAAGTGTATACTATTGGTGAGGTAATTATGCAAATATTAAAAGATTCAGTACGAGAAGAGATACTAGCTGCAGCCGCAAAGCAATTTCGAACACATGGGTATGCACAAGCATCACTAAGACATATTGCGACAGAGGCTAATATTAGTGTAGGGAATGTCTATCGCTATTTTGATAATAAAGATACTTTATTTGAAGCGGTAATTCAGAATCCTATTGTTAAGCTACAGTCCATTCTAGCGTTAGAAGCAAATGACTACGATCATCCACAACAAGCTTTTGCAATGTTAGTTGAAGGATTCTCTCAAACCTTGTTTTCACTTATTCAAGATAATAAAGATGCTTTGTTTGTGATGTTAAATCATCCGAAAACTGCACGCCAAATTCAAGATCAACTCCATGCTTTCTTAAAGCGTTTAGCGCTTCGTTATGCAGATCCTGCAGATATTGAAAGCAAAGATAAAATACTACTTATTAAGATGCTTTCCTCAGGCATATTCCATGGTGTATATCATGCAATTGAGATGTCACAAGAGGTGAGTGAAGAAAATTTAAGACTTGCGATAACGCAATACTTTCAACTCCATGCTTACATGACTTATGCGATTAAGGAGAATATTTATGAATAAATGGATAAAAAATTCAATAATCGCACTTGTGCTTACTGGGGTAGGTTTTTTACTCATTGGTCCACTTTTCGAAAAAGAAGATAAAGAGTTTGTTGAACGTGTTGTTGCTGTTGAAACCTTAGTTGTTTCACAGAGTGCCTTTGAAGAAAGTTATCGCTCAGTAGCGTTTATTTCACCACTTCAGATTACTCAAGCGGCCTTTCAGAATGTTGGAACTATAACTCAGATTAATGTTAAAGAAGGGGATAGAGTAACCACCAATCAAGTCCTCGCACGCATTAATGATGAACAATCTCGTTTACAACTTCAAAATTCTAAAGAAGCCTTATCTAATGCTCAGTTCAATCTTCAAAGTGCTCAATCCAATGAGCAAACTCAAAAGCAGCTTTATGATGAAGCATTAGCTAATGATGAAGAAGCAATCAATACTTTATTTGAAAATCAAAACCAAGCAAAACAAGAGCGTGATACAGCTCTAGAGACTTATGAATCAAATCGTGATACATTAGGCGAGAACTCACCTGTGACACAATCATCACTCGTTGCTTATAATCAGTCTGAACTTACTTATCAGTTAGCATTAACTCAGTATAATAATGCACTTGCATCTGGTGAATCCAATGAAGTGGTCATTGCACGTAGTCGCTACAATGCAGCACAATCTAATACGAACGCAAATAGAACTCAGGTTAACATTGCTCGAAATAATGTAACACAAGCTGAGAATAATTTAGAAAACACAGTTTTACGTGCCACAGTCAGTGGAACAGTTGTTAGAGTAGTGGGTAATGTTAATGAACTAGCAACACCTCTTGCACCGGTGGTAGTGATTGCATCCGATGAGCTTAAAGCAATCTTTGGAGTTCCATTTCAATGGTTACCTACACTTTTTATTAATCAAGAAATTTCGATTTTCAATTCCACCAATCAAGTAGATGCAAAAATATCAAGCATATCACCACTTCCAGATCAAGCATCTCGAACTTATGAAGTTGGAGTAAACTTACCTATTGGTAGTTTTGCGATTGGATCTTCAGTAAGTATTGATATTGCCTTAAATGATATTGTTGGGGTATGGTTACCAATTTCAAGCATTCTTAATGATGGTCAACCTTATGTATATATTGTGGAAGACGACCGTGCTATCAAACGTCGTGTTACATTATTAGGATTTAATAATAGTGATGTTCGTGTTGAAGGTTTGCTATCTAATGAAGTCGTTGTTATTAATGGTATGAAATCGCTTCGCTCAGGAACTAGTGTTAAAGTGGTAAATCAACCATGAAGCACATTGTTAAATGGGCTTTAAAAAGACATCTCATTATTTACATTTTCACCATTCTTATTGCAACTATGGGTATTTTTTCATATTTCGAAATTCCTAAGCAGGAAAATCCAAATACTAATTTACCTGCAGCTTTAATAACTACGATTTATCCTGGAGCAACTTCGATTCAAGTCGAGAATCTTGTGACGGTTCCTCTTGAAAATGCATTATCAAGTCTACAAAAAGTGGATGTAATGAATTCCTATTCATATAATTCTGCGAGTGTTATTGTAGTTGTGTTTGATATAGATGCTGATCCTGAAACTTCAATTTCAACGCTCAAGGATATTGTTGCAAAGACACAATCTTCACTACCTACACTTGCATATGAGTCTACCATTAATGATGATTTGGTATCTACACCATCCTTTATTTTATCCTTCTCATCATCGACATTAGAGCGCAGTGAACTAGCTAGTTATGCTCAAAGTGCATCAACTCAACTATCGCGTGTGAGCGGTGTAAGTCGCTTAATCATCGATGGAGAAGATACATTTGAAGTGTTGGTTAATGTGGATGTGGATGCACTTAATGTGTATCAGATTTCAATTGAAACGATTGTTCAGCTTATGCAGGCTCAAAACTTAACGATACCATCAGGATCAATAGTGATCGATGGTCAATCAATCAATGTACAGACACCTTCTTCTTTTGAGTCTGTGAATGACATTGAAGACATGATAATTAAAGGATCTTCAAGTAGTGTTGGTTTTGTTCGTTTATCAGATGTAGCAACTGTAAATGTTGTTGCGACATCAAATGCTGGATTTACTCGAAATGGAGAAACAACCGTATTATTAACTGGATATTTTAATCAAAATGTAAATGCTGTGAGTATTGGAAATCGTGTTTCACAAGAGTTAAATCGTATTAAACAATCTTTTCCTTCAACATTACAGGTTGAAGAAGTCATGTTTTCTCCAAAAGACATTGATAACTCAATTAATAACTTCATTGGATCACTGCTTCAAAGTATTGCCTTGATTATCTTTATCGTAATGATATTTGTAAAACTAAGAAATGCCTTGGTTATCTCATTATTGTTACCATTGTCTATTCTGATGACGTTTATTGTCATGAATATATTGCGTATTGAATTTCATTTCATATCCATTGCAGCTCTAATCATATCTTTAGGGATTTTAGTAGATAATGGTATTGTTATTGCGGAAGCTATTCAATATCGTTTAAACGAAGATTATTCAAAACATGATGCGATTATGATGGGTGTCAAAGATACTGCTATTCCAATGTTGACTTCAACACTTACCACAATGGTTACTTTTGGAATGTTTTTCTTTGTGCCTGGTGTCATTGGGAAAACAGTTGGTACAATTCCTACCATTGTTATATCAACACTCACAGCATCATATCTTGTGGCAATGATTATTGTGCCAATCTTTGCGAATTTGCTATTCAAAAAGGAATCTATTCAAAAGATTGAGAAAACTCATCAATCAGTAACATATCGATTCTTTAGAAACCTACTTGAATTTGGACTAAAGAAACCAAAGACGTTGATTGCTTTGGCATTTTCAACACTCATCATATCGGGACTGTTGTTTACACAACTTAATATCTCTTTCTTTCCTTATTCAAATAAACCTACACTTCATATTGATATAGCATCTCAACAATCTGATCTTGCATCTACAAAGATGATTCATGATCAAGTCTTGGATATAATTAAAGAATATGATGAAATCATAAATGTTACTTCTGCTTATGGTCGAGGATTACCAAAGTTCTTTATCACAGCACCAGTACTTGGTGAAAATGAATCGAATGCTCAAGTACTTGTGAATGTGAACTTAGTTGATAGTCGCTTTAGTACGAATGAAGAACTTGGAAGGGAACTACAGTCACGATTTAATGATGTGATTGTTGGTGCTGATGTCCAAGTACGATACTTAGAATATGCTTTGCCTGTTGAGGCAAAAGTTGCTATCGCCCTTAAAGGGGATGATCTTGATGCCCTCTTGTTAGCTTCTTCAATTGTTCAAGATGAACTTAAAACTATTCAAGGCACTACAAATATCCGTGACACCCATGTTTCAAGTGAACCACAATATGTTGTGAATATTGATCCAGACTACCTTTCAACATCAGGGCTTCTTAAATTTGATGTTGTTAAGACGATTAATACTGCTTTGATGGGTACAAAACCAACCCAACTAACCATTGATAATCGACAGATACCAATTAATATCCAAGCAAATATTCGCTCAATGGATGATTTACTTAACCTTACGATTCGCTCTTCAGCAACAAATTCAATTATGCAACTTCGCCAAGTTGCTTCATTAAACATCGACTTCGTTAATCCAAGTATCTTTAGACAAAATGGATTAAGAACCATTACTGTACTCTCAGATGTATTACCTAATAGTGACGCGACAAGTGTAGAATTAGCACTTCGTGAAAAACTAGCTTTAAATCAAGATTTACAAGATGTTGAAGTAGTATATCGAGGAGAACTAAGTAATATTACTGATTTAATCTCAAATCTTGGATTATCCTCTTTAGCAGTTATAGCTCTCATTTATTTGATTCTGGTTTTTCAGTTTAATAATCTTAAACAACCACTCATTATCTTGGCTTCAATTCCGCTTTCATTATCAGGTGTCTTTTTAGGACTAGTCCTATTTAGAGTAGATATTCAAGCTATGGCATTACTTGGAGCGGTAAGTTTGATTGGGATTGTCGTCAACAATGGAATACTTCTTGTGGAGGTTATCAATACACAGTTGCAAGAAGGTTCAAGTATTGAAGAAGCTATATTTCAAGCTCTAAAAGAGCGTTATCGACCAATTACGTTAACTACATTGACGACGATCATTGGGGTAATACCTTTGATTCTTTCAAATGATCCTCTAACATCTCCGATGGCATTAGTTTTATTCTTTGGATTAGCAATGAGTACTATCTTAACAATGGTTGTTATTCCAACATTAGTGTTTCTAACGTATTCTAAAAAGAATGTTGTGAGTGAGGTAATTTAAAGTAAATGACTGTTTCTTATTAGATATAAGAGACAGTCTTTTTTTATTTCATACAGCAAACATAAAAGTATTGAGTATTCTAAAGATTGCTAGAAATCAATATTAATCACATCGTAAGACTCATATATAGTAGACTCTTTGAAACGAAGAGTTAGATTTGTTAGAATGTGATTATGAAAACAATGACGTCGTATTATATTAACACTTTGATTAAAATAATTAGAGATATTTCTCCTTCAAAGCAATGGGTTATATTCACACCTACCTTTAGTATTTCTACATGGATCACTAATGATGAACAGCTTTCATCTCAAAAGTTTGAGATTATTTCAGGTGCACATACAAATCGATTCAATAACGCACTAGAGCTCTTTAATAACCGTCTTCTTAATGGATTAATTATTTCATATGAACAAACACTCAATCCTTCAAAATTCAACCAGATTATCGACACGATCAAAGGCATCGATGTTTTAATTCTCGATCAAGTTCATCGAGCTCATCTTCATTCTTTATATTATTCAATTGAAATGGAAGTGATGGCAAGGCAAGTTAGCACTATTCAACCTAAAGAGATCCATCAGATTGTGGCTGCATACCAAGCACCCCTTAATATTAAAGAATCTATCATTCATCAGTTGAACCACCCAACACAAGTACTTTCATTCCCGTTTAATTTACAAGCACTTATGACTCATATTTCGTCATTTAAAAGAGTACTATGGGTTGCACAATCATACAGTGAAGCAAATGCAGTGTCTGCATATCTTTCATATGCAAACATTTCTCATGCATTGATACACAAAAAAGTAGAAGAATCTTTAAAAGTAAGCTTACAAGAAAGTTTTATTCATCATGAGTTACACTCATGTGTCACAACTCTTGAGACACAATTGCCTCTTGATATTCAAGGAATCGATTGTGTTGTCTATACTTTTGATGTGAGAAGTGATCAAGTATTAAGTTTCTTCGTGCCTTACATTAACGAAAATGCCTCATGGATGATGATTGATTGGTTTAAAGCAAGTGATCTTAGTGTCTTAGGACATCCTATTAATCAAAATATGTTTGATTTTCTTCATCATGTCTCAATGATAGAAGAGGGATGTTCAATGCGAGAAGCAGAAAGAACACTAAACATTGACTCATATGAGTTTGAGCGTATTATTAAGTTTTTAAAAGGACGATCTATCATTAAGAAAGTTGGTCTTAAGTATGTCATTGATCAAGCAGAAGCCATTCACGCTCTTTATGAAGAGGCCAGTGAGTCGTTTGTTGCTAAGCGTAGCTTCAATATCATTAAGAAGCTATACCCTTTAGAATCATTCCCACATGGTGTTATCTTTCCAATTAGTGCTAAGAAAATCATGCCAGTTGGATTTTTTGATTTTACTACGATTCCAGATGATCTTAAGCATGAAGATGGGTTTATTTTTGCTTCAATTCCTGATATTTCAACAGTTCAAAACTTTGTAAGTAATCATCACATCGAGTGTATCATTGATGCAACCGTACTTGAAAAAGGAAGTAATGAGAGTTTGTGGCTTAAATCGAGTGAGATTGAAGTACTACCAATTATATCGGATAAAGTGATGAGTTCATTTGAAGCAAAGAATCCATACCAACGAGTTAAATTAGCGAAATCTATAGTAGACCAGATTACTTTTCCAGATCTTTCAAATGTCAAACATGTATTAATAGTTATAAGGAATTACGATGAAGGTTGGTTGCTCAGCTCTTTGTGTATTGCACTTAAAAATCAGGCACCTCATGTGGTGATTTATCCAATTTGTCTCAGGTTTTAGCTAGTCCATATATTTACTCTCAAAGAGCTAATAGATTCAATATATGAATGTTTTGATGTGATAATCGTAAGTTGAATTAGTGATTTGCTTGTGTGTGTTGGAGGGGTTTGGTAAAGTCAATATGAGGAAACTAATATGGCAACACACAACCACTTTGAATACTTTATCAAAACAATCTCAACCCTTGATAAAACTTTTATATACAGTAAAAACGAGCATGAAGCATTGAAAGAATACATTGATAGCATTGATCAATCTAGTTTAATTCAGCGTACTGTCACTGATTTACACATTCAAAATCAAAACTCAACACAACATTTGATCTTAACCCAACCACTTAATGAACTCCTTGATAAGGAGTTTCTTTCTCAATTCTATGAAAGTAAAACGGATGAAGTTCATTTTATGATGGTGTTTTCGGATAATGAAAGTGATTATTCTTCACATGTGAGAATTGTTGGAATGATAGCTCCTCAATTTACGTATCAAGTTATGGTTCGTCGTTTAAATCCTTTTGAGGAAGGACTTCTATTTACATTACAACTTGCACTATATACCATGTGGGAGGCTTCAAAGAAGGGTACTTATCCTTGGGTAACGTTAACGGATTACTAGATGAAGAAATATTCCTTAGTTTTATTTCTAGTTAAACGATTATCCAAAGCTATGATATCTTGATTAAATTCTAGTAAGTGATATGCTAATGATAGGGAAATTTATAAGCAGTTTGATGTAAAGGGGGAATATTATGGGTGTTATCATTAAATGGTTTGGACGTGCTTTGTGGATCATGGGTGTTGGGGGTAGTTTAATCGTTCTTTTTCAGTTTATTCGATACGGTGAAGGAACTACATTATCAGATAAGATTGTCTCTGCGATTGTATTGGGGTATTTATTTATTGCATTAGGTGAAATAATAATTCTTCTTGAGAAGAATCTTAAGCAAAACCAAGATCTGTATAAGTTATTTGAAAATTGGGGAGGGGAAAACCAATAATGGAAATTTTACTACTTTTAATTGTTATGTTCTTGTTTTCCATTACAGGGCTATTTATCTTAGGATATACATATAGCCTGGTGATGAAAAAATTATTTCCACGATAAACAACGAGATTCTCGTTGTTTTTTTATGGATTTAGATGAGAAAACTTCAAAAAGATTGAAAAGTGTGTATAATAGTTGCATGTGCAATTATTGGAGGACATATGCTACCCATTAACAAAACCATCTCTTTGATAGAGCGATATAACCTCGCTTTTCGTGATCATCAGTTTTCTCAGTTCAAGTTAAAAGGATATCAAGCTTCTTTTCTTATTGAAATTTCAAAGAAGGCGCAATACCCAATGGAATCTTTAATAGAAACAATGCATGTGGATAAAAGCACAGTAACACGTGGTATTCAAGCATGTGTTAAATTAGGTTACGTGAATATCTCACATAGTGAATCAGATCGTCGTTATAAGCACTTAACACTCACTCCATTAGGAACTTCCGTTAAAGATGAGTGTGTTCAAATTCTCAAACAACAACGTAGTTATTTAATGCAAGATTTTGATGAAGCTGCAGAAGCTCAATTCTTAGACTATTTAAATCAATTGTTTACCCGTGCAAAGGAACTTTCCAACCATGAAGACCATATTTAGGTATTTAAAGCCATATCAATCAAAACTGTTTTTAGGCATTTTAATCAAAGCTGTTGCTGGTATTCTTGATTTAATGCTTCCTTTTTTACTTGCAGTTATTATTGATAGAATTATCCCTACAAAATCGATACCTTTAGTATTATGGTTTGGAGTAATGATGCTTGTGGCTGCTATCTTATCACTCACCTTTAATGTGCTTGCGAATCGTATATCTGC
This sequence comes from Erysipelothrix sp., assembly GCA_018335655.1. Lineage (GTDB taxonomy): Bacteria > Bacillota_I > Bacilli_A > Erysipelotrichales > Erysipelotrichaceae > UBA6182. Next base: position 150,454 of record JAGXRX010000014.1, read on the forward strand.
CAAAGTAAGTACTGATGCAATCTTGGATTTAAGAAAAGATGGATATCGAAAGATTATGGCTCTACCTTCAAAGCGTGTTGATGAAGTAGGGCTACCATCACTTGTATCTCGTATGACGACAGATACTTATCATGTGTATCGTTTCTTCAATGTCATGCAGCGTATGGGAATACGTGCTCCTATACTTCTAATTGGGGCTGTTATACTAATGGTTATTATTGACTTTAATCTATCTATTATTATGTTAGTGATGTTACCACTTTTATTCATGGTTGTTGGGTTTATTACGGTTAAGGGAATCCCTTACTTTGATACACTACAGCGCTCACTTGATGAACTTATTAAAGTAGTTCGAGAAAATCTTACTGGAATACGCATTATTAAAGCCTTTAATCAACAAGACAATGAAATCAAACGCTTTTCAAATATTAATGAACTGACTTCAATGAAAGAACAGAAAGCTAACATTATTGTAGGATTACTTAATCCTACAATGGCGTTACTTCTTAATAGTGGGTTAATTATTATACTTTGGGTTGGGGCTAATAATGTTCTTAATGGAACTTCAAATGTTGGGTCAATTATTGCTTATATCTCATACTTCACGCTCATACTTAATGCGTTTTATGCACTTAATCGGATATTTTTACTTTCATCAAAGGCTAGTGCGAGTGCGAATCGTTTAACTGAACTTCTTGAAAGTGATGATCATGTATCAATTATTCCTTCAGATAAGGATAGTAGTGATAATCGAGTCTTATCTTTTGAACATGTAACATTTGGTTATTTTGATCAAGAACCAACCCTCAAAGACATTCATTTTGATCTTTATCCTCATGAGACTTTAGCAATCATCGGTGCAACAGGTTCAGGGAAATCAACACTAGCACAACTTTGTTTGCGACTCTATGATCCTCAAAGCGGAACTATTTCACTTCTAGGGCAAAATATTCAAAGCATACCTTTAAGTGAGTTAAGAAAATCATTCGCAGTTGTCTTTCAAAATGACACATTGTTTTCATTTACGATTGCCCAAAATATTCAACTTGGTGATGTGGTGAGTGATGAATTAATGATAACTTCGCTTAATCAAGCTCAGGCTGATTTTGTGCAGGAGTTACCTTTAAAGCTAGAAACTTCAGTGCAACGATCAGGGTCTAACTTCTCTGGAGGACAAAAGCAACGTCTTGTATTATCACGTGCATTTGCAAAAGAAGCGAAGGTTCTTATTCTTGATGATGCGTCAAGTGCTCTAGACTACATGACTGAATCCCTTATTTTCCAAAACTTAAAGTCAATGAAGCCTTTAAGTACGCTTTTAATTACTCAACGTGTTTCTTTAGCATTAGCTGCTGATAAGGTTTTAATGTTGGAAGCAGGGAAAATGGTAGGGTATGGAACACATAGTGAACTTATGAAGACATGCATACCATACAAGCAACTTGTAAATATTCAGTTAGGAGGTGAAGCATATGAGTAGAATGGGCGGCCCTATTTCAGCGGCTATAGATAAACCAAAAGATGCTTCTAAAACCCTAAAACGTTTAGTGTTGTTTATGAGTCATGTGAAAGGGTGGTTACTTTTAGCACTAATTCTTTCACTTATGTCTTCATTGGCGCAACTTGTCGGGCCTTATTATATTGGTCTAATCTTTGATGTTTTAGATTCAAGTTCTGTTGATAAACTACCTCAAATTGCACAGATTCTCACGTGGTTAATTGGATTTTATATCTTAAGTGTTGCTTTACAATATACACTCTCAGTATTAATGATTGTGATTGCCCAAAAGGTTATTGTTAGAATGCGTGCTGCAGTGTTTAAGAAGTTTACAACACTATCAATATCGTATTTTGATCGTTATCAAATTGGAGATATGTTATCACGTATTTCTTATGACATTGACACAATAAATACTTCGCTTTCAGCGGATGTTATTGTTTTATTCTCATCCTTTGTGACGGTTGTTAGTGCGTTCTTTATTATGATGAGTATATCCTTACCTCTTCTTAGTGTTTTTGTTATTACGTTACCGCTATCTATTTATACAACCCGTAAACTTGCAAGACTTACACGACCATTATTTCGTACTCGTAGTGCGAAACTTGGCGATATGAATGGTTACATTGAAGAAACAATCAGTGGACTTAAGACAATTAAAGCATATGCCGTTGAGCCTAATTTTATTGATGGCTTTGATGAAAAAAACTATGATGCTTCTATGGCATATTATCAAGCAGATTATTGGGGAAGTATTTCAGGTCCTGCAATTAATTTCATAAATAATATTTCATTAACTCTTATATCACTTGTGGGTTCTCTCTTGTATTTATTTCAAATTATTAGTATAGGAAATATTAGCTCATTTATACTGTATTCTCGTCGTTTTTCTGCACCGATTACTGAAGCTAGTAACATGGTTGCAGAACTGCAATCAACACTCGCAGCTGCAGAGCGTGTTTTCAAAGTACTTGATGAAGATGGAGAACAAGAAACAGGGAACTTAGAGTTAATTACACCACTAAGAGGTGATGTTGAGTTTGAAAACGTTAGCTTTAGATACGTCGACGACCAACCTATCATTAAGAATGTTAGTCTAAAAGTACCTGCTCAAAGCATGGTTGCGATTGTTGGTCCAACAGGTGGTGGTAAGACAACACTTGTGAGTTTACTTATGCGTTTCTATGATCCTCAATCAGGTCAAATTCTCATTGATGGTCAACCTATTCAAACATGTACCCGTACAAGTGTTCGTCAAGCTTTTGGAATGGTACTTCAAGATAGTTGGTTATTTGAGGGTTCATTAAAAGATAACCTTACATATGGTGCAATTGACATTACTGAAGACCGTTTATGGGAAGTTATTGAAAAAGTATCACTTACACACTTTGTGAAGTCTTCAAAAGATGGACTAAAGACAATAATTTACGATGATGGTTCAAATCTTTCAAAAGGTCAAAAGCAATTAATAACAATTGCCCGGGCTATGTTACTTGATCGTCCCATGGTTATCCTTGATGAAGCGACTTCCAATGTTGATACGATGACAGAAAAGATGATTGCATCCGCATTAAAGGAATTAACCACAAATAAAACATGTTTTATTATCGCTCACCGATTGAGCACAATCGTTGCGTCTGATATGATAGTCGTAGTAGAAAACGGTGAAGTTGCTGAAGTGGGGACTCATCAAAGTCTTATGAGTGCAAAAGGCGCATACTATCGTTTATATAACGCACAATTCAATGAAGGAATTCAGCAATGATCAATATACTTTTCCAACAACTACTCGTTATGTTTGCCATGCTTGGTTTAGGAGCATGGATGAGAAAAAAAGGCATGATGAGTGAGACCACTTTTAAGGATTTAGGGGTGTTTCTCTTATATGTTATTTCACCAATTGTAGTTTTTAGAGGATACTTAGTGCCTTTTACTGACCTCAATACATCACGTCTTATCATGTCGAGTATTGTTTCACTTGTCCTACTATTAATGATTATTGCGATTGCCGCAATCATTTATCGAAAAGATGGTCTAAGTATTTTCGCAAGTATATTTACAAACTCAGGGTTTATGGGTATCCCATTAGTTCTTGCTTTGTTTTCTCAAGAAGCAGTCTTTATTCTAAGTCCTTTTCTTTCATGGTTGTTTGTCATCCAATGGACCTTAGGCATTGTTGTTATCACTAAAGACATCACGACAATGTCCTTTAAGAAAGTTATTCTCAACCCAGTGATTCTTGCCACAATCTTTGGAGTTATTGTCTACGCTCTTCAAATTCATGTTCCTGAAGTGGTTAATGAATTCTTGAGTAGAATCGGTGCGATGCTTATGCCAGTGGCTATGATTGTCTTAGGAAGCACATTTGTGAACATTTCATTCAAAAAAATGTTGAGAGATTCGCGAGTTTGGGTTATGGTGTTAGTAAGATTATTTGTTTTGCCACTTTTTGTGGTATTAGCGTTAACGTTTATTGCGAAGGACTATGAACTTGTAGCATATACACTACTTGTTGCTATGTCAGCACCCATTGGTGCTAATGTGGCAATCTTAGCTCAGCAATATGATCGTGACACGCAGTTAGCTGCATCTCAAATCATGATGACAACTTTGTTTTCGATTATTAGTATGCCTTTAATGGTGTGGATAGCACAGATGCTATGGAGGAGCCTATGACATATCCGATTGTATTCTTTGATGTGGATGGAACGCTTTTAAACAGCAGTAAGAAAGTTACGCCTTTGACACGTTTTACTCTTGAACTCCTTAAAGAACAGGATATTAAGTTGTGCATTGCGACGGGTCGTCCCATTAAGTCTGCAAGACTTGCAATGAAACTTCATGGGATTGATCATTTAATTAGTGGATATGTTTGTAATAATGGCACAGATACATTGAATCTTGTGTCTAAAGTACATAACCAAAATCATCTTTTATCACGTAGCGATGCCATAAAAATCTTAAATCATGTTAAGTCTTTAAATCTAAATGCAATGATTTATGGGCAAGAACATCTTTATGCATTTAAAATGGATGATACTGTTGATCGAATTTCTGATCAAAATCAACTTGAACCAGTGATAACGGATATCTTTAATCTTGAGTTTGAAACCACCCCAAAAGTATTGTTTATCGTTAATGAAGAAACTTCAGCTCAAATTCATGAATTTATGGCAAAAAATCCTTTAAAAGGATATCAGTCATTTATATCTCAAAGTGATTTGTATGAATTTGTTAATGATAAAGCAGGTAAGGGAAAAGGTGTGGTTGCGTTAGCTTCAGAATTTGGTTTTGAAGCAAAAGACATTATGGCTTATGGCGATGCTGAAAACGATCATGAAATGATTCAACTTGTCGGTCATGGCGTTGCGATGAGTAATGGGGATGAGATTCTTAAGTCTATTGCTCAAGAAGTATGTGCAAGTAATGATGAAGATGGAGTTGCATTCTCACTAATTCATCACTATCATTTATCTATTTAAAAAGCGTGAAATTTTCACGCTTTTTCTTTAAGAAATTTTTCGATTGAAGATGCTAACTGATCTGGTGAAGTCTGAGGACCAAAGCGTAATACTTTTGTTTGATTTTTATTGAGTAAGAACTTCGTGAAGTTCCATTCAATATCTTGGTTGATTTTATTCTTTACACCATAAATGCCTGTCGCTTTACCTTTGTCTTTAAGAAATACAAAGAGGGGGTGAGTGTTTTCTCCATTGACTTCAATCTTTTCATACGTCGTAAATGTTGTTTGAAATTTGAGTTGACAAATGCTTGATGCTTCTTGTGCTGACTCTAAGGATTGTTTAAAAGTGTTTGAAGGAAAATCAAGAACTTCAAATCCTTGTTCACGATACGTTTCAAATAATGATTGAATGTTTGCGAATTGTGGAGCTAATCCACATCCTGTTGCAGAGTTAAAAATTAAACATACTTTTCCTTTAAATTGATCTAGATTGAATTCTTCGTTAGTTGCTGACTTAAATGTGATCATAAATAGTTTATCTCCTTAACTAAATTATACATTATCTACTGAGTAATATGTGAAACAATGCTTTATGTACTCTCAGTATATATTCAACAATATGGAAACTTATTATTTCTTATTTTAAATGTCTTTTTATGTGTGATTAACCGTTTAACTATTGATTAATCAGCACAAATTGAGTATGATGATGTAGGATATCCTTGCAACAATACCCCCCACCCACGTTCAAGGTATCCCTTTTTTTATGCTCAAAATAATTAAACACATTTCTATCCTTAAAGGAGTTTGATATACTACGCATATGAAGACAATTCTAATTAAAATAAACACTCAAAATATTGATGAAACTAAGATTCAACAAGCCAAGCAATTCATTCTTAATCATGAATGTGTTGCTATGCCTACAGAAACGGTTTATGGCTTAGCAGCCAATGCTTTTTCACCACAAGCTATTTCACGGATTTTTGAAGCGAAGGGAAGACCAAGCGATAATCCACTCATTGTCCACATAAGTGATGAGGCAATGCTTCTTGATTGCATTGATCAAGAAATAACTTTAGAGATTAGAACAATTATGAATGCATTTTGGCCTGGACCATTAACACTTGTCTTTAAGAAAAGTCATCGCATTCCAGATGTCGTGAGCGCTGGTTTACCAACAGTAGGAATACGTATGCCAAACCATCCTATTGCACTTGCACTAATTAAGGCATCATGTGTTCCACTTGCTGCGCCAAGTGCAAATATATCAGGAAAACCATCACCTACTAAAGCAAGTCATGTTTATGATGACTTAAATGGTAAGATTGCTGCAATCATTGAGGCTGATCAAAGTCACATCGGTGTAGAATCAACGGTACTTGATGTTAGTACATCACCTTTTACTGTTTTACGTAAAGGTGGTATCTCAATAGAACAATTGCAAATGATTGATGCTGATATAAAGTATGATGATGCATTAGTTAACAATATAAGCACACCTAAATCTCCTGGTCAAAAATATAAACATTATGCACCTTCAAAGCCAATGTTGTTATTGGAAGGTAGTTTAGAGAATCAACTTGCCTACTTAAAGACAATATCAATGGATGATATCTTACTCATTAGTGTTGATGAAATCATTCAAAATATTAACGTGCCACACTATTTTTCATTAGGTTCAAGACATGATTTTGAGAAGGCGATGAATGGTTTATTTGAGATTTTAAGAGAGAGTGAGTTTCTTTCTATTTCATCATTAATTGTTACTGCATTTGAAGATTATGGATTAGGGGCAACACTCAATGATCGCTTACGAAAAGCAGCGAGTGAAAAGATTAATTTATAGAAGAAAATATAGGTAAAACGCTTTACAAAATTATTCACCTTTGTTATTATTTATTAGGATATTCCATGACACTATTCCCCCCCACCCACGTTCATGGATATCCTTTTTTAATTATCTCAAGCACTTTCATTGTAAGGTGCTTGTTTTTTTTCATATACTAGTTTCGTTATAGAACGGGAGGATTAATTATGAGAGAATCTTTATCGATTGTTGTATCCGGTGAAGCTGGCCAAGGATTAGCAACAATCGAAGATTTTTTGGTTGAAGCATTATCGAAGGAATACTATGTATTTACATCAAAAGAAGTAATGAGTCGAGTTCGTGGTGGTAATAATACTTTCGAGTTGAGAGTCGCAACATCACCCATTCATTCACTACGTGAAACGATTGATTATCTATTTTTACTTAATAACAATTCGTTTTATCGCTTACCTAAACGTTTGTTACCAACAACGGTTGTCTTTGGTGAAGATGCGTTTGTGAGTGCTGAAGAAAAAGAGAAATACAGTCTAAAGTATGAAATACTAGCACTAACTAAACTTGCTAAAGAAGCAGGTAGTAGAATTTTTGCGAACACAATTTTATTTGGTTACATTGCGGGGATGTTAGAACTTAATGTTAAGGTTGCTGAGCATCTTATTTCTAAGCGTTTTATTCATCGTGGTGAGCCAATTGTTGCTGACAATATATCTGCTTTCCATAAAGGATATGAACTAGGATTGGCTTATGATGCACCACTAAAACTTAAGAAACCTGTGAGTGTTCCTCCATTCAAAGTTATTGATGGTAATAGTGCTCTAGGAATTGGACTTCTTGGAGGTGGAATCAATTATCTATCTTCCTATCCAATGTCACCTGGAACATCAGTCATGATGTATCTTATAGATAAAGCAGATGAATTTGGCGTTCTTGTTGAACAAGCAGAAGATGAGATTGCTGCACTAAATATGGCTCTTGGTGCTTCTTATGCAGGAGCACGTGCTATGGTCACAACTTCTGGTGGTGGATTTGCACTTATGACAGAAGCTGTTTCACTTGCAGGGATTATTGAAACCCCAGCAGTCATCCATGTGGCTCAACGTCCAGGACCTGCGACAGGGCTTCCTACTCGTACAGAACAAGGTGATTTAAATCTAGTTGTTTATGCAGGTCATGGAGAATTCCCGCGCATTGTGTTAGCACCTGGAAAACTTGAAGATGGGGTATTACTTGCTCAAAAAGCATTTTGGTTAGCTGATAAATATCAAGTGCCGGTATTCATTCTTTCTGATCAATACTGGTTAGAATCATTAGGGCAAATGACATCATTTGAATTAAGTGACAAATATATGGAATCATTCACTGTGATTTCAGATAAAGACTATAAACGATATCAGTTGACTGATGAAGGTATTTCGCCTCGTGCAATTCCAGGATTTGGTGAAGGATTTGTTAAAGTGGATTCTGATGAACATGATGAATCAGGACAAATTACTGAAGACTTTGATGTTAGAATCGCCATGCAAAATAAACGTATGCATAAACGTGAACTATTACTTGCTGATTATCAAGACGCAGAACTTATTGGTCCAAAAAACTATAAGAAACTTGTGGTAGGATGGGGATCAACATATGGTGTGCTTAAAGAATTCATCGAAACTACTTCGATTAATGATGTGGCATATCTCTATGTTAAACAACCTTTCCCACTCCCATTATCATTAAAAACTTATTTTGATCAAGCAAATCAAGTCGTAGTCGTAGAGAATAATTTCACTGGTCAATTTGCAAACATTCTTACTTTAGAGTTAGGTGTTACAATCACACAACGTGTAAATAAATACAACGGTGAACCATTCTTTATTGAAGAGATGAATAAAAAATTAGGGGAGGTATTAAAATGAGTAAGTTTGATTTCAAACATGATATTGATATTGCATGGTGTCCAGGGTGTGGAAACTTCCCACTTCGCCAAGCAATTTTAAAAGCTCTTGAAGAATTAAATCTTGATCAAACTCAAGTTGTCTTTTCTTCAGGAATAGGTCAAGCGGCTAAAATGCCTCAATACATTGATGCTTCATACTTTAATGGACTTCATGGACGTGGATTAGCAGTTGCTCAAGCTATTCAATCTGTTAATCCAAAACTTGTGGTTATTGCTGAAGGTGGAGATGGTGACATGTATGGAGAAGGTGGAAACCATTTCTTACATAATGTTCGTCGTAATCCTAATTTAGCTCACATTGTACATAACAATATGATTTATGGACTCACAAAAGGTCAAGGTTCTCCAACATCTCCTAAAGGTTTAAAAACAACAACTCAAATAAGTGGTGTCTATAATGAACCTTTAAACCCAGTTGCCTTAGCCTTAGCACTTGGAGCTTCATTTGTAGGACGTGCCTTTACAGGGGATGTTGAGAAGACAAAAGAAATCATTAAAGCAGCAATTGCTCATGAAGGCTATGCAATTGTGGATATATTCCATCCATGTGTAACTTACAATAAAGTGAATACCTTTGCGTGGTATAAGAACAATTCATATTGGTTAAACCAAGAGGAACACAATCCTCAAGACTTTGGTGCAGCCATGAACCTTGCGCTTAATCAAGACAAGTTTGCGTTAGGCATCCTATATCAAAACAAAGAGAAAACACCGTTTCATAAAGCACATCCTTATTACGTGAATGATTCAACACCACTTGTTGATCGACCAAAACGTGATATTGCGAAAGTTAATGCTTTATTAAAGTAAAAATCTATAAAAACAAGTTGACTTCAACTTGTTTTTTTTTTATTTTGTCCATTATTTTGATACAATAAGACCATGAAACATGTAAGATTTAAGACAACACGACATCACACACACTCACGAAAATTCGATAGTATTTTTTTGAATCAGTATCCATTGGATACGATTCCATTATGGGTTGCAGATATGGATATTGAGGTGGATGAGCGAATACTTCAAGGATTACATAGTTATCTCAATGAAAAGATTCTTGGGTATAATTTAGAGGACCCTACGTATGCGCAAAGCATCGTTGATTATCTTCATCGTCGACATCAGTGTGATATTAAACCTTCTTGGATATTAACTACACCTAATGTGGTCAGTAGTATTAATGCTTGTTTATTAGCACTAACTCAACCCAATGATGCCATTCTAGTCATTGAACCTGTTTATATGCCTTTCTTTAAGAGTGTTGAATCGACACAAAGAAAAGTAATCTTTAATTCATTAAGACCATCACCAAGTGGTTATGAAATGGATTTTGAAGATATGGAGTCGAAGATTATCGAACACAAAGTAAAAATGGTTCTATTTTGTTCTCCTCATAATCCTGTGGGTCGAGTTTGGCGCATAAATGAGTTAGAACAATTTCTTAATCTTATGAAGAAGTACGATGTTAAGATCGTGAGTGATGAGATTCACATGGACTTTATTTTTGAAGGACATAAACATATTCCACTTCTTGGTTTAGATGATTCAGTCATTATGTTAATGTCAGCATCAAAGACCTTTAACTTAGCCTCAGCTCACGTGTCACAAATTATTGTGAAAGATGGAAGAACTCGCAAGAAATTAATGGCTCTTTATCATCAACTTGGTTTATTTCATCATCATGAACTAGGACTTCGTGCTACCACTATTGCTTACTCGCAATGTGATGACTATATTGATGAGTTATGTGAAGTTATTGAATCTAATGTTCAACTTATGGAAGATCTTCTTAAAGATAGTCCATTTAAAGTCATACCGATGGAGGGAACATATCTTGCGTGGATTGATATCACAAGACTTAATCTTACTTCCACACAATGTCAGAAAAGATTCATCCATGAAGCCAAAGTATGGTTACATGATGGGTCGATATTTGGACCAACAGGTGAGGGTTATGTTCGCGTGAATATCGCTACCTCACCAGAACAGCTTACAGAAGCATGTCAACGACTCTTAATGTGGGTCAAGGAGCACACTGATGAATCAAAGTCATCTCAATAAAGCATTAGGAACAATTATTGTTCTTCTTGGATTGTATGTATTCTTCCGATATCTTTTAGGGTGGTTATTACCATTCTTTATTGCATTTGCAATTGTCTCATTACTACAACCACTCATCAAAGGTTTGGCAGTGAAGGCAAAAATAAAAACGGAATTAAGTGCATTTCTTGTGGTACTTGCATTCTATATTATCTTAATAAGTACAATTGGAATTGGACTGTTTGAACTGATGAATCAATCAACGCAAATGTTACTGTCCTTTCCAGAGTGGGTGAGTCAAGTAGTACTTCCTTCACTTATAGATATTTTAGAGCAAGCAGAAATTATGTTATTTAGAATTCTACCTCAAATGTCTTTAGATACTTTTGCGCCACTTTATCGACTATTAGAATCTTCTGAAAGTTTACTTGTCGCATTAACACCGAATCTACTAATTATCGGTCAGGACATGTTAACGAGAATTCCAATCATATTGATTTCAACGATTGTTACGATTGTTTTGAGTTTTTTCTTAGCTATTGATTTTGATATGATCAAAGCATTCGCTTGGCATCAACTCAATATAGATGTCCAACAATTTTTGATTCATTTCAATAATAAGTTTGCATCCACAGTCTTTAAAATGGGAAGATCTTATGCCCTCATCTTAAGTGCAACGTTTATTCAATTATTCATTGGTTTATTGATCTTGAGAGTTGAGTATGCTTTCTGGATTGCGTTAGGTATTGCATTGTTTGATATTCTTCCTGTTGTGGGTACTGGAGGTATAGTATTACCTTGGGCTACCATTGCCCTAATCTATGGTAATACCTATTTAGGAATCGGTTTATTTGTGCTATATGGTGTGATTACCGTTGTTCGACAAATCATTGAACCTAAAATTATTGGTGATCAAGTTGGTCTACATCCAGTGGTAACGATAACGTCTATGATTCTAGGAGTTAACATTTTGGGAGTCATTGGACTCTTTGGATTTCCGATTGTTTTATCAATTTTAGTCAAATTACAAGAAGAAGGAAAATTTAAGTGGTTTAAGACAATTTCATCAAGCAAAGAAGTTTGAAATAAGAAGTTGCGTGTGATAAAATGACACCTGAAGGAGACATCACTCATGAAAAAATATCAATGCATAGCATGCGAATACATCTACGATCCAGAACTTGGTGATCCTGATAGCGGGGTTGAACCAGGAACTGCGTTTGAGGACATTCCTGATGATTGGTACTGCCCACTATGTGGAGTATCTAAAGATTCATTTGAAGTAATCGACTAAAACGTTGACGGCACAATCTATGGATTGTGTTTTTATTGAAAGGGAGAACCCAATATGAATCCAATTATTTCGATTAAAACAAACCAACAAGAAACAATTATCTGTGAACTATTCCCAGAGATTGCTCCAATTAGTGTAGCGAATTTCGTCAGCCTTGTATCTAAAGGTTTCTACAATGGTCTTATCTTTCATCGTGTCATCCCTGGATTTATGATCCAAGGAGGCTGTCCACAAAAGAATGGAACTGGTGGGCCTGGTTATAGTATCAAAGGCGAGTTCAAACTCAATAAAGTTGAGAACTCACTTAAACACTCCAAAGGTGTTTTATCAATGGCACGCTCACAACATCCTGATAGCGCTGGGTCTCAGTTCTTTATCATGCATCAAGATGCACCTCATCTTGATGGTCAATATGCAGCATTTGGTCAAGTGATTTCTGGGCTGGAAGTCGTGGATCGTATTGCGAAAGTATCTCGTTCACCTCAAGATCGTCCTCATGAAGAACAAGTCATGGTGAGTGTTGAAGTGCAACTTAATGGGTATGAACCTATCGAATTTGAAAAGTTCGCTCGCTAATTTAACAGCACCTTTACAGACAATTTTTTGAAATTGTGTTATTTTTAAAATGTGAGGTAAGAAATATGGTCAAAATAGCATTCGTATGTATACATAATTCCTGTCGTTCTCAAATGGCAGAAGGTTGGGCAAAGCATTTGTCTAATGGCCGTTTTGAAGTTTATTCTGCAGGGACAGAAGACTATCCTGAAGTTAAACCACTAGCACGTCAAGTGATGGAAGAAGCTGGTGTTGATATGTCAGGAAACTATCCAAAACTACTTTCAGATATTCCGACGTCCCTTGATGTATTAATTACAATGGGATGTGGCGTAGAGTGTCCTTTTGTGCCTACTAAGTTTAGAGAAGATTGGGGACTTACTGATCCTTCAGGTGGACCTATTGATGGGTTTAGAGAAACCCGCGATATTATCAAAGGTAAGGTCGAGGCTTTGTTTGAAGCCCTTGACAATGGAACACTATTTCAAGATGCATGAGTTCACTCATGCATCTTTTTCTTGTATCACACCTTTAGGTTTGTTATTCTTAGAGTGAGGATTTAATATGGAAACAATAACAACAAGTCGTTTAATACTCAGAGCATTTAAGTTAAGTGATGCTGCTGATGAATTTGAATTTGCTTCATTAGATGAAGTAGGGTTTGGTGCGGGGTTTAAACCTCATCAAAATATTGAAGAAACCGAAAAGATACTTGCGCGATTTATTGCGCAAGATGAAGTATGGGCGATAGAACTGAAAGAAACAGGCCGAGTGATTGGAAGTATTGGGCTGCATCCAGATAGATTTCGTGAAGAGTTAAACACTAAGGAAATAGGATATGTCTTGTCACCGCAATATCAAAAACAAGGATTAATGTTGGAAGCAGTGAATGCTGTGATTGATTTTGCATTTAATAAGCAAAACTTATCACTTCTAGCAGCGAATCATTTCTCATTTAACGAGGCAAGTCGCAAAGTTGTTTTAAAGGCAGGATTTAACTATGATGGTATTATACGTCGAGCAAAATGTCTCTATGATGGAACGAAGGTAGATTTAATGATCTATTCCTTAGATAAGAAACAATACTTTAGTAAGGAGAGCAAATAATGAAATCAATTGTATTACTATGTTCAGCGGGGATGAGCACTAATTTATTATTAAAGAAGATGAAACTTGCCGCATTAGAGTTTGGAGTGGATGTGCAAATTGAAGCACTACCACTAACTGCGGATACTTCTGTCTTTGACAAAGCAGATGTTGTTTTAGTAGGTCCACAAATTCGTAGTGAACTAACAAAAATTCAAAGTGTGTGTCAAGGCAAAGTGGATGCTATCAATATTGTTGATTATGGAACAATGGATGGTGAAAAAGTTTTAGCTCATGCATTGCGCTTATTAGGACCAAGTCATGAGTAATGAGATCTTTGCGCTAAAAATCATCACTGAAGTAGGTACTGCACGAAGTTATTTTATCGAAGCCATTCGTAGTGCAAAAAATAATGACTTTATTGCAGCTCACGAGCAGCTTGAATTAGGTGACAAACACTATATTGCAGGGCATCGTGAACATACGAATCTTGTTGTTCAAGAATCAAGAGGAGAAGGGATTGAAATGACCTTACTACTCACTCATGCACAAGATTTACTAATGAGTGCAGAAGCCTTTAAAATTCTTGCCACTGAGTTTATTGATCTATACAAGTTATTTCATAAAGGACATCAATGATGTTCTTTTTTTTAGCATTCTAAGTTTATGAGCGAAATTGTGTGAAAATGCGATGAAATGCTCGAAAAACATTGACAAATGTTGAATAATTGATAATATATAGTCATAAACAATCATAAATAAGCAAATTCAATCAAAAGGAGATTCAAAATGCTCACTAAAGAACTCATCGTATTAGATTCAAATGCTAAAACAAAACTAGAGGTTATTGAATCATTAGCGAAGCTTGCACAACAAAACAATAAAGTGAGCGATGCTGACGCATTTGTTAAGGCGGTTTTAGCTCGAGAAGCAGAATATTCAACTGGAGTTGGATTTCATATCGCGATACCACATGGTAAAGATGAAGCAATCCTTGAACCAGTATTATTGTATGCACGTGTCCAAGATGTTGATTGGCAGTCTATGGATGATCAACCAGTAAAAGCTGTATTCATGATTGGTGTTCCTGCTCAAAGTGAAGGACAAATCCATTTACAAATTTTGGCGAAACTTTCTCGCTCACTTATGAAAGATGAATTTCGTGAAACACTGTTTAAGGCACAAAGCAAAGAAGAAGTCTTAAATTTATTTGAATCTTTATCCCTATAAATGAAAAGGAGGTAAAAATAATGCTAGCCTCACAAAGAAAATCACTCATCATTGAACTTATTAAAAAGAATCAATTCATTTCGGTTGCTGAGTTATCACAACAACTTAATGCTTCTGAAGCTACAATTCGCAGAGATCTAACATCTCTTGAACTGGCTGGAAAACTTGAGCGTACGCATGGTGGTGCAACCTCGATTGAGAATATTCATCATGAAGAAAAAATGATTGAGAAACAAACACTCAATATTAAAGAGAAACTTTCCATTGCTCGTCGTGCATTTTCATTACTTAAAGATTATCAAACAATCATTCTAGATGCTGGTTCAACAACTCAATTACTCGCTCGCCTTATCGGTGAGTCATCACTTCATTTAACAGTAATCACAAATGCAACAAGTCACTTTCCTGAATTAATTATGAATCCAAATGTTGAATGTTACCTTGTAGGTGGAAAGATTCGCTCAAACACCTTAGCATGTGTTGGATCACTCGCCATTTCAAGCATGGCACGATTCAAAGCAGATATTGCCTTTCTTGGAGTCAATGGTATTAGTATTCAAGGTGAATTTACTACAGCTGATGTTGAAGAGTCTCTCATGAAAAGAGCGATGCTAGATCGAGCATCCAGTGTTGTTGTTCTAAGTGATCATACAAAATTCAACAAGCAATGGTTAAGTGTATTTGCCAATGCTCATGAAATTGATTTACTTATTTGTGATCAAGAAGGAGATAGTAAGTTTATATCCGACCTACAAGAAACAACAGAACTTAGTATCGATGTTGTGAGTTATCCATCATGATACTCACTATTACAATAAACCCAGCCATAGATAAAACGATTGTTGTTGAGAAACTTAATGTAAACCATGTTAATCGTGTCTTAAGTTCACGCGAAGATCTAGGTGGTAAAGGAATTAACGTTTCAAAAGTACTGACTAAGCTAAAAGTTCCGACGATTGCGTGTGGATTCATAGGAAGCAAAAACTATGCTAAAGTATCTCAATTTGTCGATCATGAACAATTAGCAACTGACTTTGTATTGGTGGATGCAACGACTCGAACTAATACCAAGATTGTAGAAGTATCTTCTCAATCAACGACTGACATTAACGAACCAGGCTTTGAAGTAACACATAAAGAAGTTAATCAATTAAAAACTCTTATCCAAAGTGTTGCGAAAGAAGTCGATATGATTGTATTTTCAGGATCACTTTGTCAGGGGATGAGCCTTGAGCAATATGGTGATTTAATCAATGCTGCTAAAGAGCACACCCAAGTTGTCGTTGATGCTGAGAAACTTGCATTAGAAGAAGCACTTAAACACTCACCGCTTTTAATTAAACCAAATGTTGCAGAGCTAGAAGGATATTTACAAGTATTCTTAAGAAACGAGAATGAAATGATTCAAGCTGCTCTTGATGTATTACGTACAAGTGGCACCAAAATGATGTTACTCTCTCATGGTGAATATGGTTCTTACTTTATTTCTGAGAAAATCGTCCTTAAAGCTGAAGCATTAAAAGTCGACGTGAAAAGTACAGTTGGTGCAGGAGACTCAATGCTAGCAGGATTTATCAGTGAGTATGTAAAGAGTGGCGATATCCGTGAATCACTAAAAGTAGCGACTGCGTGTGGAGCATTAGCAGTGTCTCAAGAGGGTACTCAATCCTTCACACTTGATGAAGTATTAGAATTAAAGAAACATGTCAAAATTAATGACATTGTAAGGAGAAATGTATGAAAGTACTAGGAGTTACCGCATGTCCGACTGGTATTGCTCACACTTATATGGCAGCAGAAGCTATTGAGCAAGCAGCAAAACGTCTAGGATTTGAAGTCAAAGTAGAGACTCGTGGTTCAGTTGGTGTAGAAAATGAACTGACTGCTGACGATATCGCGAATGCTGATGTCATTGTCTTAGCATGTGATACCACGGTCCCAACAGAGCGATTTATTGGTAAGAAAGTAATTTCAGTGGGAGTCTCAGACGCAATTAAACGCGCAACAGAAATCATTGAAACAGGATTAACGAAAGAAAACTTTACTGGAACACTTGTAAACGAAAAAACAGTGAAGAAAGTCAAAGAAGGCGAAGAAGCTGAAGAAGGATTCTTTGCGAAGTTGTTTAAGAAGAAGTAGTCTAAACAAGGTATTCCATCATGATGGTGACCGCAATCATCGTTGTGATTATACATTGAGAAGAGGAAAGGGAAAAATATGAAAACAAATTCTGTTTATAAACATTTAATGAGTGGCGTTTCTTACATGATTCCATTCGTAGTAGCAGGCGGTATTGCTATCGCTATCTCCTTCGCGTTCGGTTATGACGCGTTTCAAACTGAAGGTACACTTCCAGCTTATCTAATGGCAATTGGAGGCGGTGGTGGATTTGGACTGATGGTTCCAATCCTTGCTGGTTATATTGCTTATTCAATTGCTGATCGTCCAGGTCTTGCACCAGGGATGATTGGTGGTGTTATCGCAGGAAATATTGGTTCTGGTTTCTTAGGTGGAATCGTTGCTGGTTTCCTTGCAGGGTATGTTGTTTTAGCAATTAGAAAATATATCGTCCTTCCTAAATCACTACAAGGTATTATGCCGGTTCTAGTGATTCCAGTATTTGGTTCACTAATCGTTGGTTTATCAATCTTCTATGTTCTTGGAGCACCAATGACATTCATAAACGAAGCTGTCGCAAGCTTCCTAAGTTCACTTTCAGGTGGAAGTGCAATTGTTCTTGGATTACTTCTTGGAACAATGATGGCCTTCGATATGGGTGGCCCAGTGAATAAAGCTGCGTATGCTTTTGGAACTTCAACACTCGTTTTAGGACAAGGCTCCGCAGTCATGGCTGCTGTTATGGCTGGTGGTATGGTTCCTCCTTTAGGAATTGGACTTGCAACACTATTATTCGCTAAGAAATTTGATACTGACCAAAAAGAAGCAGGAAAAGCTGCACTCGTTTTAGGTGCAAGTTTCATTACTGAAGGTGCTATTCCATTTGCTGCTGCTGATCCAGCACGTGTATTACCAGCAATCATGGTTGGTGGTGCTGTGGCAGGAGCATTATCCATGGGATTAGGTGCAACACTTGCAGTACCTCATGGTGGATTATTTGTTATCTTTGCAGTCACAAATATCATTCAATACATTATTGCAATTGCTGCAGGAACAGTAGTGACAGCAGGCTTACTTGGTGTATTGAAGAAAGATATTGCATAATATCCAACTGAATAAACAATGATGTCTTGCGGGACATCTTTTTTTTTGGTAGTGTGAGTGTAGAGGTCACCATGAAAACAATCAAACTTAATCAAAATATTGAAGTATCTAGAATTATTCAAGGGGCAATGAACTTTAGTCGAAACTCCTTTACCCCAAAAGAAGTGATGGAAATGATGGTCCATCGTATAGATCATGGGGTAACCACCTTTGATACAGCACAGATTTATGGCTCAGGTGATAATGAAGTTATTCTAGGTGAAGCACTTCAACTAAATCCTTCATTAAAAAAGCAAACCCAATGGATAAGTAAGACGGGGATTATTTTAAAGAAAGATCAACATAGTATAGCTCATTATGATACACGAGCTAAGAGTATCATTACTTCATGTGAAGAAAGTCTAGAGAAACTAGGACTTGATTACTTGGATGTCTTTTTGATTCATCGCGAAGATCCACTCATTGGTCATGAAGAAGTAGCTAGTGCCCTTGATGAATGTTTCAATAGAGGCTACATCAAATCATATGGTGTTAGTAACTTTGATCCACATAAATTTGATGCTTTACAACACTTCACAAAACAACCACTCGTAACAAACCAAATAGAATTTAGTATTAATTGTTTTGAACACATTGACAATGGGAATTTCGACTTCCTACAAAAACATCATATTCATCCATTAATTTGGTCACCACTTGCTCAAGGTCGCGTATTTATTTCTCAAGATCCAGAATACCAAGCACTAAAAAACATCTTAGAAAGTCTTGCGCTTAAATATAATACAACGAGTGCAGCGATTGCCTTAAGCTTCATCATGCACCATCCTATTCAAGCCATTCCAATAATTGGGACGACTCAAAACCAACGTTTTGAATCATTACTTGAAAGTATGAATATCAAACTTGAGCATGAAGACTGGTATCGAATTTATACCGCTCATCCTCAACGACGACTTCGATAAAAAAAACACTTTGAGTTATTCTCAAAGTGTTTGTGCATACACATAGGCATCTTCACCATAAATATCATAGCCCACAATAAGTGGTAAATCTTTCACAACTAGTTTCTTAATCGATTCAGGACCTAAGTCTTCATAGGCAATGACTTCTGAAGATTCAACACATTGTCCAAGATATGCTCCAGATCCTCCAATCGCGAGTAGATATACTGCTTGGTGGGATTTAAAGGCTTCTAAGACTGTTTTAGAGCGATAGCCTTTACCGATAATGGCTTTTACTCCATGGTCTAATAAGGTAGGTGTAAAAACATCCATGCGTGAAGATGTGGTTGGACCTGCTGAACCAAACTTTTGACCTGGAGGTGTAGGCGAAGGTCCTACATAGTAGATAACTGCACCTTCTAAATCAAAAGGAGGAGTGTTGTTTTCAATGTCTTTAATGAGTCTTATATGAGCAGCATCACGTGCAGTATAAAGTGTTCCTGAAAACATAATAAAATCTTTCGCATGCAGTGATTTAATCTCTTCAATGTTTAATGGAGTTTGAATTGTTTTCATAGTGTGATATGGACATGGCGTGTCATATGACAGTTAATATTCACCGCAACTGGAAGCCCTGCAATATGTGTTGGGGCTGTTTTAATGAATAAATCAATCGCCGTCGTTTTACCTCCTAAACCTTGGGGACCAATGCCTGACGCATTAATCTTTTCTAACCAATCTCTTTCAAGATTAGCATAGCGCTCATCTGGATTGCGATCACCAACTTCGTTAAATAAAGCTTCTTTGGCAAGTAATGCAGCTTGATCCATGGTTCCACCAATACCAACACCGACAACCATAGGAGGGCATGCATTAGGACCTGCAGTAAATACGGTGTTTAAAACAAATTCTTCGACTCCTTTTAGTCCATGAGCAGGTGTCAACATGGCTAATTTAGACATGTTTTCACTTCCAAATCCTTTAGCGCTTAATAAAATCTCACAACGATCATCATTGGTCATCTCTATATGAACAACCGCTGGTGTATTGTCATTGGTGTTAACACGCTCTAGAAGTGGGTCTTTGACAATCGACTTACGCAAATAAGCGACATCATAAGCTTCCTTAACTCCTTCATTGATCATATCAATGACGTAGTCTCCTTCGAGATGAAGTTGTTGACCTAGTTTTAAGAAGATGACGACCATTCCTGTATCTTGACACATAGGAATATGTTGGTTTGAAGCAAGTTCTGAATTGTCTAAAAGAACTTTCAAAATAGCTTTACCAACTCCCATTTCTTGATCCATGTAGTTTTTAATGGCCTCTTCCATGGGTTTGGAATAGCGAAATTGAATGCTTTGACATGCTTCAAATACAGCTTGTTTAATTGCTTGGGTGTTAATCGTTCTCATGATCTTGATCCTTGAGTTTTGTTTTTAAGAGTTGTTTACCCGATATACCTGGACGGGTTAATGACTTAGGTTTAAGAATGATATTCAAATCACGCTCACTAAGTAATCCACTTTCTAAAATAACATCACGAAGTTTTCGACGCTCAATGAGTGCTTTTTGTGCCAACAATGAAGCATTCGCATATCCAATATGAGGAGCAACTGCAGTGATATTACCAATGGATGATTCAACCATTTCCTCACATCGTGCTTTATTTGCACTGACACCATCAATAAGATTTACTCTAAAGGTATCACATGCATGGGTCATTGTTTCGATAGATTCAAAGAGTTTATAAAACATAACAGGTTCAAAAACGTTAAGTTCAAGTTGACCTGCCTCAGCGGCTTTTAAGATAGTGACATCATTACCAAACACATTAAAGCATACTTGGTTAACGACTTCCGCAATAACAGGATTGATCTTACCTGGCATAATAGAAGATCCTGGTTGTTTTTCAGGAAGATTAATCTCATTAAATCCAGCAAGTGGACCAGAAGCCATAAGACGAATATCATTACTCATTTTTGAAAGATTGACGGCACATGTTTTAAGTGAAGAAGAAGCCCATACAAACACATCAACATTGCGAGTACTATCCACAAGATCTCTTGCACTTGTGAGGGTGATACCACATACCTTAGAGAGTTCCTTAACCACAATACGCTTGTAGTTTTCATCCGCATTGAGACCTGTCCCTACAGCAGTCGCTCCCATGTTCACTGATTTTAAATCATTAAAGGCAATCTTAATGCGTTTAATATCACGACCAATAGAAGTAGCGAATGCTTTGAATTCTTGACCAAGCTGAATAGGAATTGCATCTTGTAAATGAGTCCGCCCCATTTTTAAGACATCTTCAAATTCTTCACTTTTCTTTAGAAGAGAAACTTGAAGAAGTCGAAGCGATTCAAGTAAATCTTCAACTAAAAATATTGAAGCAAGTCGACCTGCACTTGGGTAGACATCATTAGTTGATTGGCCAAAATTTAAGTGATCATTAGGATGAATGTATTCATAAGTTCCTAATGGATAATTTGCAAGTTCATTAGCACGATTCGCAATGACTTCATTAACATTCATATGAGCAGAAGTCCCTGCACCACCTTGAATTGCATCCGTGACAAAATGATCATTAAGTAATCCATCAATGACCTCTTGGGCTGCAATTTGAATGAAATGTAGTCTTTTCTTATCAATATAACCAACCTTATGGTTTGAGATTGTGGCAGCAAGTTTAATCATGCCTAATGCTTTCACCATCATTGGATGGATTGGCTTTAATGTAATCGGAAAATTGGTAAGTGATCGAACTGTTTGAGCTCCATAATAGGCATCAAGTGGCACTTCTACTAAACCAAGTGAATCTTTTTCTAATCGCGTCATAAGTATTACCTCAGGTACATGTATTGTAACACTTTCTAACTTATTCTTAAATGGATGTATGGTATAATCATCCTATGAATTCACTAAGATTTAAAAAAACATCGTCACTTTATTTTCTGTTTGTGCTCTTTTTTTTCGAGCTCATTGCGGCAAATCTAGCTCATCCAGCAACCCCAACGATCATTGTTGATCGACAACTTCCTTCTTCGACATTTGGTTATGCATTTGCGGCAATGGCTTTAGGAAGTTTTCTTTTTTCGCCTCTTTGGGCTTATCTTAATGATCGAATTGGTCGAGTAAATGTCTTTGCGATAGGGTGTTATGGGTACGCATTTGGACAATTATTATTCTTATTTGCAACTCAGCTTTGGTTAATAGTCTTTGCACGATTTATTGCAGGTGTTTTTGTTGGGGGTGTTATGATGACCCAACTTGTAATGATTCTTGATCATTCAATTGCGAGTGATAGAGCTGTTAACTTATCTATCCATGCAACATTATTTACTGTTGGTGGTGCCCTCGGATACTTACTTGGAGGTTATTTAGCAGACATCAATATTTACTTAATGTTTGTCATTCAAGTGGTGTTACTTGCGTCAACTGGACTGTTAATGCACCTTTATTTCAAAGGCATAGATGTTTCACAAATCAAAGACAAGTCTTCTTCATTTAATCCATTACGTTTCTTTAAACTCGTTATTCAAATCAAACCCGTAGAGTTTTTACTGTTTAGTGCTGTTGTGTTTCTTTCAATGATTGGAACAATAGCCTTTGATCAAATCTTTAATTTCTATCTTAAAGATCAATTATCATTTCCAGCATCCATGAATGGTATTATTAAAGCTGGTTTTGGGTTAATGTCACTTTTAGTGAATGTTTCATTAGGACGACTTATTATTCAAAGACGTTGGTTTAAATTCCCACTGACAGTCGTACTCCTTAGTGCATCCACAATCTCACTTGTATTATTCTTTACACGTGACTTTACAATATTCATGAGTCTATCAGTATTATTCTTTATTCTAAATTCTTTGTATCTCATACTTGTGCAAGTATACTCAGGTCATATGAGCATGTATGCTTCTAATGCAACGGTGATGGGATTATATAATGCTATAAGGTCATTAGGGATGGTTTTTGGTAGTTTTCTAGCAGGAAGTATCTATCAATTAAATATTGCCTCATCATTTGGCTTTGCAGGGATAACTTTAGGTCTTTCAGCACTATTTTTCGTTTTCGCTGTAACCAAAAACAGAGTATAATAGACTAAGGAGGGGCTATTTATGTTGACATGTGAATATATCGCGCACAGTGGTTTTATCTTTGAGACATCAAAACATATTTTATTTTTTGATGTCGCATCAGGAACGATTCCTTCACATTATCTTAATTCTGAAAAGGAAAAGACAATATTTATCTCACATCATCATTGTAATCATTTTAACTCAAACATCGTTTCTTTAAACCAGCGGATTATCGCATCATTAGATGTACCGCTTAGAGCATACTCAAACATTTTCTTTGTGAAAGCACAAGATAGTATTATTACTCATGATTTATCCATTAAGGTATTTAACTCAACGGACATTGGTGTATGCTTCTTAGTGAATACCCAAGAAGGCATTATATTTCATGCGGGAGATTTTAATTACTGGCATTGGAATCAAGAAGTAAGTCATGAAGAAAGTGAGTTAGCATATTTACAGTTTAGAAGTATTTTAGAAGATATTATTGGTCATCAAGTGGATGTGGCATGTTTTCCATGTGATCAAAGAATGGGCCATGATTTTGATTTAGGTCCATTAGAGTTTATTACAACCATTAAACCAAAGGTATTTTGCGCAATGCATCATCAGCATCAACAATCACTAGAACCATTTGCGAAGAAAGCATTCGGTATTGATGCATCCATTCAGTTATTTCTTCCAACGGATTACAATCAAAAGATTGAAATCAGTTTGGAATAATTAAATAGAAACGAGGAATCTATGAGTCATATTAAATCATTTAAGGGGAAGACCCCAGTGATACATCCTACGGCATTCATCCACGAAACTGCAGTCATTGTTGGGGATGTTGAAATTGGAGAACATGTTAGTGTTTGGCCATATGCAGTAATACGAGGAGATAATAATTTTGTTAAGGTTAAAGCATATTCAAATGTTCAAGATCATGTAATGATCCACGTAAGTGATGATTGTCCAGCAATCATTGATGAATACGTAACATTAGGACATCGTGCTATCGTTCATGCATGTCACATTAAACATGATGTCATAGTTGGTATGGGAGCTACAGTTCTTGATGGTGCAGTCATAGGCGAATATAGTCTTGTAGGGGCAAATGCACTTGTAAGTCCAAACAAAACTTTCCCTGAAAAATCAATGATTCTTGGTATGCCAGCGACTAGAACACGTGAACTCAATCAAAAAGATATCGATATAATTCATGAGAATGCTTTACATTATGCAAAAATGAAAGAGTTCTACCGTGAAGATTAAGGCAATATACTTTGATCTAGATGGTACACTTTTAGACACACTTCAAGATATTCATGAAGCCTTAAATTACACACTAGAAGAACTTGGTAAATCATTAGTCACTTTTGAGCAAACCCGCTCATTTGTAGGAAATGGTTTAAGAAATGTATTAAGACATGCACTAAGTAGTGATGATGTTGATTATGCGCTAGAACGCTTTCACCATCACTATTCAACACATCTTGTCGTGAATACAATGCCTTATGAAGGAGTAGTACAACTTCTAGAAGAACTTAAGAAGATGGACATTAAACTTGGAGTCATTTCGAATAAAACGGATGCTTATGTACATCGATTAGTCGATCATTTCTTCTCAGATACGTTTAATGTGGTCATTGGAGAGCGCACAGATTTAAAGCGAAAACCACATCGAGATATGTTGGATTATGCTTTAAAGGAAACAAATAATGTTATCAATGAAATTATCTTTGTAGGGGATTCACTTGTGGATGCATCCTTTATTAAAGATCATCAAATTCATGGAGCGCTATTAACATATGGCTTTGATGATGAAGCAAATTTGATTCCAACAAAGCTTCCATGTTTCAAAGATATAGCATCTTTAAGAAGTTGGATTTTGTCGCATCTCTCAGTTTGAATTTTTTGTGAAACCCCTTTCATTTGTAATATAGATTCAGTATAATGTAGATGTAAACGAGGTACTCTATGGAAAATCTTATCTTGATTGGTTTACTAAATAACAAATAAAAACAACCGCTTTTGTGTAGACAATTGCGGTTTTTTATATAAAGGAGAATTACAATGAATAAATTTGAATACATGGAGAAGTATGGATACGAGCAGATCGTTTACATGTACGATCGCAATTCCGGTTTAAAAGGAGCGATTTGTATCCATAATACTACACTAGGCCCTGCCTTAGGTGGTACACGCGTTTGGGAATATGAACAAGAAGATGATGCTATCCTAGATGTTTTACGTCTTGCGCGAGGTATGACAAAGAAAGCTGCTTGTGCTGGATTAAATCTTGGTGGTGGTAAAGCAGTCATTATTGGTAATTCTAAAAAACTGAGATCGGATACTGTCCGTCGTGAAGCATTTTGGCGCTCATTTGGACGATATGTAGAATCTCTTGGAGGACGTTACATCACAGCTGAAGATGTGGGAACTACTCCTCATGATATGAGCTTAGTTAAAATGGAAACAAACCATGTTGTTGGGCTTCCTTCAACAAGTGGTGATCCTTCTCCTTTTACTGCATATGGTGTTTTCAAAGGAATTAAAGCAAGTCTAAAAGAAGTATATGGTACAGGTAAACTACAAGGCCGATGTGTTGCTATTCAAGGTGTTGGGGCAGTGGGTGGTCATTTAGCACGCATGCTACATGATGAAGGTGCAAGTCTTTACATTACTGATATGGATATGGAGCGTTGTGAAGAGATTGCGAAAGAAACAGGAGCAACCATTGTTGAACCTTCTAAGATTTATAGCGTTGATTGCGATGTTTTCTCTCCATGTGCTTTAGGTGCTGTCATTAATAATGACACCATTCCTCAGTTCAAATGTAAGATTATTGCAGGAGCAGCTAACAATGTATTAAAAGATAGTGATATCCATGGACCAAAAATTCATGAAATGGGGTTTGTTTATGCTCCAGATTATGTTATAAATGCAGGGGGTCTTATCAATGTCTACCAAGAACTTCTTGGGTATGATAAAGAACAGGCTCTTAAGAAAATTGATGAAATTTATGATCGTGTACGAGAAATCATTAGAACTGCTCGAGAAACAAATACACCATCATATTTAGTTGCTGATCGTATGGCGGAGAATCGCATTAATATGATGAGAAATATTAACTCAATTTACGTTGGAAAATAAAAGGGAGGGATTAACATGCCCAAAGGCAAAGTTACCTTTGAAGAAGCGTTATGTAAAGGATGTGAGCTATGTGTTCATGCATGTCCAAAGAAGATATTAAAACTTGATGGACAGCGTGTGAATGCTAATGGCTATAAAGTTGCGATTATTTTTGATCCTGAAGAATGTATTGCGTGTGGTTTATGTGCAATGTTTTGTCCAGATACAGTGATTACAGTTGAGAGGTTATCACAATGAGTAAAATTGAATTTTTAAAAGGAAATGAAGCGATTGCGAAAGCTGCATTAAACTATGGGCTTGAAGCATTCTTTGGTTATCCAATTACCCCTCAAAATGAACTCATTGAGACAATGTCGAATATCATGCCAGCGAATGGTCGTGTTTTTGTGCAAGCAGAAAGCGAAATTGCAGCAATCAACATGGTTTATGGAGCAGCAGGAGCAGGTGCTCGTGTCATGACTTCATCTTCCTCAGTAGGAATTGCTCTCAAACAAGAAGGGATATCATATTGTGCGGGAGCTGAGCTTCCATGTGTCATCGTTTCTGTATCACGAAGTGGTCCAGGACTTGGTGGAATATTACCTGCTCAAAGTGATTATCATCAATCTGTTTATGGTGGTGGTAATGGTGATTATCGTGTTATTGTATTATCCCCAGCGAGTGTTCAAGAAGCAGTTGATGATGTTGGTAAAGCATTTCAATTAGCTGAGAAATATCGCAATCCAGCAATGGTACTATTAGATGGTGCTATTGCACAAATGATGGCGAGTGTCACACTTCCTACGCAACCTCTTCCTTATCCTGATAATAAATCTTGGTCTGCAACAGGGGATGCTAAAGAGCGTGGATCACGCAATGTTATTAATTCCTTATATCTTGATCCTGCAAAGCTCTACGCACATAACCTAAAACTTCAAGAAAAATATCGTGAAATTGCTAAAAATGAAGCTTGGTGTATTGATCATCAACCTGACAGTCATGATGGTGCAATTATCGCTTATGGAACAAGTGCAAAGATTGCTCTTGGAGCAGTTCAAAGACTTAAAGACGAACATGGTTTAAACATTAAATGTATTCAATTAAGAACTTTATGGCCTTTTCCTAAACAAGCACTAAAAGAAGCAACCGCAGGCATGAAGTTTGTATTAGTGGCAGAAATGTCAATGGGACAACTCTTTCAAGATGTTTTAGCATTTACTCGCACTGATACAGTCATTGGCTATGTTGGTAAAGCGGGTGGAGAAATCATAACTAGTGATGATATTGTTTTAGGATATCTTGCACAAATGGGAGGTGAGCAAATTGAGCACAGTATTTAAAAAGACTGGTGGATTAACGGATACACCATTCTCATATTGTCCTGGATGTACTCATGGTATTATTCATCGCCTTGTTGCGGAAGTTCTTGAAGAACTAGGAATTCTAGATCGTAGCATTACAATTGCCTCAGTAGGATGTTCAGTATTTGCGTATGACTACTTTAATACAGATGCTTTACAAGCACCTCATGGTCGTGCCCCTGCGGTAGCAACAGGAGTTAAACGTATACATCCTGAAAAGATAGTATTTACTTATCAAGGGGATGGAGATTTAGCTTCCATTGGTGCTGCTGAGATTATTCATGCGGCAAATCGTAATGAAAATATTACTGTTATATTTGTTAATAACGCAATTTATGGTATGACAGGGGGCCAAATGGCACCAACAACGCTATATAACCAAGTAACAACCACAACTCCTCATGGACGTGACATCATTAGTGGTGCTCCACTCAAGATGAGTGAAATGATAGCTACAATGGAACATATTGCCTATGTTGAGCGTTGTATGACTGCTGATGCACCAAGTATTATGAAGACTAAGAAAGCAATAAGAAAAGCCTTTGAGTGTCAAATGAATAATGAAGGATTTTCAATGATTGAGATATTATCCTCATGTAATATTGGGTGGAAGTTATCACCAGTGGAATCATTATCCTACATTAAAAATACAATGACACAAACCTTTCCTTTAGGGGTATTTAGGGAGCGCAAACATGAAGCCAACAATTAAACTAATCTGTGCAGGATTTGGTGGTCAAGGGGTACTCTCAGTAGGTCAACTCATAGGTATGTGTGGCATTGAATTAGGTTACGATGTTAGTTGGATGCCTTCATATGGTCCAGAAATGCGTGGTGGAACTGCAAACTGTCATGTTGTATTATCAAATATTGGACAATCACCATTTATTGGCAAAGATATGACACATGCTTTACTTATGAATGATGCAGCATTTAATAAATTCAAATCATTTATCAAAGATGACACCTCAATTGTTATACATACAGGTTTAATTCACCAAGATTATCCAGGATGTGACTTTTCAACATTAGCTCATGAACATGGTGTAGACAAAAGCATGAACATGATTGCATTTGGAATGCTTGTAAGAAGTTTAGGTTGGGATGAACATTTAGGGTATAAAGTCATGAAAAGTAAATTTAAAGGACTTTCAGAGTCACTTCATACAGATAATGAAAAAGCATTTAAGTTAGGATTCACATACGAAAGTGTGTGAATCTTTTCTTTGTGACATAATTTATATATAATGAAACCATGAACAACGAAGAAAAAGAATCTCAACAAGCGAGCGAGAGCAAACTTGTCACTAAACCTAAAAAGAAATTAAGTTTAAATACCATCATTCGCTCCTTTGGTATTCTTTTAATTATGGTTGCGGTTGGACTTTATGGGTATGAGTATTACTTAACATATATAAATCAACAAGATCTAAACAAAGTCGTAGAACTTATGGATGTTCGTGATGAGATAAGAGATCGACTTATTGAAGAAAATCCTGACTTAGACTTTGAAGAGATTGAACGCTTATCACTTGCGGAACTTCATCAGCAATTTGCCTCCATTAATAGTGACTATGTCGGATGGATTGTCGTCAATGGAACAAAAATTAATTATCCATTTGTCTTAGGTAATGATAATACGTATTATCTTAATCGCAATTTCCAAAAGCGATCATTAAAACATGGTGCGATATTCATGGATTATCGTAATCAAGCAGATTTTTCTGATCGTCATATTGTCTTATATGGTCATGCGATGCGTGATCAATCAATGTTTGGTTCGATTGATTTATATAAGAACCGCTCATTCTACAATAATCATTCCCTCATAGAAATACGTCTGAAAGATGAGATAAGAACATATAAGATTTTCTCAGCATATCAGGTAGACGCTACGATTACACGATTAAACATCCCTGCGAATAATCGAAGTTTAAGCAATTTATTCGACTTATTTACGTCACGAGCTATATATGATACCAATACAGATCTTACAAATAAAGATCATATCCTCACACTTGTATCATGTACAGATGATGTTGAAAATGGACGTATCATTGTTCACGCAGTGCTTCAATCAATTAGTACAAATCCTTAAAAAATATAACACCACTTCAAAATCATGAAATGGTGTTTTAATTGTTCAGTTTGACAATGAAATTTACTTTAAATGAGTATATTTAATGTTCTTGCCTTTCGCAAGTTCAACGGGATATTTTAAGCGATTACGAATCATCTTGCGCTCAAGTGCCGCTAAAAGATCAACATCATAAAGTGAAGCAAATCTTAAAACAAAGAATAAACTATCAACGATTTCATCCTCAATTGTTTCTCGTTGTTCTTTAAACATTTCCATAATCTGCTCGTCACTTTGAAAACGAAATAGTGCTAACAACTCATTGGCTTCTGTAGATAGGCCGATTGCAAGTTCCTTAGGTGAATGGTATTGATCCCAATCTCTTTCACTGCAAAATTCATCAATAATCTTCATAAGTTTTTCCATAGGTGTTCTCCTATGAGTATTCTGTCATAGTCGCATGGTACTGTCAATTTATCATTAACTTACGTATAATGAAGTTGAGGTAAACCCATGACAACAATTATAATCGGTGGTGTTGCGGCAGGAATGAGCGTCGCAGCAAAATTAAAACGAGAGCAACCTAAAGAAACAATCATTGTACTTGAGATGACAGACACAATCTCCTATGGAGCATGTGGACTGCCATATTATGTTTCAACGGAAAATCCTGATCGCACAAAGATGAATATTCGCAGTGTTCAACAAATGATTGATTCAGGCATTGATGTACGTATTTTTCATGAAGTAAAGCATGTAGATACTCATAAAAAAATAGTTTCAGGAACAAACAAAGATGGATCTTTTTCACTTCAATATGATCGTTTAGTTATTGCGAGTGGGGCATCACCAATCGTACCCAAAATGTCATCGAAGCCTATTGATAAAGTGTTTACACTAAAGACATTGGATGATGGTGAGCGCTTAAAACAAGCTTACCTGAAAGCAAAGCGCATTGGAATCATCGGTGGTGGTTACATTGGTCTTGAACTTGTCGAAGCTGCTGTTCATCTTAAAAAAGATGTCATCCTATTTGAAAAAGCAACACGTCTTATGAATGCTTTTGATCCTGAGTTTTCGACAATGGTGTATGATGAATTAGTTAGAAATAAAGTAGAAATATATACTGATGAATCATTTATAGATATTAAAGAAACTCAAGACGGATTAACAATTATCACAGATAAGCGAGAAGTTGACGTCGATATCCTTGTGTTATCACTTGGAATTCGTCCTAACACATCATTTTTAAAAGACACCGACATTGAGCTAGCATCAAATGGCGCAGTGCTTGTGGACACGTACATGAAGACTAACGTTGAAAATGTATATGCAGCAGGGGATTGTAGTGTTGTGACACATATGATTACAGGTGAACATCGCTATTTACCTTTAGGTACTAACGCAAATAAACAAGGCCGTAATGCTGCAGAGATTATTGCAGGTGAAGATAGTCCATATCCATATGCCTTAGGATCTGCAATGATTCGAGTATGTGGACTAGAATTTGCGAAAACTGGAATTAGTGAGCAAGAAGCAAATGCAGCCAACATGGATGTTGTGACGACTTTTGTCACGTCTCATGATCACCCACGCTATTATCCAAATGCAACGGATGTTCATATTAAACTCGTTGCGGATGCAACAACAGGTGTTCTTTTAGGAGCACAATTAGCTGGTGAAAAGAATGCAGCTTTACGCTCACATGCCTATAGTGTCGCAATTAGTGCAAAAATGAGCGCTAAGATGTATGCAAATATTGATTTAGGGTATGCACCACCTTTTGCGACAACCTATGATGTTACTCAGATTGCAGCTCAAACTATTAAAACTAAAAAGGTGTAACAATATTTATCCACATTCAAAGTAATGAAATGATTTTTCATATGGTGTAATTTAGTAATAACCTTTGTTAATAGTCGAAAATTTATGATTGTGACTGTAAGCTTAAAATGTTAATATTGAAATGATATAAGTGTAGTATTAACTCCAATACTTTTTGTTTTGAAATAATACTCAATATTGCGTTTCTTGATTGTCTATATAATCAAGTCTATTAATGGAAAATTCGAAAAATCATGAAGGAGTCACCATGGAAAAGAATAATAATGAAGTCGTTTATATAGTAGGTCATCGTCATCCAGACAGTGATTCAATTTGTGCAGCGATTGCTTATGCTCACCTAAAACGTGAAAAAGGTATGAATGCGATTGCGGCACGTTTAGGGGATATTAACCACGAAAGTGAGTATTTACTTAATCGTTTTGGTTTCTCTAAACCTGTTTATCTTGATGATGCCCGCTCACAGCTTTATGAGATTGAAATGGATGAGCCTCTCATTGTGTATGAAGAAACTACAATCTTTGAAGCATGGAACTTAATGACTTCAAAGAGTAAAGCTACTTTAGTGGTTGCGGATGAGCAAAACAAACTCATTGGTATGGTAACGATGTCTAATATGACTGAAGTTGCGATGGGAGATACAGCAAAGAGTATTGAACTTTTAAAAGAAACTCCTATTGACTATATCTCTAAGACTATTAAAGGCAAGCTTCTTTATACACCTAAGAAAACTCGCTTAAATGGTAAAGTATCAATTATTGCGATTGCAGCATCAAAACTTGATAACTATGAGCTTAAAGATCGATTAGTCATTGTTGGTAACGATACACAAGCTCAACTTGAAGTTATTGAAAAAGATGCAGCATGCCTTGTGGTTGTGTGGGCACCCTCAGTGTCTGCAGCTGTTTTATCATTAGCGAAGGAAAAAGGATGCGCTGTTATTTTATCAGGACATGGTACGATGAATACTGCACGTTTCTTGTTTTACTCATCACCAATAAAATATGTAATGTCTAGAAACTTAGTCACATTCAATAAACTTGAGTATGTGAGTGAAGTCGCTAAGAAGATTATTAAATCTCGCCATCGTGCTTATCCTGTTGTCGATGATCGTGGTCATATCTTTGGTCTAGTCTCTCGTTTTCACTTACTTAATGCTAAAAACAAGAATATCATTCTTGTTGATCACAACGAAGTATCTCAAAGTGTTGAAAACATCCTAGATGCTCAAATTCTAGAGATTATTGATCATCATCGTATTGGTGATATTCAAACATCAATGCCGATTAACTTTAGAAATCAACTTGTTGGTTCAACATCAACTATTGTCGCAATAATGTTTAAAGAACAGCAAGTTGCTATTCCTTCAAACATTGCAGGGTTGCTTCTAGGGGCAATGATGTCAGATACCCTCAATTTTAACTCACCGACAACCACATCAGTTGACCGAGAAATTAGCAAAGAATTAGCAGCACTCGCAAATATTGAGCTTGAAGTCTTTGCGAAAGAACTATTCTCAATTTCAAGTAGTGTTCTAAATCGCTCGGTTCAAGAACTCATTGAGTATGATATTAAAGAATATGCAATTTCAAATTATCGATTCCGCTTAGGCCAAGTTAATATTTATAATTTAGGAGAGCTAGATACAATTCGAGCAACACTCTTAAGTACTATGGAAGAATACTGTGTTGAGCATAAACTTGACTTACTCCTTATGATCTTTACTTCTATTGAAAAAAATGGATCAATCATGTTTGTGGCAGGTAAAGAAAAGTGGATTGCAGAAGAAGCATATCCAACAATCCTACATGGAGAAGATATATTCATTGAACATGTTGTCTCACGCAAAAAGCAAATTATTCCACGCTTATCCTTAGTTATAGAAAACGGGGCACGATAAATTTCGTGCCTTTTTTTAATTTGTGGTAAAATAAGGGTACATTAACGCAAAGAGGTAATATGGAAGCACTCATTCAATCATTCATCGATTATCAATTTGTTGTCCCTCGTCTTTTAACTGCTTTAGTTTTATCAAGCATGATTGGGATAGAGCGATCAAGGAAAAATAGGGCGGCAGGGCTTCGTACACACGCACTCGTAGGTGTTGCCTCTGCTTTAGTCATGGTGACATCCACGTATTTGTTTAATCAATATAGTCTTTTAGGAGCTTTTCCTGATCCTGCTCGTATGGGAGCACAAATTATTAGTGGCATCGGTTTCTTAGGTGCTGGAACAATCATTCAATCACGAGGTAATGTCAGAGGACTAACCACTGCCGCAAGTCTTTGGAGTGTAGGTACTATTGGGATTGCAGCAGGAAGTGGATTTTATGTTGGAGCAGTACTTACTACAGTTCTTATATATGTCGTGTTGCGTTTCGCAGTGACACTTGAAAATGACTGGATTAACAAAAGACAACTTACTAAGGTTTTAGTGTTTACAACTCAACAAGATTTTACAGTTTATGCCCATTTAGCACATAAACGAAACATTAGAATACTTGAACAACTCTTTATTGGTTCAAATCATGTGGATGATCATAACGAGTACATGCTTATGATTAGTATTAATCATGATCAACGAAGAAATATGCAAGTTCAAGAATATTTAAAGGAAATTGGAGCACTTTCAACAACCTCAAAAATTCAACTTGTAGAAAATCAAGATGATCAAAATGATCATGTTTAATTTATTCTAGGATTCACACAGAATGTTATTTTAGAAATAGTTGATTTTCAACTCATCAAGGAGACTATATGAAGGGTGTTATTCTCTATATCATTATAGTTATGCTCATGAGTGCGTGCACTCCAATGCAGAAGCAAAATGAAATAAAAGAACTCATTATTTATGGGTTTCCTTTTTTAGAGCCTGAAGTCATGTTGTCTCGATCTGAGCCATTAAAGAACCTTCTTAAAGAAGAACTATCTTTACGTGGTTATAATATTGAAACTGTGTCAATTTATATTGGTACAAGTCAGAATGCGGTTGCGGAAGCTTTAAGTTCTGGAAGTGCTCAGATTGGGTTTTTGAACTCCTTAACTTATTTATTGTATGAAGAAGAAGATTTAATTCCTCTTCTAAGTGCACTACGAGGTAAATTAAACATTGATTCTGAGAGAATTTCAGATTGGAATACATTGACACCTATTGTCAGGTATACTGACCAATTAGATTCAACGTATCGCAATGTTATTCTCGCAGGGCCATCCATTAAAGGACAATCGCTCATTTCACAATTAAATGATGATATGCCACTATCATGGGAAGAGATTTCAACCGCAAAATGGTGTATGCCTAATCCAGGTAATGCTGGGTATATTTATGGCGCACTTTGGGTATATCAAACCTATGGTAAATCCATGAGTGAACTACCAAATCTAACAATTATGGGTGGATATCATGAAATGATACAATCAATGGCAACACTACAATGTGATGTGGCATCAATGCCAATGATTTTACGTCGTGATTATCAAACACGTTGGCAGACTGACTTTAATCGAAGTGCTAGTTTTCTCGAAGAAGTTAAGGTGATTGGATTACCACCAAGAACTCCAAATTCCTTGATTGTTGTGAATAAGGCAGCACTAAATAATGATGAAGAACTCATCAATGCAATTAAAAACTCATTTTTAGCAATTATTAAAACTGAAGAAGGTAAACTAGCTATTTCACCATTTAGTGTTGATGGGTTAAGTGAAGTGCCAGATAATCTTTTTGATGCTGATTTAGCAGCGATTGAACTTCTTGGACTTGGTAGACCATGAGATCATTATTACTACCTCAACTTCACCAATACAGTAATACTCAACCACACAAAATTGCTTTTCAAGTTCCAAATCTTGGAACATTAACATACGAAGATCTCTTTAATAATTCGAACAAATGGACGAGTGAGCTTTTATCTATTAATATTCCTAACGAGGCACGAATAGGAATTTTTGATATAAATCCACTCGATTTAGCTGGGCTAGGCTGTGCAATCGTAAATCAATTTACTTTTGTAGGTATCGACCATAATATGGGTGTAGAAGCCATTCTTGAGTATATTAAGTTAATGCACATTGATTTAGTAATCACTCAAAAAAAGGAAGGCATCATTAATCAACTTATTGATTCCTCACATTGTGGGTGGTATCAAATCAATTCTAAACAACAAACTATTATCTGTATTAAAGAACACGAAATCAAACCATTTTCGAAACGAAATGATATTGTTGGAATGATTAAAACCTCAGGAACAACATCCACTCCTAAAGTCATTGCGGTGAGTGAAGCTATGCTAATATCACAGTTTGATCAGTATTATTCTCATTTCGAAGTTTCAACTGAAGATATTTTTGCTCAACCTGTCAATATGTCACGTCCTATCGCTTTTCTACTTCAAAGTATACGTGTTTGGCGCTGGGGTTGTACACTTGTTTATGTTGCTGATCTTTCACTAAATCAAATCATGCAAACGATTATTGATTCACACATAACACGATATACTGCTCCTACATTTATGATTCATGCAATGAATGAATATGTTAAGACAAATGACTTTAAACTTAATCATTCATTAATCCTTACAAACTTAGGTTCAACCCTACATCCTATTCATGTGAGTGCCTTGCAAAGCAATCCGTATTTGAAAATTGTAAACAGTTATGGCATGAGT
The DNA here is from genome assembly GCA_018335655.1 of Erysipelothrix sp. Classification (GTDB taxonomy): domain Bacteria; phylum Bacillota_I; class Bacilli_A; order Erysipelotrichales; family Erysipelotrichaceae; genus UBA6182. The sequence continues at coordinate 186,701 of JAGXRX010000014.1, forward strand.
GAAACCGGATTATTGACGTCAACCTATGCTCAACCAAACGAAGATATATTTAGTATAGGTATCGACATTGGAGTAGGAATCACTCTTATTGATGATGAGATATGCATTAAGTATCCGAATTATTTCGAAGGATATGAAAATGTTGATTCCACATCAAGTTTCACTAAAGGATACTTTAGAACTGGAGATTTAGCATTCCTTGATAACTCTCTAAACTATCAATTAATAGGTCGAGTGAGTGAAATGATTAATCGTGGTGGAGATAAGATTTCACCTTATGAAGTGGAGTCAAAGCTAAGTGAGAATCTTGAACTCAAGGATGTTGCCGTTTTTCCTATTCCATCAATTAGGTGGACACAAGAGGTAGGTTGTGTTGTTGTCACTGAAATGGATATAACCCTTCCCATGATTCGCGAAATACTTAAACCTCACCTTTCATCCTTCAAAATGCCTACGGTGTTATATCGTTTAGAAGCCATTCCACGAAGCAGTAATGGAAAAATTGTAAGGTCTTTACTTCACCAATATTGCACACAAGAACATCAAATCATATCTAAGTCACAAAAATCATCAATGACACCTTTGCAAGAAAGCATCCACGAAGTGTGGTGTGAAGTTCTTCAAGTTGAAAGTATTGGTAAGGACGCTGATTTTATTAGTTGGGGAGGGGATTCATTTCGTTTTGCACAAATAGTTGCATCACTTCAGCACAAACTATCACTCTCGCTAGACATATCATTGATGAGTGAGGCGAACACGATTGAAAAGCAAAGTAATGTAATTTTACAAAGCCAGTCAATGAACTGGGGAGTACTGAACCAATACAAGAAAGGTAATCCTTCAAATCCTACAATCATATTTTTCCATGATGTAGCGGGTAATTGCGAAGCATATACATATATGCTTATGAATGATTTCAATGAGTATCCGGTATATGGAGTGAATATGACACTTGATTTACTAGAATCATTAGATAACATCTCGCTTCATGAAACTGTGAATGCATATGCAAAACTTATTAAAGCTAAAGGGTTTAACGTAGTATATGTAGGAGGAATTAGTTCGGGAGGTATCTTTGCATACGAATGTGCTCAACTATTGTCACAAGATGTGAGAGTTAAAGGTGTCTTTATGTTTGATACTTTTGTTACTTTAGATCAACGCTTCAAAACAAAGTCTGGACGTTTCAAGTCGATTATCCGTAAACATATTCGAAGACTAAGAAATGCTTCATGGAAAAGTAATATCTTTCAACTTCCAACATTAGCTATGAAAGCTATTAAAAGATGGCTAGATTTGCAGTTTTATGAACCTAAAAGACAAGCGTCTCTTGAACAGTTTATAAGTAGTAGACAAGGAAAGATTACAACTCAACATATTCCAATACTTATAAGACAACTCGTCAACGGGTGGACACCTTCTCAAAGCTTGCTCGATGTTATTTATTTCTATGCTAATCAGGAAACAAACCCACATCATTCGTATCTAAGAATTAAACCTAAAGTTAAATCCCTGACATTGATTGAAGAGAACACACACCACTCTGGATTTGTGAGTGAAGCCTTAGCTCATCAAAGCATTACGAAATTGATGGAAATCATTCAAAAGAAAACGTGTGAATAATCACACGTTTTTTAATATTGCTTTGACGCAATCTTGTATAAGTCATAACCACCATCAACGTTAATAGCATGATAACCAAGATGATTAAGCATCATCGCAGCGACATAACCACGATGTCCTACACGACAGGTGACATAGATTGGTGTCTCTTTACTTGGTAATTCATCTAGTCTTGAGCGAAGTTCATCAAGTTCAATATTTGTGGATCCTTTAATGAAACCATAGGATAATTCATCTGGAGTACGAACATCAAGAAAGAATGCTCCACTTGAAATTAGTTGATTCACCTCAAGTACATCAATCTTTTCTATTCGACCAGAAAGAATGTTTGACGCTACATAGCCTAGGATATTCACAGGGTCTTTTGCAGAGCCAAAAGGTGGGGCATAGGATAATTCTAGATCAAGAAGATCTTGGGCTTTAAGACCTCCTAAAATCGCTGTCGCAATCACATCAATGCGCTTTTCCACGCCTTCATAACCAACCCCTTGAGCTCCATAGATTTGACCTGTATCTGGATTAAAGATAAGTTTCAAATTCATTTCTTTTGCGTTAGGGTAGTAAGAAGCATGGTTATTTCGTTGAACATGAACGCTTTTAACAGGGTAATTAAGTTGTTTTAAAGTGCGCTCATTAAGTCCTGTTGTGGCAACTGTTAAATCAAAGACTTTAACAACCGCAGTGCCTAAAGAACCTTTGTATTCATCCTCAATTCCACAAATATGATTCGCGACAACAATTGCTTGTCGATTTGCAGGCCAAGCAAGTGGAATCTTTGTCGTTAATCCACTAACACGATGTTTTACTTCAACAGCATCACCTAAAGCATATATATCAGGATCTGATGTAAGCATGTGCTCATCAACTACGATTCCTTTTAAAGCACCGACTTTAAGATTGGCTTCTCTCGCAAGTTTTACTTCTGAAGACACACCAATCGCAAGAATAATCATGTCTGTCTCTACGCTTTGTCCAGATTGATTTACGACTAACTGTCCGTTGTTTTCGAAATGACTAACTCCATCATTAAGTTTTAACTTAATTCCTTTACGAACAAGTTTCTTGTGGACAATTTGTGCAAATTCAAAATCTAGTGGGGCAAGAACTTGGGGAGCCATATCAATAATTGTGACATCTTTACCAATTTCTTTTAAGTTTTCAGCAACTTCAACACCAATAAATCCTCCACCAATCACAGCAACCTTTTTCACATCATTGTTTTTTAAAAAGTCCATAATCGCATCAGTATGAGGAATATTACGTAGAATAAAAACGTTGTTTGCTTCCTTTAATCCTTGAATTGGAGGAACAATCGGGCTTGCGCCAGGGGAAAGAATGAGCTTATCATAACTTTCTTCATATTCATGGCCAGTTATTACTTCTTTTACTAAGACAACTTTGCGACTTGGATCGATATGCATAACTTCACTAAAATTGCGAATATCGAGATTAAAGCGTTTCTCCATACCTTCTTTGGTTTGCACAAGAAGATCATTTCGATCTTCAATGACTCCTGAAATATGATAAGGAAGTCCACAATTCGCAAATGAAATATACTCATCTTTTTCAAACATAATAATCTGTGCATCTTCATTTAAACGGCGAAGACGAGCCGCAGCGGTTGCGCCACCCGCAACACCGCCAATAATTACAATCTTCATCAATGGGTTCTCCTTAGTAGTGACTTGATCTGATCAAAGAGCAAATAGTCTGCATCAAGCCAAGGAACTGATGTAAGCTCATTTTCGCTGAGCCATACTACATCATCATGGACGCTTAAACGGATATCATATTCATTGACCTTACAATGATACGCATGCAAAGTGATGATAAAATCATCATAAGCATAACGAATTGAATCTACATACGATATCAAATCAACCGTCACAGATAGTTCCTCGCTGCACTCACGAATGAGTGCTTGGGCATGACTTTCATTGGCTTCAATTTTTCCACCCACAAACTCGTAGAAGCCTGCATATTTACCGTGATTACGACGGAATGCTCCTACTTTTTGATTGTGAATAAAGATTGCTGCTACGCCTGTGAAATGTTTCATATCTTTGACCTGTCTTATTGTATCACTCTGAAGACACACTTTAAAGTGTTTTGAGACAAAAATTCAAGAAATGTCCCAAACACATAAAAAAGAGAAAGGGAACAACCTTTTTCTTTTTAATAATGACATGTATAAGAGCGAGAAGTGATGAAAGAAAGACAATCATTAACCAATCATGTATTGAATGCGTTAACAACATTATCATTAGAACATCACGATCTGCTGAACCTATCATATTTCTTAAGACTAATAGTATTAGAAAAATTAAAGTAATACTAAAGTTTATTAGATTAATCTTAAATCCTTGATTTATTAAAATGGAAATCCCTAGAAAACACCATAAATCAATTTCACATACACTAAATGATTGAGCATCATCCCATCCAAGTTTAATCCATATCATCCAATAAAAAAGCATGGGAAGTTCCATGCTTTAATATTGATTCGTTTTACTTAGATTCCTTTTGATATTTAACAATCGGAACACGAGCAGCCAAGACATCATCAACACGTTTAACCGGTGTTGTGTATGGTGCATTTTGTAGATAACTTGGATCTTCAATCATTCTTTGGTAAAGCATTTTAAAGAGTGCAATTGCTTCATCAAGTGTTGATTTACTTTCAGTCTCATTTGGTTCAATCATTAATGCTTCATGAACGATTTGAGGGAAATACATGGTAGGAGGATGCATATTGAAATCTAGCATTGCTTTTGATAAATCTTTAGCACTGACTTGATATTTGTCTTTTTCTTTTTCAAGAGTTAAGACAAACTCATGCATACAAATTTGAGGATAAGCTACAGTAAAGATATCACTTAAATGATGCATCATGTAGTTTGCATTAAGAATTGCAACTTTTGATACTTCGGTAAGACCTTTTCCATTGAATAAGATGTATGTTAGTGCTCGCATTGTAGTTAAGAAATTACCGTGGAACGAGCGCATACGTCCAATACTTTGACTTGGAGCGAAGGATAATGATTCAGGATGTTCTCTTAGATAAGAACCTTTAGGTAAGAATGGAGTTAAGAACTTTTTAACACCAACAGGCCCAGATCCAGGACCTCCACCACCATGTGGGGTAGAGAATGTTTTGTGAAGATTTAAATGCACAACATCAAATCCCATATCACCAGGTCTTGACAGACCCATAATTGCATTTAAGTTTGCCCCATCATAATAGAGTAAACCACCAGCATCATGTACTAAATCAGCAATGGCTTTAATATTTGGATCAAAGAGTCCTAATGTATTTGGATTTGTTAACATGAGTGCTGCAGTAGTGTCATCTACAAGTGTTTTTAGTGCTTCAAAATCAACACCACCATTCGCATCAGACTTCACAGTAACAACATCAAACCCTGCCATGACAGCACTTGCAGGATTGGTTCCATGAGCAGCATCAGGGACAATAACTTTTGTACGCTTAGTATCATTATTAGTACGATGGTAGGCTGCAATGATAAGCATGCCTGTAAATTCACCATGGGCACCAGCCGCAGGTTGAAGTGTAAATTCGTCCATACCACATACTTCACTTAATGCATCTTGAAGGTGTCTCATCGCTTTTAGATTGCCTTGAACACTCCATGCTGGTTGATATGGATGAGTTTTCGCAAACCCTTCAAGGCTAGCGACATCTTCGTTGAGTTTTGGATTGTACTTCATTGTACAAGATCCTAGAGGATAGAAACCAGTATCGACACCATGTGCCATTTTCGATAAACCAATGTAGTGGCGAACAAGATCTATTTCTGCGATTTCAGGAAGATCAGGAAGTGATTGTGCTTCAAATGCTTTGAAATCAACGTCTTGGCAAGATGTTGAAGGAAACGTTACTGCACGATGTCCAGCAGCACTAAGTTCAAAAATTAGCTTAGCCATGATTCACCTCCGCAAGTATTGTCACAATGTCATCAAGCTTTTGATCGCCTGTTGTTTCACTGACACACCACAACATATGATTGTCATCAAGAATTAAACCACTTAAGACACCATGTTTTGCTAAAGTTGACTCAATCAGAGAAGTTGAAACCGGGGTTGTTGTTACAAACTCATGAAAGAACTCATGAGGATAAGTAACTTTATATCCAATTTTTTCAAGTTTTCGAGCAAACGTATGAGCTTTACTTGCACATTGAGTTGCTACTTCTTTTAACCCAACTGGTCCAATGGAAGAAAGATACATTGCAGCAGTTAAGGCACAATGAGCTTGGTTTGAACAAATACTACTTGTCGCTTTTTCACGACGAATGTGTTGTTCACGTGCTTGAAGTGTGAGTGTAAATGCTCTTTGTCCTTCAGAATCAAGTGTTTGTCCTACAATGCGACCTGGTAAACGGCGCACATATTTGTCGGTTGTACACATAAAGCCAAGATATGGACCTCCAAAGGCAAGATTTAAACCAAAAGGCTGAGCTTCACCAACTACGATGTCTGCTCCATAAGATCCAGGATTTGCAAGACGTCCTAAAGTCATTGGATTAACCGATACAATAAATTTGACTTTTGAATCAGTAATACTTTCACGAATTGAAGACACATCTTCAAGGATTCCAAAGTAATTAGGATGTTGGACTAAAACTGCACACACCGTTTCATCAAGATGACTCTTTAGAGAATCTACGGATGTTTGTCCATCATGTAGTTCAATCATTTTGATAGTAACATCAAGTTCTTGCACATACGTCTTAATGACTTCAATCGTTTCTGGGTGAAGTGCATGAGAAAGAAGTACTGTTCTTCGACCACGCTCATAGCTCATTGAGATTGCTTCAGCAGCGGCAGTTGCGCCATCATAGACAGAAGCATTTGCAGCATCCATCCCTGTAAGAGAAGCCATCATGGATTGAAATTCAAAAATGGATTGTAGTATTCCTTGAGATAATTCAGATTGATAAGGCGTATAAGCTGTCACAAACTCTTCACGTGCTGATAAATGTTTGACGACAGAAGGAATGTAATGATCATAAGCTCCAGCACCACGAAGAATGGTGTTAAATACAACATTTTGAGATGCATAGTTTTTCATTATTTGAAAAACTTCAAATTCGCTTAATCCATCAGGTAAATTTAGCTCACGCTTTAAGCGTACATTATCAGGTATTGTACTTAAAAGTGAATCCCAAGTTTGTGCAATGGAGGTAAGCATTAATGCTTGATCTTCTTTAGTATGAGGAATATAGGTTCCCATAATAACCTCCTTTAATGTAGATCTTCAAGAAACTTAGTGTAATCCTGTGCATTTAAGAGTTCACTTACATCAAGACTGCCTTCAACTTTCATAATCCATGTAGCATATGGATTTTGATTTAAAAGCTCAGGAGAATCTTCAAGTGCTCCATTCACTTCAACAATTGAACCACTTATTGGAGAATAAACATCTGATACGGCTTTTACAGATTCAACATCACAGAAACGTTCATTGAATTTTACAGCATCTCCAACTTCTGGAAGCGCAACATACACAATGTCGCCTAAGGCATGTTGTGCATAATCAGAAATACCTACTAAATATGTGGTTTCATCCACGGGTTTGACCCACTCATGAGTCTTTAAATAATAATAACCTTCTTGTACACTGTTCATAGTGTCCTCCTATTTTTTTATAAATGGTAATTTAACAAGCTCAAGACGATACGGTTTACTTCGAATAACACATTCAAAATCTGTATTTAAATCACAGTCTGCTTTAATAAGTGCCATTGCAATCCCACGTTTTAATGAAGGGGAGAATGTACCACTACTTACAACACCTACCACTTGATTGTTTTGTGTAATCTCATAGCCTTCTCGTGGAATGACTTTTTCATTAAGTACAAACCCGATACGTTTGGTATGAGGTACATAATCTTCTAGTCCAAATAGATGGCGTCGTGTTTTAGGCATAAACATTCCTAGTCCAACATCTAAAGGAGTAAGATGATCATTCAGTTCATGACCATACAGTGGCATTCCAGCTTCAAGTCTTAAACTATCACGAGCTCCTAGTCCACAAGGCATTACCTTGTCACTTAAACTAAGTAAATAAGTCCACAGATTTATTGCGTCTTTATTTGCCATGATAAACTCATATCCATGCTCACCGGTATAGCCTGTACGTGAGATAAACATTTCAAACCCATTAAATGTGCCATGTCTAAAGGTGTAATAGTCTAAAGGTTCAGAGATGAGGTTTTGAATGAGTGTTTGTGTAAGTGGACCTTGAAAGGCAATAACACTATATAAATCACTTTCATCTTCCACTAACGAATCATCTTTGAATACTTCATGAAGATAGTTCACAACTTTATCTTTGTTTGCGCCATTGACAATGATGAGTATTTCATCAGGGCATGTCTTCATACATAAGACATCATCAACCATCGTTCCATCACTTCTTAACACAAAACCATATTTGACTTGATTAATGTTTAACACGTCAATGTCCATGGATAAGACTTGTCTTGCTTGATTAAGTGCTCTTTCTCCTTTAAAAAACAGTTGCCCCATATGGGATACATCAAAAATCCCAGCTTGAGTGCGAACTGCTTCATGTTCTAGAATTATTCCATGTTCATAATGAACGGGGAGTAAGGTATCATAGAAATCTATCATTTTGGCATGATTCTCTTCATGCCATGGTTTGAGGGCAGTGGTTTTCATTCGTGCTCCTTTTCTATTATTATACTAAAAATCACTCACGACTGTGAATGATTAGGACATAAAAAGTTCATTTATAATATCAATTAAGACTTCTTCATGAGGTTGGTCAATGCATCGTAGTAAAAGGACATCTTTTCTAAATGGTTGATTTAAGAATAATGCTTCAATGGTATCTTTTAAATCGACAATAAGACTATCTGTAAACACTTGAACACTTTGAATCATGTTTTGATGAGTGGTAATGAATAGAATTAATTCACCAAAACTGAATTTCTTATGAAGAGAAGCCTCAAAAGTTGGAATAGGTTCAAGTCTAAATGAAGTAGAACTATAATAATCAATTAAATCACCACAAGCTGTGGTGTCCATCTCAATGGTTTCTAGCTTAGTATCAAACACCGATTCATAGGCTTGAATCAGTGAAGATGATAAAGATTCTAGTGTGAGAGTAGGATTAAACTCTTTTAAGTTTTTAACACGTTTTCGAACACTTTCAACGCCTTTTGAAGCGAGTTTAACTGAGGACACATTAAGATATTTTCCTAAATCTTCCATCTTCACATCGAACAATAGTGTACCATGGTGAAGTGAATGAGTGTTTGTATTCGCAAAGGCATTACCACTTACTTTAAATCCTTCAACTTCGATGTCATTTCTTCCTGAGAAAGAAGCATTAATGCCAAAGTGCTTTAATGCATCAATAATGACTTGAAGATTCTTTTCAAGATCATAGAAGGTTTTAGGGGCGATAAATGTGAAATTCAAATTTCCATGATCATGGTATACTGCACCACCACCTGAGGATCTTCGTGCTAAATAGCCACCACTTTCTGTAAGTTCTTCAACTTTACATTCTTTGAAAGCATTTTGATTCTTTCCAATGACGACAGTATGATGATTCTGCCATAAATAAAACAAGCACTCATCTTCTTTAAGATGATGTAATTGATAGTCTTCATAAGCAAGATTAATGTATGGGATGAATTGTGATGATGTCACAAGATAATGTTTCATATTTTCCTCCATGTACTTATCATTATACATGATGAAAACCCTAAAAGGCATATATTGACATTAACAAATTCTTTGTGTATAGTAGTTATGACAGGGTTGTCATATGCCAAAAGAAACATTCATTAACCTTCCAATTGAAAAGCAAAAGTTAATCTTTGATGCATGTATCAAGGAGTTTTCAACTTATCCATTTTCACAAGCCTCCATTAATCAAATCATTAAGAATGCCAATATCTCAAGAGGGTCATTCTATCAATACTTTGAAGATAAATGGGATGCTTATGAAATGATGATGGGTCGTATTGCTCAGGAAAAGTTTTCACTATTACCACCACCATCATTGAAAAACCATTTCTTTGACGTGATGGAACAATTTTTCCATGACACGATGAAGTGGATACAACTAAAGCCTGATTATTTTCAAATTGGGATACTCATTGATTATGATTATGACGAACTCATAGTTAAACTTAGGGAAGCGAGCAAAAGTCGTCTACTATTCCTAGAGGATATGATTCGCTCAGATCAAGCTCAAGGTTTAATTGATTCAAATGTGAATCCAAGTGATTTGGTGGATATGATTACAGAGATTAGTAAATCAGCATTATTAAAAGCATTTCGCTCATCTGATTTTGAAGAAATGGAAAAGATTTTTCTTACCCGACTACACATTATAAAAAAAGGAGTACAAGTCCATGTTTAAAGTAGAAAATTTACGATTCGCCTACCCAAAGAATAAAGAGGAAACCTTACAAGGTTTATCCTTTGACATTCCTAAGGGCACTATCTTTGGTTTCTTAGGTCCAAGTGGAGCAGGAAAGAGTACAACTCAAAAAATCTTAGTAAAACTTCTTGATCATTATCAAGGAGAGATTACTTATGATGGTAGGTCATTAAAATCTCTTGATGATTCATTTTATGAAGATATCGGTGTTTGTTTTGAAATGCCAATATCATTTTCAAAATTAACAGGATTAGAAAACTTACAATTTTTTGCGAATCTTTATAAGAATCAAGTGGATGTGGAACCATTACTAAAACGTATGGGTCTTTGGGAAGATCGCAATAAACTGGTGAGTGAATACTCAAAAGGCATGAAGATTCGTCTTAACTTTATTCGAGCATTACTTAATGATCCTAAAATGCTGTTTCTAGACGAGCCGACTAATGGTCTTGATCCTATGAACGCACGCATTTTAAAAGATATGATTAAAGAGTTCAAGGAAAAAGGAGGAACTGTTTTCATTACGTCACACATCATGAGTGATATTGATGAGTTATGTGATGAAGTAGCCTTTATTGCGAATGGGGTGATTGTTGCGAAAGATTCTCCAAGACAACTTAAGATTGAACATGGACAAAAGAAAGTTATGGTTGAAACTCAAGTTAATCATCATTTAGAAAAACATGTTTTTGATTTTAATGAACTAAGTAGCCCACGTTTTATTGAACTTTGCCAATCTAATACGATTGAAACCATTCATTCTATGGAAACGACACTTGAAGATATCTTTATTAAAGTTACTGGAGTAAAACTTCATGACCATGATTAAACACTTAGTCAAACATGAATGGTTAAGACTGATCAAATACAATCTTTTGATTGCTTCTCTTGTAGTGTCGTTTATTTGGGTTATTGCATCTGCATTTCTTACCTATGAAGAGTTGATGTTATTTCTACCTACAATCTTTCTTGTAGAGGCTTCTGCAATGACAGCTTTGCTTATTGGGGCTGAAATGTATTATGAAAAGAAAGAGCATACTATTTCATCCATGTTGATATCTCCAATGAGCACTGTTGACTACATGGTTTCTAAAGTCATTGCTCATGGATTAAATACACTTCTTATATTTGCAATTATGATCGTTGGGTTTATCTTTACGGTAGATATTCGATTAAACATCTTTGAGTTATTCTTAGGTACTGTTTTTGTGGCAAGTTTCTATGTTGGTTTGGGATTGTTGTTGTCCTATTTTTCAAAGGATTTCACATCACTACTTGTCAACTATATGATTATGATGATTCTATTTCTTATTCCTAGTATTCTTATTCTTGCAGGGATATTACCAGAATCATTGATAAACTATACCAAGTATATTCCTAGTGAAATTAGTTTAAGATTAATGAGTCTATCATTAGGTGAAGTTGATTGGTCACAAGCGTTTATTGATATGGGAATCACACTTGGGGCGACCTTAGTGATGTATCGTTTTATTTTAATACCTCGTTTTAAATCGTTCGCAAGCGAACATTTAGGAGTGTAATATGAAACTAAAACTAATTCTTTTTGAAGTTAAGAATATTATGCGCGATAAACTTATGGTTATGTTTGTCTTGTATCCGTTTATTATTGGTGTTTTAGCACGACTACTCATGAATGATCCAAATATGGATGCGCAAGCTGTGGATTTGTTGGTCGTCATGTCTCTCATTATTTCTGGTTTTATTTTCGGTGCATTAGCAGGATTTTCACTTCTTGATGATCGTGATGATCATGTCTTTACTTCCATTTCTATTTCACCAATGCCGCTTAAAGATTACATTACAATTAAACTTGGATTTATCACAGTATTAAGTATAGTGTCGTCAATTCTTGTGGTGGTTGTGGCTGGAATAACATCCATAGAATGGTCATATATTATTCTAGTGGCCTTACTATCCTCGCTTCAAGTTCCACTTCATGGAATGTTAATTAACAGTTTTGCCAGTAATAAAGTTGAAGGATTTGTGGTCATGAAGGCAAGTGGTTTCTTACTCATTTTCCCAATTGCAGCTTTCTTCTTTGTGAATGAAGTCCAGTGGGTATTTGCGATTGCGCCAGCATTTTGGCCAGCGAAAGCAATTCAAGCAATTCTTTTAAAACCACTTATTGATGCGAATGTTGTGAATTTAGGATTAAACTATTGGGGATTTTTATTAGCTGGTTTAGGTGTAATGGTTTTATATCTGTCCTTAACAATTCGATTATTTATTAATAAAGTACTAAGATAAAAAAGGAGGAACTTATGATTTTATCCGTTGTATTATTTTTATTAGGGGTATTGTATGGTGTAGCTGCTTTTGTAGAGATTGGAATCTTCTATGAAGGAAATCCAAAGACTAGAACGATGATCAAATGGATGGGTAAGCGTAATTATAAAATCTTACTCATGGTCATGTCCGTCATCTTTATTGGTTTAGGTATATGGCTTCGTCCATAAAAGTCAACGAGAGTTGGCTTTTTTCATGCCTAAGTGAATGAATCTTTGGTATAATATGGGTATGCTTAAACCTATTATAGATAAGATTAAAACATGGTGGAACCACTCGTTAGTTCTTGAAAACGAGCAAGTAAGGTTATTACTCATTCATCAAATTACTAGACCCAATGAAGCAAATTGGTTACCGAGTATGGTTTTTGATATTGAAGAAAAAGTTACAGGTAAGATTGTTGGACGATGCGATATTCGCTTTGGAATGAATCCTTATATGCGATATATGGGAAACATTGGATACACTATTTATCCACCTTATCGGGGGCATCATTATGCAACCCTAGCTACTGCTTTATTACTTGCCCACGCAAAAGAAAGCATGGATGAAGTAATCATTACATGTAATCCTGACAACATTGCTTCTATTAAAACAATTCAGCGTCTAGGTGGAGAACTTATTGGAGTTGAAGATGTTCCGCTTGGTCATGAGTTACATGATCAAGGAGAAGCAGTTAAATGTATTTATCGTATAAAAGTAAAAGAAAGAGGAATTTATGATTAAATGTCTCGTTAGTGATGTCGATGGAACTTTATTTTTAGATGTTGATCCTCCTACAGGGATTATTGAAAATACTACGATCCAACGTATACAAGAATTAACTAAATCAGGAGTTCGTTTTGTCATGGCAAGTGGTCGTGATCATCTTACGGCTCATTATCTTGAATCAAAGCTCAATGTAAAGGTTGATGGAATTGGTCAAAATGGTGGGGTAGTGATGATTGACAATGAAGTTCTTGTTTCATTTCCGATTGAAGAAACACTTGTGAAAGCGTTACATACGCTATATCAAAAAACTAATTTTGATGTAAACATTCTATTTATCGATGATCGTGGACATCATGTCTTTGTACGCCCATCAGGATGGATGTATGACTTATTTCAAACTATGCTTACACGCAAAGAGATAACCCATCTTTATGAACATGATATTCATCAATATCGAAAAGCAGATAATCATCCGTTTGTTAAAGCGGTGGTCACATGCAATACTCAAGAAGAGCGTGATGCATTTACTCAAGAAATGGTTGAGTATTTATCGGATTATTCATATGATTGGTTTTATTCATCTCCTCAATACATTGAGATTATGAGTAAGAATGTGAATAAAGGTACTGGTGTCTTGCATCTAGCAAAAGTATTAAACTTAAAATTAGATGAAATCGCAGTGGTTGGAGATTCTTATAACGATATTTCAATGTTTAAAGTTACTCCGCATAGTTTCGCTATGGATCATGGCGATGCATTAGTTCGTGCAGAAGCAAATTATGAAGTAAGTAAGGTTGATGAAGTAATTGATTACATCTTAAAATACAACCAACTATAAAAAAACATGAAACGCAAGGCAATACGAAAAAAACTTATCTCTAAACCATTAATCATTGCGATTGCCTTTTTTCTGCAGCTCGCTTTACTAATGTCGATTGTGTATCAGCTCTCTCAACACTTGTTTGGGTTGTACACTTTTTTTGTAATCTTGAGTTATGTCACAGTCATTATAGTATTGAATCGTGATGATAACCCTTCATACCAATTGATATGGACAATCATGATTTTATTCATTCCGCTATTTGGAGGATTATTATATCTACTTTTTGGTGGGAAGAAAGTTCCAAAAGCACTTCAAAAAGAGATGATGCTTATGGACTCTACAAAACCATATCTTGAAGTGGATGATACACAACTTATCGATGATATGCCACAATCACTAGAGCGTTGGAAAAAATTAATCACCTATCTAAGAACTCAAACATATTTTCCATTATTTGCGAAAACTCAAAGTATGTATTTACCATTAGGTGAAGATAAGTTTGTCATGATGTGTGAAGCGCTCAAACAAGCTAAGCACTTTATACTCCTTGAGTATTTCATTGTGAAAGATGGAAAAATGCTTGAAAGTATTTCTAAGATTCTCATTAGTAAAGTGCAAGAAGGTGTTGAAGTGTTATTTGTTGTTGATGACTTTGGTTCCTCAGAATTATCAACCCAAACAACACAAAATCTAAAAAATGCTGGAGTTAAGCTTGTATTTTTTAATCCTTTGAGACCATCACTTGCCATATTCATGAATAATCGTGATCATCGCAAGATTTGTGTTGTTGATAATCGAATTGGGTTTGTTGGGGGCATTAATATTGGTGATGAATATATCAATGTAATTGAGCGCTTTGGTCATTGGAAAGACAATGCGATTATGCTTGAGGGGGAAGCAGTAAGTTCTCTCACCATTATGTTTTTAACGATGTATCAATATGTTAGTAAACAAGATATCGATATTAAATCATACTTACTCGAGAATAGTATGGAAGATGACGGATATATTCAACCTTTTTCCGATTCTCCAACAGATGAAGAGGCTGTTGGTGAAAGTGTTCATTTACATCTTATAAACTTAGCAAACAAAAGTATAAAAATTCAAACACCATATCTTATCCTTTCCCATATTATGAAGAATGCATTAATCATTGCAGCAAAAAGTGGTATTAAGGTAGAGATCATGGTTCCGCATGTTCCAGATAAGCGGCTTGTCTTTGAAGTGACACGCTCGTACTATGAATCACTTATCAATGCAGGAGTTATCATTGCTGAATATGAACCTGGATTTGTTCATGCGAAGATGATGATTATTGATGATGAAGTAGCAACACTTGGAACAACCAACATGGATTACCGCTCATACTATCTACATTTTGAATGTGGTGTTATGGTCTATAAGAGTTCGATTATCCAACTTATGAGCGATGATTTTGATAAGACAATGAAAGAATGTGTTATAATCACAAAGAAATATGTTGCAGAAACCTCTTTGATTCTTAAGGTGTTTAGAGCTTTATTACGAGTCTTTGCGACAATGCTATAAGGAGCGTTATGAGTAAATTAGGCCTAGTTTTAGAGGGTGGCGGGTTAAGAGCTGCCTATACCGCAGGTGTCCTGCGTTGGTTTAAAGATAATCAAGTATCAGTTGATTTTGTAGTAGGTGTATCTTCTGGGGCATTGCTTGCAACACTTTTTGTTGCTGATGAAAATGATGCATTAAAACTATTAGCTGTTGATTATGCTTCAAAGAAAGAAAATGTTGGTTGGGGTCCAATGATTAGAGAACTTGCTCCGGTGGGTTACAATTTTTTGTTCAAAGAAATTGTTCAAAAAACATTAAAACTTGATATGAATAAAGTCATTAACTCATCGATTCCTTTAGAAATTGGAATCTATGATCTATATGATCAAAAAACGTTATGGCTTAAGAATAAAGATTTAGATAAAGAATGGAAGTTTGTCCATGCATCCTGTGTTTTACCAATTGCTGGTCGTGCAGTGCGTATTGGTAAGAAACGATATCTTGATGCAGGGTTAACGAGTATGATTGCGATAGATCGCTCACTTGCTAATGGGTGTGATCGTCATATTGTTATCACTACGAAAGATAAAGACTTTGTGAGACCTCAAAACTCACCATTTCTTCAATTTGTACTAGACTTAATGTATGCACGTTTTCCAATCATGCGTAAGCAATTTAGACTTCGTACAGGAATCTATTATGAAGAAAAAGCAAAAGTAGAAGCACTTGAGGAAAAACAAGAAGCGATATTCTTAAGACCAAGTAAAGATCTTGGAGTTAAGCGATTCTCTGGAGATTATGATCAACTTAATGCCCTTTATGACTTAGGTTATCAAGATACAGAATCAAAAAAAGAAGCAATATTACAGTTTATTCGTTAACCCTTGATCATTCAAGGGTTTATTTTTGTATATCTATGTAACAAATTACAACACACACAATGTAAAATATTACACTAAATATAATAATTTTCTTGACTTGTGAATGTAACATCTCTATAATTTAGGAAACTTGTTACATAGGAGGACAAATGATGAAGAAGAAATCAGCGATACTATTATCACTGGGAATCATCTTTGGTTTATTGGTAGCTGGATGTGCTCCATCGACACCAACACCAGGGAAAGATTCTTTAGTGGTGGCAATGGGTGGAAACCCTGTTACTCTTGATCCTCACGGATCAAATGACCAAGCCTCTAGCCGAGTGCATCGTCAAATTTATGAGACTTTAATTTATCAAACGGAAGGTTTGGATCTAGTTCCTGCTTTAGCAACTTCTTGGACCCAAATTGATGATTTGACGTTTGAGTTTAAGCTAAAAGCTGGAGTGACTTTCCATAATGGAGAACCACTCACGGCAAGTGATGTGAAGTTCACACTTGAGCGTGCTCTTGCATCTGCATTCATTGGTCATATTGTAGGACCTCTTGATAAAGAATCGATTACTGTTGTCGATGATCTCACGATTCGTTTAGCGACAACTCGTCCATTTGCACCATTACTAACACATCTTGCTCACCCAGCAATGGCTATTCTGAATGAGAAAGCAGTGACTGAAGGCGGGGAAGACTATGGTACTAATCCAGTTGGAACAGGACCATTCAAGTTCGTGTCATGGGATTTTGATGAAAAGGTTACTTTAGAACGCTTTGATGATTACCATGCTACAAAAGCATTACTACGTGAAATCGTATTTAGAATTATTCCTGATAATACTGTACGTACTATTGAATTAGAAACTGGTGGAGCAGATATCATTTTTGATATTCAACCTGCAGACGTAAGTCGTGTTGATGCAGATCCTACACTTACACTTGTACGTGATGCAAACTTATCAGTAACATATATTGGATTTAACGTTGAAAAAGCACCATTTAATGATGTTCGTGTTCGCCAAGCGATTAACTTAGCCATTGATATGGAAGCGGTTGTTAATACTGTATATGCAGGTGTTGGTTCTCCAGCAAAAGGTCCTCTAGGACCAAACGTCTTTGGAGCTAACATGGATTTAGAAGGTTGGGATCGTGATGTTGACGCTGCTAAAGCATTACTTGCTGATGCAGGATATGCAGATGGTTTCACCACAACACTTTGGACGAATGATAACTTACAACGTGTACAGATTGCTGAAATTGTTCAGAATCAACTTGCAGCGGTTGGTATTACAGTTGAAATCGTTGAAGTTGAGTGGTCCAAATACTTAGCTGATACAGCTGCTGGTTTACATGACATGTTTATCCTTGGATGGACAACTGTGACTGCAGATGCTGACTATGGTCTATTTGCATTATTCCATTCTTCCGCAAAAGGAACACCTGGAAACCGTACATTCTACGCGAATGCACGTGTGGATGAACTTCTTGACTTAGGTCGTACAACGACTGATCAAGCTGCTCGTCTTGCGGCATACAAAGAAGCTCAAGAAATCATTCGTGATGAAGCCCCTTGGGTATTCACATGGACTGGTGAGAATATTAGTGGTACACATAGTTCAGTTCGTGGATTCTTACAACACCCAGCTGGACATCACCGTTTAGATAAAGTTTCATTTAGCGAATAAGATTTAAACATTTATATTTTTCTCAAGGGTCATAATTTTATGGCCCTTGAGTTTCTCATGAATAGGATGGTGAACTATGGTCAAATACATTTTCAGACGAATTTTATTAGTAATACCTGTCATGATAGGTGTGTCATTTCTTGTGTTCACGATGATTCATTTTACACCAGGAGACCCTGTTATCACAATTTTAGGTGAAACAGCTTCACAAGAAAGTATTGATCAACTTCGAGAAGAATTAGGACTTAATGATCCTTTTCTTGTTCAATACTTTAATTACGTAAAAAACATTGTGGTTGATCAAGATTTAGGTCGCTCTTATGTGACAAATCGACCAGTCACAAATGAAATTGTTTCAAAATTTCCGAATACTTTGAGGTTGGCTTTACTTGGGGTTCTTGTGTCAATATCAATAGGCATTCCACTAGGAATTATCTCTGCTGTTAAACAGTATACTTGGGTTGATAATATTGCGATGTTCTTTGCCCTTATTGGAGTATCAATGCCGATATTTTGGCAAGGAATATTACTTATAATCTTATTCTCTGTGACTTTTAGGATACTACCATCTTCTGGATTTAACACCTGGCAACAAATGATACTCCCAGCGCTTACTTTAGGTACTGGTTCTGCAGCGATTGTAGCACGGATGACGCGTTCAAGTATGTTGGAGGTATATCGTCAAGATTATATCCGAACAGCACGCTCAAAAGGCTTAGGTGAGTTCACTGTGGTTGTACGTCATGCACTTCGCAATACACTCATTCCTGTTGTTACGATTGTTGGGCTACAGTTTGGTTTCTTATTAGGAGGGGCTATTGTCACTGAGACAATCTTTTCAATCCCTGGTGTTGGACGCTTAATGGTTGATGCGATTAGACAAAGGGATATGTTGATTGTTCAAGGTGGTGTGCTTATGATTGCCTTTACTTTTAGTATCATTAACTTATTTGTCGATATTATGTATGCATTCCTTGATCCAAAGATACGTGCACAATACAAATAGAAAGGAACATTTATGTCTGTTTATAACGAAAAAAGACAGAGTCTATGGTTAGAAACGTGGCATCGCTTACGTAAAAACAAAGCTGCTGTTATAGGTTTAGTCATTCTAGTGTTCCTTATTTTAGTGGCGATATTTGCAGACGTGATTGCACCTTATGACTTTAGAGCGCAAGATTTAAATGCAACATTTGTAAAACCAAACTCAACTCATTGGTTTGGAACTGATAATTTTGGACGTGATATATTTTCACGTGTTGTTTATGGATCACGGATTTCACTGCAAATTGGATTTATTGCGGTTGGCATTGCATTATTTGTAGGAGGTTTTATTGGAGCAGTCTCAGGATATTTTGGAGGTATATTTGACACTTTGTTTATGCGCCTTGTGGATGTGATGCTTGCGGTACCTACAATATTATTAGCAATATCAATTGTAGCTGTATTAGGTCCAGGTATTACAAATCTAATGATTGCGGTTGGTGTAAGTAGTATTCCTTCTTATGCTCGTATCGTACGTGCAAACGTAATGTCAATTAAAGAAATGCAATACATTGAGGCAGCACGAGCTATGGGAACAACAAATGTGAGTATTATTCTTAAACATGTTATTCCAAATACTTTAGCTCCAGTTATTGTCCAATCAACGATTGGTGTAGCCGGTGCAATACTCTCTGCTGCTGGATTAGGCTTTATTGGTTTAGGAATCCAACCTCCAAATCCAGAATGGGGTTCAATGCTTAATGCTGGACGTCACTTTATTCGTGATCATCCTCATCTGACAACCTATCCTGGTTTAGCAATTATGATTACAATCTTATCTTTGAACCTTTTAGGAGATGGACTTCGAGATGTTCTTGATCCTAAATTGAAAGATTAGTAGACATATATACTCTTAGTTACTGATTCCTCATTTTATTAGAGTTATAACGCACAAACGACATCCTTAGGGATGTCGTTTAGTCTTTAAAGAGTGTAAATGGATGCCTTTGGGGCAATGGTAAACTAAATGTTAGTATATCTTTCTTCGTTGGATGTGGAAATGAAAGTTCATAGGCAAACAATGCGATAGGATGAGTTGGTTTTGTCTTTGGATTATATCTTTGATCATATAGAATGGGTGAAAACCGTGATGCGGTCTGCACACGAATCTGATGAGATCGCCCACTTACTAATCTAATCCAAAGTCGCGATGTTTGATCACTTAAGGTATCAACTGCTTCAATGATAAGTTCAGATTTTTTTCCTTTAGGATGTATGATTGTTGTGTTTGTTTTCTCATCTTTTAGTAGATTATCGACTAAAGTACCAGGTTTTAATGGTCGTGCAGTAATCGCTACATAGCGTTTAACAAACTGATTTAAGCGAACACTTTCACTCAATCGTGAAGCAGCTTTCGCAGACAAGGCAAACACCATAACACCACCAACAGGACGATCGAGGCGATGAACGAGTGACACATAGGCTTCATTAGGTTTATTTCGTGTAGTCTTGATGTACTGTTTTATATGTTCAAGTAAAGACTCGTCCAAGGATTCATCTTGATTTACAGGCATCATGGGTGGTTTTTCAACCACAATCACATGATTGTCTTCAAATAATACATTAAGATTTAAGGCTTCCATATGCCACTAACACCAGCTGGTAATGCAAGATCACTATCATTGATTGGAAGTCCTATTTCCTCAACACTCACGTTTTCTCCTAAAGTACAACGTAGTATGTTTTCAATAACACTAGCGCTAAGATTGGTGGTGTATGAATTTAGTAAAACAAATAGTGGTTCATCACTTAGAACTTGCTTAATTAATTGAAGTAAAGGAACGAGTTGTTCTTCAATTTTCCATACTTCATTGTTTGGTCCACGACCATAAGATGGGGGATCAAGGATGACAATATCATAACGTCGACCACGTTTTACTTCACGATTTACAAATTTAACACAATCATCCACAAAATAGCGGATGGTTTTATGACTTAAGTTATTAAGTGTTGAGTTTTGCTTAGCCCAATCGACCATGCCTTTACTTGCATCGACGTGTGCAACTTCACTAACTTCATCACATTGTGCACATGCAAGGGTTGCCCCTCCAGTGTATGCGAAAAGATTAAGAACTTTTAAATCTGTACGAGCGGATGCTTTAATGCTTTCTTGCATCCAATCCCAGTTTGTCGCTTGTTCAGGAAATAAACCAAAATGTTTAAAATTGGTGAGTGAAACAGTAAATTTTAGTTTCTTGTAAGGAAGTATCCATTCATCTTTCATCGATGAATGTAGTGTCCACGCACCACCACCTTGTTTAGAGCGAGTGTAGGATGCATCAACCTTATTCCATAGTTGTGGTTTTTGTTTTGGCCATATCGCAACAGGATCAGGTCTAACAATCACGTACGGTCCAATTTTTTCTAGTTTTTCTTGATCACCTGCATCAAGAATGGTGTAATCTTGCCAATGTTTTGCTTTTCTCATAAATACCTCTTTAGCATTATAGCATATCCTTACTGACTGATTGTGCTCTCTCTGATATAATAGTTAAAGCTATGGAACTAACACATTTAAACCCTCAACAACTTTCAGCCGTCACAACCACCTCGCAGTATGTTCGAATCATTGCGGGAGCAGGGAGTGGTAAAACTCGTGTCTTAACATCACGTATCGTATATCTTATACGTGCTTTTGATGTATCACCACGATCAATACTCGCAATTACCTTCACAAACAAAGCAGCCAATGAAATGAAACAACGTCTTTTCAGTGAATTAGGTGACTTAATTCGCTCTTCAACTATTTCAACAATCCATTCATTATGCGTAAGAATGCTTCGTGAGGATATTGATGTTTTGAAATGGCCAAAGAATTTTACCGTTATGGATGAAGATGATCAAAAATCATTAATTCGCCAAATTATGAAAGATATGGGGTTTGAAAGAAATAAGTATAAACCTGCCTCACTAATTCACTATATTTCTGGACAAAAAGGTGGAGATATTACACCAGAGCGTGCAATGATGCTTGCGGGGACCAATGAAACGTTTCAAGACTTTGCGAAGATTTATGCACGTTATATAAAAGTATGTAATGATAAGTATTATCTTGATTTTGATGATTTACTTTTAAAGAATGTATTGATGTTGAAGAGTTCACCAAGTGTGCGTGAAAAATGGCAAAAACGATTCCATTACATTCATGTGGATGAGTTTCAAGATGTTGATCATATTCAATATGAAATGCTAAGACTTTTAAAGTCACATGATAACTATGTTTATGTCGTGGGAGATCCTGATCAAACCATTTATACGTGGCGTGGGGCAGATGTTAACTTTATTCTTAATTATGAGCGTGATTTTGCGCCATGTGAAAGTATTGTCTTAAATCAGAACTATCGCTCAACAAAGTCTATCCTCGATGGTGCAAACTCTTTAATTCGCAATAATATCATGCGTGTTGATAAAGATCTTTTCACAACGAATGATTCCGCAATAAAGATCGAACATCATTCTTTTCCAAAAGAGAGTGAGCAAGCCGATTGGGTTGCTCGTCGCTTAAAAGAACTTAAAAACAATGGCATTGATTATCGTGATAGTGCAATCTTGTATCGTTCTAACTACATTTCCCGAGAAATGGAAAAAGCATGTCGAAATCATCATATTCCATACATGATTTATGGAGGACAACGCTTCTTTGATCGTATGGAAGTGAAGGATATGCTTGCGTATGCACGTGCAGTCGTTGTTGGGGATGATTTATCCTTTATGAGGATTATTAATACCCCACGACGTGGTTTAAGTCCGAAGACTGTGGATACTTTAACCTCATTTGCTTATGAGCGTGGATTATCCTATTTTGAAGCTGCAACTATGTATCGTGAGTTTACACCAAAGGTTAACGCAGCACTCGATAAGTTTATGTCACTTATTGAGTCACTAATGGTTTCTGAGTCATTTGGAGTTGTCACTTTCTTTGAACATGTCTTTTCTAAGAGTGGACTAAAACAAATGCTTGAAGAAGATAATGAACTTGAGCGTATTGAAAACGTTAAGGAGCTCATGAATGATGCAACTGAATTCATGAATATTTATCCTGAATCAACACTTGATGAGTACTTACAACTTGTTGCACTATACACAGATAAGAGCACAATGCTTCATCAAGATCATGTATCACTTATGTCTGTTCATGCAGCTAAAGGTTTGGAGTTTGAACATGTCTTTCTTATTGAGTTTTGTGAGGGAGTCTTTCCTAATGAGCGTAGTTTATCAGAGGGTAAGCATGCTTTAGAAGAAGAGCGCAGGCTTGCATATGTAGCGATGACACGCGCTAAAAAGAAATTATTCATTACGGATAGTGCAGGTCATTCTTTTGTGCTTGATCGTCCTAAACAAGCTTCAAGATTTGTGGATGAAATTGATGAGACATGTATTGAACATGTCAATAAGGTTGTTTCACGATCTAATCTTTTAAATATTAAATCATCAAATCAAACTGTTCCAATTCGTCTTCAAGATAAAATCAATATTCCATATGTGGTTAAGGAAGAAGTAGTTCATACTGAGTTTGGTGAAGGGATTGTAACTGCGATTGAAGGAGCAATCATGACCATCGCATTTAAATTTCCTCATGGTATAAAGAAAATGATTCCTAATCCTGCACTAAGATCGAAAAAGGAGCTTCAAACATGAGTCACGAGCGAATGAAGTCACTTGTATCATTATTGAATCAATACAATCATGAATATCATGTCTTAGATCAGCCGTCAATTAGTGATGCTCACTATGATGCGCTTTTTCAAGAACTTGTTTCTCTTGAAAAACAGCATCCAGAGTGGGTAGATCCAAGTTCTCCTACACAACGTGTTGGGGGGGTTGTTTTAGAAGGCTTTGAAAAGGTTACTCATCAACAAGCCATGCTTTCTTTAGGGAATGCGTATTCATATGAAGATTTAGTTGACTTTGATGGTCGTGTTCGTGGTGTTGTCAGCGACGTTGAGTATGTGGTTGAAGTTAAGATTGATGGGTTAGCCATGTCTTTATGGTATGAAGACGGTCAACTTAAAACCGCAGCAACACGTGGTGATGGATTCGTTGGTGAAAATGTCACCGAAAACATTAAAACTATTTATGATGTCCCACTAACAATCCCTCAGAAAACTAATCTTGAAGTCCGTGGTGAAGTTTATATGTCTAGGGCGGCATTTGCACAGCTTAACCAACAACGTGAGATTAGTGGATTAAGTCTATTTATGAATCCCCGTAATGCAGCGGCGGGTTCAATTCGCCAACTTGATACACAACTTGTTGCGAAAAGAAAACTGTCAATGTTCTCTTATAATTTAGTGAATGCCCGTGATTTCAATATCACAACTCACTTTGGAGCATTAACATTTCTTAAATCATTAGGATTTAAAGTGAGTGATATGGCCAAACTTTGTACATCGATTAAAGATGTGTATGATGTGGTACTAGAACTGGATGCTCAAAGAGATAGTCTTCCATTTGATATTGATGGTGTGGTGATTAAAGTCAATGACTTTAATGCCCAAGCAAGACTTGGATTTACCGCGAAAACACCTCGCTGGGCCATTGCTTATAAATTTTCTGCACAGGAAGTAGAAACAACCCTTGAAGACATCTTCTTAACTGTAGGAAGAACAGGAAAGATTACTCCAAATGCTCGCTTAACACCAGTTATTGTAGCTCAAACTAATGTTGGGTTTGCTCAACTTCATAATTTTGATTACATTGCTTCAAAAGATATTCGAGTTAATGATCGTGTGATTGTACGCAAGGCAGGAGATATTATTCCTGAAGTTGTTCGTGTAAACCTTGAACATCGCTCATCACAAGAGGTGTATGTATTTGATGGTTTATGTCCTGTGTGTCTTGAAGCAACTTTCTCAGATCCACAGGAAGTCGATGTTTATTGTGTCAATCCTAACTGTGAAGCACGTGTCGTAGAATCCATGATTCACTATGCGAGTCGTGATGCACTAAATATAGATGGACTTGGAGAAAGAAAGATTGCTCAACTCTATGAAGCTCAACTTCTAAGAACTGTTGGGGATATTTACTTACTTAAGAATCACACTCAAACAATCTTATCCCTAGAGAAATTTGCATCTAAGAGTGTTGATGCTTTAATTGAAGCCATTGAACTTTCAAAGAAACAACCGCTTTCTAAACTTCTTTATGGTTTAGGTATACGCCATATTGGGCAAAAAGCAGCCCAAACATTGGCACAGCATTTCTTAAGTATGGATGCTTTAATGAATGCATCAGTAGAAGATTTAACAAGTATTAAAGAAATAGGGACTGTGATGGCACAATCATGTGTTGAAACAATGTCTCATCCTTCATTCATTGAACTTATACATCAACTTAAATCATATGGTGTTAATATGAATGAAGAAGCAAAAGTCATAAAGACATCCTCCTTTTTAAATAAAACATGTGTTTTGACAGGAACGATGGTTTCGATGTCACGTTCTCAAGCGACACAATGGTTGACAGAACATGGTGCAAAAGTCAGTGGATCGGTTTCAAAACTCACAGATATCTTGATTGCAGGTGAAGAAGCTGGATCAAAACTTGACAAAGCAAGGTCATTAGGGGTTAAGATTATGAATGAAGAAGAATTCATGGAGGTGGTCAATCGTGAAACATAAAATCGTAAGTCTACTATGTGGTTTACTGTTTTTGAGTGCTTGTGCCCCTTCACAAAATGGTGAAAATCCAAATATTATCCGTAAAGAAGGGGATTATGCCATTGTGGATGATTTTAATCCTTCTGTGAATCGCTCATATCATGGTACATACTTACCAATTCATCAAGCACTTGAAGTTGGTTCAAGACTTGTTGAGTTAAGTAAACAACATTTTGATGTTTCAGAGTATTCGCTTGCGGAAGGGAAAATAATAACATTAAGTCGACTTGCAGCATTAGTTCGTCGTGAATCTGCAACCAATCCTATTGGACTTAATCCACCATCAGGTTCACTTTTTCCTTCAGGAACTGGAGAAGATATTTTAGATGCTGTGCTTGTGAGTGACGTTTTAGAACTTAACTTTATGCAAAAACGTGGCGATGAACTTTCTTTAGCTGGTATATCCATAGCTATTGTCTTAAATCCTTCACAAAGTGTTGGTCTTGGACGTGTTAATGTGAGTGCAGAGCGGATGTATGAATATGGAAGTGATATGGGAAGAAAACTTGAGAGTTATTTAAGATCCTTAGCAGGAGTTGGCGATGTTCCTATTTACATTACCCTCTATTCATTAGCGAGTGTGGATGCTATACTACCTGGTGGAATGATTGGAGAAGGATTATTCTTGTCTCGATCAGGTCAGATTACATCACTTAATGAGTATTGGTTACTCATTCCATCCAATGCCTCTAATGAACTAGATCCTTTAACGCATAGTGTGTTCTTACAGCTCAAGAGTAGACTTCAAACACTACTTCCAGAAGCAATTGGTGTGTTTGCGAAAGCACGTGTTGTGAATCAGCGAATTGATACGATGATCATTGAAGTAAACTCAAATGTAAAAACTTATACTGAGTTGTTAGCACTTACCCAGATTGTTTTAAATGAAGTGAATGATTTTGAAGAGCGAAGAATGGATATAAAGATTCATATCAAAAACTTAAATTCAACTTTAGTATTAATAGAAAAGAAAGCGAATGATGATGAATTTACAATCATCTACTTGAATTAAATATGGACAAAGCAACAATATTAGCCTTAGCAACAGAACTTAACTTTAGTTTAAGTGAAGAAGAAGTTAACAATATTCACATTGAGTTTGAGAGTTTAATCAATCTTTTAGGACTTCTTGAAAAGATTGACACGACACATGTAGAACCGATGGTGTATCCTTTTGAAATGCCTTTAACGCAAATGCGTGAAGATAAAGTCGATCATGAAATCACACAAGCTGAGGCTTTAATGAATGCTCATGTTCAAAAAGAAGGGTATGTATTAGTGCCTAAGGTGGTGAAATAATGGATAAGACAACTTCAATATTGAAACTTAAAGAGATTCAAGCTAGTACTAATGCATGTGTCACAATCATTGAAAATGATGAGAAAACTCATGAAGGTTTACTTAGTAATATTCCAGTAGCTTTGAAGGATAATGTTATTACTAAAGGAATTCTTACAACGGGTGGTTCAAAACTTCTTTCAAATTATATCCCACCATACAGTGCTACGATTGTCCATAAGATTAAACAAGCAGGTGGTGTTATTGTTGCGAAGACATCACTTGATGAACTTGGTATGGGAGGTACAGGAACAGCATCTTTCAATGGTATTGTTCGCAATCCTCATGACTTAACTCGTCAAGCAGGAGGTTCATCTTCTGGTTCTGCAGTGGTTGTGGCAGCGAAAGCTGTGGATTATGCCATTGGTTCAGATACTGGAGATAGTGTAAGAAAACCAGCTTCATTTGTTGGGGTAGTTGGAACTAAACCGACATATGGGCGTATTTCTCGCTATGGTATTATTCCTTATGCTTCTTCACTCGATCATGTTGGTTACTTTACATCTAATGTTACTCAAGCAGCACTCATGTGCGATGTGTTGTCAGGTGTTGATCCTCTTGATCAAACAACACTTCCTGTTTGTCCAACTAATACTTTAGAAACACTTAATGATAATGTTTCGGGGAAGGTGTTTGGAATATTTGAAGATGTTGTGAATGCAGTCAATGATGAAGAAACACTTAAAAACTTTGAAGCTGTTTGTAATGCTCTTGTTAAGAAGGGAGCCATTCTTAAATCAATTTCAATGGACGAAGACTTACTTCGTGCATGTTTACCAACTTACTATATTATTGCGAACTGTGAAGCAACCGCAAATCATTCTAACTTAACTGGGGTAAACTTTGGTTTGACTCAAGATGGTGAGGATGTTGAAGATATCATGACTAAAACACGTACTGTTGGATTTGGTCCTTTGATTCGCAAACGATTTGTCATTGGTAGCTATGGTCTTAAAGATGAAAATCAAGAAAAATTATTCCGTCAAGCTCAAAAGGTAAGACGAGTGGTGGTGGATGAGTTTACAAAAATGCTTAATGAGTGTGATGGGTTAATTGCACCTGCCACATCATCATGTGCACCACTTCTTGAAGGGGCAAATACCAATGTCTTATCAAATACTCATCTTATTGCAGAGAACTATATGGTGATTTCTAACTTCTCAGGTACACCTTCAATTACTATTCCTTCACTTCCTGTAAAAGGACTTCCTAATGGAATTAACATCACATGTAAGGTTGAAGATGAAGCAACTATGTTTAAGTTGGCATTGGCCGTTGAGTCCTGTGTAAAGGAGTTATTATGAAAAGAGATGTAGTCATTGGAATAGAAATTCACTGTGAGTTAAAAACAGAATCAAAGATGTTTTCAGGATCAAAAAATACCATAAATGATATTCCAAATATTCATGTGAATGAAATTGATTTAGGACATCCTGGAGTATTACCTACATTAAATCAAAAAGCAGTTGAACTAGCACTTCGTGCATGTGTACTGACACATTGTAAGATTGATCCTTTACTCAAGTTTGATCGTAAAAACTATTATTATTCCGATCTTCCTAAAGGATTTCAAATTACGCAACAATTTCATCCAGTTGGTAAGGACGGTTATCTTGATATTGTTGTTGAAGGGGAGACAAAGCATGTTCGCCTAGATCGTATCCATATGGAAGAAGATACCGCAAAACAATATCATATTGATGAACATACTTTTATTGACTATAATCGTGCAGGCGTACCACTCATTGAAATCGTATCAAAACCTGATATGAGTAGTGCACTTGAAGCAAAAGAATATGTCAGTACACTTCGTAATCTACTTATTTTTGCAGATGTCACTGATGGTAAGATGGAAGAAGGTTCAATGCGTTGTGATATTAACATCTCACTTAAGGAAGCTGGTTCAGATGCATTTGGAACTAAAGTTGAAATTAAGAATCTAAACTCTTTAAACAATATTGATAAAGCCATTGAAGCTGAAATAAAGCGTCAAAATGATTTACTTGATAGCGGTGAAGTGGTCTTAATGCAAACACGTCGCTATGATGAAAACTTAAAAACAACCGTTGCAATGCGCTCTAAAGAGAGTGCAGTAGACTATCGCTACTTTCCAGAACCTAATATTCGACCAATTCTTCTTGATGCCTCATTTATTGAACATGTCTCAAAGAATTTGCCTTGGACACCATCACAGTGGTTTGATTACCTTACTAATTTAGGTGCCAATGACATTGAAGCTAACATTCTTATTAACAATAAAACACTACTAGATTTTGGTGCTCGTGTACTTAAAGATGTGAAAGATTCACG